>NZ_JADMJK010000161.1 GCF_018780625.1 Polaromonas sp. | reverse complement strand
TAGTCTTGCGGCATATAGAGATGCACGATCACGATGGGCTCGCGAATCTCACTGACCCGTCCGGCATCCGGAATCTTCGAGGGATTCTCGACGCGGATGATTTCGCCGTCGGCCTTGAGCACTTCATACACCACGCTGGGCGCTGTCGTGATCAGGTCCTGGTCAAACTCCCGCTCCAGCCGCTCCTGGACGATCTCCATATGCAGCAGGCCCAGGAAGCCGCAGCGAAAGCCAAATCCTAGCGCCTCACTCACTTCTGGCTCGTAATGCAGCGAAGCATCGTTGAGCTTGAGCTTTTCGAGCGCATCCCGCAGGGACTCGTATTCGCTGGCCTCGCTCGGGTACAGCCCGGCAAAGACTTGCGGCTGGATTTCCTTGAAGCCCGGCAGTGCCTCGGTGGCCGTGAATGCTGCGCCGCCCGTGCCGCCCTTGATCAGGGTGACGGTGTCGCCGACGCGAGCGGCCTGAAGCTCCTTGATCCCCGCAATCACGAAACCCACTTCACCGGCTTCAAGCGACTGACGCGGCTCGGTGTGCGGCGTGAAGACGCCCAACTGCTCGGCGTTGTACGTGGCCTCGCTGGCCATCAGCTTGATGCGGTCGCCCTTGGCCAGGCGCCCGTCGACCACACGCACCAGCATGACCACGCCCACATAGGCGTCGTACCAGCTGTCAATGATCATGGCCCGCAAGGGGCCGGCCGGGTTGCCCTTGGGCGGTGGTATCCGGGCAACCACAGCCTCCAGAATTTCGTCAATTCCCATGCCGGTCTTGGCACTGCAGGGGATGGCATCGGTGGCATCAATGCCGATCACCTCCTCGATTTCCTGGCGTGCGGTGTCTGGATCGGCCTGCGGCAAATCCATCTTGTTCAATACCGGCACGACTTCAACGCCGAGTTCCAGTGCGGTGTAGCAATTGGCGACCGTCTGGGCCTCGACGCCCTGGCTGGCATCGACCACCAGCAGCGCACCTTCACAGGCGGACAGCGAGCGGCTCACTTCGTAGGAGAAGTCGACGTGGCCTGGGGTGTCGATCAGGTTGAGGTTGTAGACCTGACCATCAAGTGCCTTGTATTTCAGCGCAGCTGTCTGCGCCTTGATGGTGATGCCACGCTCTTTTTCAATATCCATCGAGTCGAGTACCTGCGCACTCATCTCGCGGTCCTGCAAACCACCGCAGCGCTGAATGAGCCTGTCTGCAAGGGTGGATTTACCGTGATCAATGTGCGCAATGATCGAAAAATTTCGGATGTGATTCATCAACGAGAACGCCTAAGTACTTGTATGTATTGCGAAGAGACGGGAGCTTTTTCGCGACGGGCCATAAAAAAGGGCGCGTCTAATAGTGACGCGCCCTGAACCAACAATCTATGGCAACTGCGATAGTTGGAGTTTCATTGTAGGCAAAAAGCCAGCGGCGAGAAGTCCCAATATGGCCATATTTTTGTCGTTGCGGGCTAGCAACAGGAATCTTATGCACAACTTGTTCACAATTTTAACCGATTGGATCAGGACGACTCGCGCATGATCTTCGACCGGCCATGTGCATGCTACAGCGCGCATTGGCAATGGGACTGCCACGGCCAACCGCTTCGATTCATATCATCGTGCCGGCCTGATCAGCGCATACTGCGCCCACTCGCCGCGCCGGAACAGCACATTGACGGCTTTGGACTTGTCAATTTTAGCCAGCGCAGCTTCAAACTCCTTGACGCTCGTGACCTCGGTATTGGCGATGGAAACAATGACATCACCTTCACGCAGCCCGGCCCGCGCCGCCGGGCCTTCTGCAACATCCACCTTGATGCCGCCCTTGATCTTCAATTCCTTCTTCTGCGCGTCCGTCAGATTGCTGACCGCCAGACCCAGCGCTTGCGCAGGACCCGCCACCGGGGGCTTGGGCTCGGCCCCGGAAGCCTTGCGTGCTGGTTTTTCGGGCTCCACCTCGGCAATGGTGACCGGCAGATCCTTGGTCGCGCCACGCCGGAACACCGTCACCACCGACTTGGTGCCAGGCTTGACATTGCCCACCATGCGCGGCAAGTCGCTGGATTTTTCAATCGTCTTGCCATCGAACTTGATGATGATGTCGCCCGCTTCAATGCCTGCCTTTTCTGCAGGTGCGCCGCTTTCGACGCCTCTTACCAGCGCACCCTGGGCTTTGCCCAAGCCGATGGACTCCGCCACTTCCTTGGTCACCTGGTCGATCTGAACGCCAATGCGCCCACGCGTGACCTTGCCGCTGCTGCGCAGTTGGTCGGATACCCGCGTTGCTTCATCAATCGGAATGGCGAATGAAATGCCCTGAAAGCCGCCAGAGCGCGAATAGATCTGGCTGTTGATGCCCACGACTTCCCCGCGCATATTGATCAGCGGCCCCCCGGAGTTTCCGGGATTGATGGCCACATCGGTTTGTATCAGGGGCAGGTAATCGCCGGTATCGCGCTGCTTGGCGCTGACGATCCCCGCGGTTACCGTATTTTCAAGACCAAACGGCGAGCCGATGGCCATCACCCATTCGCCCACTTTCAAGCGGTTGATGTCGCCAATTTTCACCGCCGGCAAACCCGTGGCTTCAATCTTGACGACCGCAACATCGCTGCGCTTGTCGGCGCCTATGATTTTGGCCTTGAATTCACGCTTGTCGGTCAGGGTGACGATCACTTCGTCCGCGCCGTCAACCACATGCGCATTCGTCATCACCAGGCCGTCTGCCGTGAGAATAAAGCCGGATCCCACACCGCGCGGCTGGTCTTCATCCTGGTCCGGCTGATTGCGGTCCGGGCGGGGCGCGCGCGGCAAATTAGGCGGCACCGGAATCCCAAAGCGACGGAAAAATTCCAGCATCTGCTCGTCGACGCCTGACGCGTCCGGGGCTTTGACTTTTTGAAGCGTTCTGATGTTGACCACCGACGGCCCTACCTGCTCAACCAGCTCAGTGAAATCAGGCAACCCACGCACTTGCGCCCATGCAGGCTTGGCTGGCAGCAGGCCTGCTAAGGCAACTGTCGCCAGCAGACCGGCCGCAAGATAAGAGCGCAGCGGTTTCCAGTTCGATTCAAGCATCATCAGCCTTTTCATAAATCAGGTTCTCAAGCAAGCGTGTTTATTGTCAAATTCAACCCATGCATGTGGCGCCGGCAGCCCCAAAAACAATCTGACAACGTTTGACAAGCTGCCGGGGGAAATATCTGCCGGACATTCGCGGCTACTTCATGCGTTCCAGGCCGTTGGCGAAAAGCCGCAAAGTCGTCAAGGGAACTTCGCCCATCACCGTGACCCAGTAGGCATCAAGCTGCCGGGTCGTCGCCTGGGTGGCCCCCATAGACAGGCTGGACGCCTTGCCATGTCGCTGCCGGTCAAAGGGTTCCACAAAAATGGAAACCGAGGCCAGCCCGTCAGAAAAGATCCATTGCATCGGTTCCTGGCCGACGATGGCACTGGCTGGAGTAGCCGGCCGCTTGTAGCAACTCACGGGCTTGAAGCCGGGCACCGGCGCTTTCAATACCCAGCCTTGCGCGCCAGCCGTGGTCTTCACCAGCACGGGCTTTTCGACACGGTAACCGTCTGCTTTGCCCATCATCTGCAAAAGCTTGTCCATCTTGACGGGAGCGTCGAGTTGCAACTCCGAGAATGCGGCTTGCTCAAGCACTTGCCCATCGGTATCCAGCGTCTGCAACTTCACCACCAGGCCATTCTTCTGCTCGGTCCAGATGCGGTAGCCAAACCTGAGCCTGTCCTTGGGAACGAGCACGACGATGTCGGCATCCACGCCAGCCACGCGCTCAGCGCCCTCCAGCCGGACCTTGTAAAAATCGGCAATGCGGCGGTCGGTGGACTGCAAGATACCGGGAAACAGGCCCAGGGATTCGCGTTTTTCCCGTCGGACCACCTTCTGCTCCGGCAGGAAGGTAACGACCTGATCGTTGTGCCGAAAAATGGACCGCGGCGGCCCCGTGAGCGTCTCAACCCGCTCAATTTGCTGGTTGCCTTCGCAGACATGCCATATCTTGGCGCTCGACATGGCCTCTCCGGACGACACAACAAAGGTTCCGATATAGGCACGGCTTTTTGAGGCCTCATGCATGCGCGTCAACCAGTCGTCGATGCTCCTGGACTCTGCCGCTGTCGTCGAGGGCACAGGCGCGACAGCCAGCGGATCACTTTGAGCTGCTACATAATTCATAGCTAGCAGCATCCAGACCATGCTGGCTACAAGCCTGAAAGTCCTGAATTTCATGAAGCCGTCAAACCGGTGATGCAACTGGCCGCGCACTCAGCGCCCTGCACGCTGTGGCAGTTCAAAAGTGGCATTTCGCAAAAACCCCGAGGGCAATTGCAAGGCAGAGCTTCCACTCAACTGCGCATGCGCGGCCAGCAACTCCTCAAGCCTGGCATCGCGCACCATCAAGCCTTGCGGTGAAACCACCACCACTTGCGGGGCGCCGCCAGCCTGGGCCAGTTGCGGTGCGGCGGACGGCAGAGCCAGCAAGCCAGAGGCGTTCCACGCGATAGCAGAAACTGCAGCCAGAGAGGCGAACCCTGCGACAAGCTTCCAGCGGAAATTTCCGTCATTGGCGGCGGTGCCTCGGTGGTACGCCAACCCACCGGCGCCCTGGGTGGACTTCGCTGAATCGAAATCAGGAAGCGCCACGCCAGCCAAAGTCTCCTGCGCCAGACGCTGGTTAAGCCTGTCGACGAACGCCAGGTCTGCACCCTGTAACAGGGGCAAGGTCGCACGCGCAGGAAGGCGCAGGACATCCCCAATCAGATGGTAGCTATCCCAATGCGCCAATACAGACGCATCCTGCTGGCAAGCTTGCACTGCGGCTGCAAAATCATCACCGACCAATTGGCCATCGGCCAGGGCGGACAGGAGTTCGCTGGTTTGCATAGACGGTTTCATAAGGTTCATGGCAGGCGAGCTGCCGCTTTTATACATAACTGAAAAACTTGGCGGTCATTTCACCAGCGCTTACCAGACTGGTTCTCCAGCAAAGGCTTGACCTTTCCCGATATCGCTTCGCGCGCCCTGAAGATACGGGAACGCACCGTACCAATGGGGCAACCCATGGCATCTGATATTTCCTCATAACTGAGCCCTTCAATCTCACGCAGGGTGATCGCCTGTCTGAGTTCTTCTGGTAGCGCATCCATGGCCGCATTGATAATTTCCGCGATCTCCTTGCTGGCCAGCACCGCATCGGGGGTCTCAGAGCTTGTTAGTTCGTGTTCCTGCGGGGAAGTTTCATCGTCATCCCCGGATTTGAAGGAATTTTCCGACACGGTCGGATTTCGCTTGAGGTCCATCAGGGCTTTTTTGGCCGTGTTGACTGCAATCCGGTAGAGCCAGGTGTAGAACTGGGCCTCGCCCCTGAACTGCGCCAGCGCCCGATAGGCCCGGATGAAGGTCTCCTGGGCAATATCTTCCACCAGGTCCACATCGCGGACCATGCGCCCTATCAGCCGCTGGATGCGCCGCTGATACTTGATGACCAGCAATTCAAATGCTTTCTGGTCGCCCGCAACCGTGCGCTCGACCAGCATGGCGTCACTGTCCACGGCCTTTTCGGCTTGCGAAGGTGGCAAGTCGGCGCTCATGGCTTTGGGGGGATCACATCAACTGACGGCATAGGCTCCGATACTGCCACAGCCTGCAAGGGTTCGGCATGCACCGCATCGTGCTGCCCGGCAGGGACAGATGCCTTGCGGGGCGAATAAACCGCCCGACGCAGATCCAGCCATCGCTGGGGCATGGCACTTTGCTCCATCCAGAGCCACAACCTGGCGTGCGCATGATTTTCAAGGCGCAGCAGCATGGAGCGCTGGAAATCAGCGATCACCGAGAGTTCGTACCCGGCGATGCCTGTCTGGTAGCTAGCGCTCTCCCAGCGCCAAGCCTCACCGTCCCATGCGAGTTGACCGATGGGGGAATGCGTCCAGCTGGAGCGCGCGGCCACAGCAGCCCCCACAAGGGCAGCAAGGACCAGTGCAGTGCGCCAATCGAGTTGCCGGGTCACGTAGAACCAAAGCACCGCCACCAGCACACCGGCACACCACAGGCCTGACAAAATCCAGGCCAGAAAACGCGAACGCCCCAGCGGATAAACGACCGATGGGGCGCTGTGCGAGTTCAAGAAAATCAGCGCTTTGCCATGTGCACACGCAGGAGCGTTCAAGCCGCGTCAGACGCGCTTGAACACCAGCGACCCATTGGTACCGCCAAATCCAAAATTGTTTTTGACAGCAACTTCGATTTTCGCGTCACGCGCGGTGTTGGCGCAAAAATCCAGATCGCACGCGGGATCCTGATTGAAGATGTTGATGGTGGGAGGAATTTTCTGGTGATGCAGGGCGAGCACGGTAAACACAGACTCAATGCCGCCCGCACCGCCCAACAGGTGGCCTGTCATGGACTTGGTCGAGCTGACCACCATGTCTTTGGCGTGGCTGCCAAATGCCGCCTTGATGGCATTGGTTTCATTCAGGTCTCCCAAGGGAGTGGAAGTGCCATGCGCATTGAGGTACTGGACCTCGTCGGCGTTGACACCGGCATTTTTCAAGGCCATGGCCATGGACCGGCGAGGACCGTCGATGTCAGGTGCTGTCATGTGGTGCGCATCGGCACTCATGCCGAAACCGACCACTTCAGCATAAATCTTGGCGCCGCGCGCTTTGGCGTGTTCGTACTCTTCAAGCACCACCACGCCGCTGCCTTCGCCCAGCACAAAGCCGTCACGGTCCTTGTCCCAGGGACGCGAAGCCGTCTTGGGGTCTTCATTGCGGGTTGACAGCGCACGGGCCGCCGCAAAGCCGCCTATGCCCAAAGGAGAAACCGTGGCTTCAGCCCCGCCCGCCACCATGACATCACAGTCTCCGTACTCAATCATGCGCGCCGAAAGGCCTATGGCATGAAGGCCGGTGGTGCAAGCCGTCACGACGGCGATGTTGGGCCCCTTGAAGCCAAACTTGATTGATACATGCCCGGAGATCATGTTGATAATGGTCGCGGGCACAAAAAATGGGGAAATCCGGCGTGGGCCGCGATTGACCAGTTCGGTGTGCATGTGTTCGATCATGGGAAGACCGCCAATGCCGGAACCGATGTTGCAGCCGATGCGCGTCGCCAGTTCGTCGTCGAGCGCATCGCCCGTCGGCAAGCCACTGTCGGCGACCGCCTGGCACGCGGCTGCCAAACCCAGGTGAATGAAGCGGTCCATGTGCCGGGCTTCTTTTTCGGGGATGTAGTCCCCAATATTGAAACCCTTGACCTCGCCAGCAAACTGGCAGGCCAGGTTGCTGGCATCAAATTGGGTGACCAGGTCAATACCGGGTTTCCCGGCAAGAACGCTAGCCCAGGAATCGGCCACGGTGTTTCCCACCGGGCTGACGCAACCCAGACCTGTTACGACGACACGACGACGGCTCATTCAGTAATCCTGAAAAAAAACCTGAAAAGACCGCATGGGTTTTCCCAGGTTAGATGACAACAAAGGCGTTAGACCTTACGCCTTTTGATGGGTGTTCGCGTAGTCAATCGCGTTCTGGACGGTGGTGATCTTCT
>NZ_JADMJK010000084.1 GCF_018780625.1 Polaromonas sp. | reverse complement strand
TGCTGGACATCAACCAGGTCAACCCGCCGATGCGGCTGGAAGTCAGCCAGCCGGTGCTCAATAACGCCGACATGCAAAAACTGCGCGACATTGAGGCGCATACCCAGGGCAAGTTCAAGAGCTACACGCTGGACGTCACCTATCCGCTGGCCTGGGGCCATGAGGGGGTCGAGGCCAAGCTCGCCTCGCTGTGCGCGGAAGCAGTCGATGCGATCAAGGATGGCAAGAACATTCTGATCGTCAGTGACCGCGCCGTGAGCGCGACGCAAGTCGCCATTCCTGCCTTGCTGGCGCTGTCCGCGATTCACCAGCATCTGGTGAAAGAAGGCCTGCGCACGACCGCCGGCCTGGTGGTCGAGACCGGCTCTGCCAAGGAAGTGCATCACTTTGCCGTGCTGGCTGGCTACGGCGCCGAGGCGGTCCATCCCTACCTCGCCATGGAAACCCTGGCCGAATTGTCCCAAGGACTGCCGGGCGAGTTGAGCACCGAAAAGGCGGTCTACAACTACACCAAGGCGGTGGGCAAGGGCCTGTCCAAGATCATGTCCAAGATGGGCGTGTCGACCTACATGAGCTACTGCGGTTCCCAGTTGTTCGAGGCGATTGGCCTGAACCGTGAAACCGTGGACAAATTCTTTACCGGAACTTCCAGCCAGGTGGGCGGCATGGGTGTGTTCGAGATTGCCGAGGAAGCCCTGCGCATGCACCGCGATGCCTTCAGCGACGACCCGGTGCTGGCCAACATGCTGGACGCCGGCGGCGAATACGCCTGGCGCGTGCGCGGCGAAGACCACATGTGGACGCCCGACACGATTGCCAAGCTGCAGCATTCCACGCGGTCGAACAACTGGAACACCTACAAGGAATATGCCCAGCTGGTCAACGACCAGAGCCGCCGCCATATGACGCTGCGCGGCCTGTTCGAATTCAAGATTGACCCGTCCAGGGCCATCCCGATCGACGAGGTCGAGTCGGCCAAGGAAATCGTCAAGCGCTTTGCCACCGGCGCCATGTCGCTCGGCTCCATCAGCACCGAAGCCCATGCCACGCTGGCCGTCGCCATGAACCGCATCGGCGGCAAGAGCAACACCGGCGAGGGCGGCGAAGATCCGGCCCGCTACCGCCAGGAGCTCAAGGGCATCCCGATCAAGCGCGGCGATACGCTCAAGAGCGTGATTGGCGAGAAAGTGGTTGAAGTCGATCTGCCGCTGCAGGACGGCGATTCGCTGCGTTCGCGCATCAAGCAGGTGGCGTCGGGCCGCTTTGGTGTCACGGCGGAATACCTGGTGTCGGCCGACCAGATCCAGATCAAGATGGCGCAGGGCGCCAAGCCCGGCGAGGGCGGCCAGTTGCCCGGCGGCAAGGTCAGCGAATACATCGGGCAGTTGCGGTTCTCGGTGCCCGGCGTGGGCCTGATTTCACCGCCGCCGCACCATGACATCTACTCGATCGAGGATTTGGCGCAGCTGATCCATGACCTGAAAAACGTCAATCCGCGCGCCAGCATCAGCGTCAAGCTGGTCAGCGAAACCGGCGTCGGCACCATTGCCGCGGGCGTGGCCAAGGCCAAGTCCGACCACGTCGTGATTGCCGGCCACGACGGCGGCACGGGGGCCTCGCCCTGGTCGTCCATCAAGCATGCCGGGTCCCCATGGGAAATCGGTTTGGCCGAAACCCAGCAAACACTGGTGCTCAACCGCCTGCGCGGCCGCATTCGCGTGCAGGCCGATGGCCAGATGAAAACCGGCCGCGACGTCGTGATCGGCGCGCTGCTGGGTGCCGACGAGTTCGGTTTTGCGACCGCACCGCTGGTCGTTGAAGGCTGCATCATGATGCGCAAATGCCACCTCAACACCTGCCCGGTGGGTGTTGCCACGCAAGACCCGGTGCTGCGCCAGAAATTCAGCGGCAAGCCTGAGCATGTGGTCAACTACTTCTTCTTTGTGGCCGAGGAAGCCCGCCAGTTGATGGCGCAACTCGGCGTGCGCACGTTTGACGAACTGATTGGCCGCGCCGACCTGCTGGACACGCAAAAAGGCATTACGCACTGGAAGGCCGGTGGTCTGGACTTCAGCCGTCTGTTCTATCAGCCCCAGGTGCCGGCCGATGTGCCGCGCCGCCATGTCATGGAACAAGAGCACGGGCTTGAAAAGGCGCTGGACAAGCGCCTGATTGAAAAGTCGAAAGCCGCCCTCGAAAAAGGCGAAAAGGTGCAGTTCATCGAGGTCGCACGCAACGTCAACCGCACAGTGGGCGCCATGCTCTCGGGTGAACTGACGCGCCTGCACCCCCAGGGCCTGCCGGACGACACCCTGCGCATCCAGCTGGAAGGCACGGGCGGACAGTCGTTTGGCGCCTTCCTGGCCAAGGGCATCACCATGTACCTGATTGGCGATGCCAACGACTACACGGGCAAGGGCCTGTCTGGCGGCCGCATCGTGGTGCGCCCCAGTATCGACTTCAGGGGTGAGTCGCACAAGAACACCATCGTCGGCAACACCGTGCTGTACGGCGCCACCACGGGCGAGGCGTTTTTCAGCGGCGTGGCCGGCGAACGCTTTGCGGTGCGGCTGTCGGGTGCGACGGCTGTCGTTGAAGGCACTGGCGACCATGGTTGCGAGTACATGACGGGCGGTACCGTGGCCGTGCTGGGCAAGACCGGGCGCAACTTTGCGGCCGGCATGAGCGGCGGCGTGGCCTATGTGTATGACGAAGACGGCCAGTTTGCAACCCGTTGCAACACCGCCATGGTGTCGATGGACAAGATCGTCACCACCGCCGAGCAGCACACCCACGACCAGGCCGACTGGCATGCCGGCGAAACCGACGAAGAGCAGCTCAAGCGTCTGCTGCAGGACCACAACCGCTGGACCGGCAGCAAGCGCGCCCGCGAGTTGCTGGACACCTGGCAGGAGTCGCGCCTGAAGTTTGTGAAAGTGTTCCCCAATGAGTACAAGCGGGCGCTGATCGAGCGCAAGGAGCGCCGGCTGGAAGCGGCGACCGAAACCACGCGCGTGCAGGTGGCCACCAACCAGGAGGCGGCGCTGGCCAAGTAAGGCCAGGGCGGCTATCGTTTGCTATTGTATTTATAGCTGCTTGCGCCCTTTGGTAGAGGGCTGGCAGCATAAAACGCTTAAAAAATTGCACAGGACGCATCATGGGAAAAATCACCGGCTTCATGGAATACGAGCGCATCGAAGAGGGCTACAAGCCCGTCACCGAGCGGCTGAAGAACTACAAGGAATTTGTCATTGGCCTGAACGATGCGCAGGCCGGCAAGCAGGCGGCGCGCTGCATGGACTGCGGCACACCGTTTTGCACCAGCGGCTGCCCGGTCAACAACATCATTCCCGACTTCAACGACATGGTGTTTCGCGCTGACTGGAAAAACGCGATCGACACGCTGCACAGCACCAACAACTTTCCGGAGTTCACCGGCCGCATCTGCCCCGCGCCCTGCGAGGCGGCCTGCACGCTGAACGTCAACGACGACGCCGTGGGCATCAAGTCGATTGAGCATGCCATCATTGACCGCGCCTGGTCCGAGGGCTGGGTCACGCCGCAGTTGCCCAAGCACCAGACCGGCAAAAAGGTTGCCATCGTCGGTTCCGGGCCGGCCGGCATGGCGGCCGCCCAGCAACTCGCGCGGGCCGGTCATGACGTGACGCTGTTTGAGAAGAACGACCGCATCGGCGGCTTGCTGCGCTACGGCATTCCCGACTTCAAGATGGAGAAAACCCATATTGACCGCCGCGTCAAGCAAATGCAGGCCGAAGGCGTGCAGTTCCGCACCGGCGTGATGGTGGGCAGCCTGCCCAAGGACTCCAAAGTCACCAATTGGGCCAAGGAAACCATTGCACCTGAACAACTGCAAAAAGACTTTGATGCCGTGATACTGACCGGCGGCGCCGAGCAGTCGCGGGACTTGCCTGTGCCTGGCCGCGACCTGGATGGCGTGCACTTCGCCATGGAATTCTTGCCCACGCAAAACAAGGTGAATGCGGGCGACAAGGTCAAGGGCCAGCTCCGGGCCGAAGGCAAGCATGTCATCGTGATTGGTGGCGGCGACACCGGTTCCGACTGTGTCGGCACCAGCAACCGGCACGGCGCGGCCAGCGTGACCCAGTTTGAACTGATGCCCCAGCCGCCCGAAGAAGAAAACCGCCCCATGACCTGGCCTTACTGGCCGATCAAGCTGCGTACCAGTTCCAGCCACGAAGAAGGCTGCGAGCGCGAGTTCGCTATCTCCACCAAGGAACTGATTGGCGAAAAAGGCAAGGTCACCGGCCTGAAAACCGTTCGCGTCGAGTGGAAAGACGGCAAGATGGTTGAAGTGCCGGGCTCGGAAAAAATCCTCAAGGCCGACCTGGTGCTGCTGGCCATGGGCTTTGTGTCGCCGGTCGCCTCGGTGCTGGAGTCTTTTGGCATTGAAAAAGACAACCGGGGTAACGCCAAGGCCAGCACGGAGTTCACGGGTGGCTATGCCACCAACGTGCCCAAGGTGTTTGCCGCGGGTGACATCCGGCGCGGCCAGAGCCTGGTGGTGTGGGCGATTCGCGAAGGCCGCCAGGCCGCCCGCGCGGTGGATGAATTTTTGATGGGATTTAGCGACCTGCCAAGGTAAGTAAGCGTAATCCCTTATGATCCAAGAGCCGGAAAGTCCGGCTTTTGTTTTTTATGGCTTCATCTTCCACCGAATCACTTGTTGAACTGCGAAATCTGACCTTTGGGTACGGGGAGCGCGTCATTCTGGACGACATCTCCCTGTCGGTGCCCAGAGGTAAGGTCACGGCCTTGCTGGGTGCCTCGGGCGGCGGCAAAACCACCATTTTGCGGCTGATCGGTGGCCAGAACCGGGCCCAGTCCGGCCAGTTGCTGTTTGACGGCCAGGACGTCACGCCCATGAACCAGCCGCAGATTTACGCTGCGCGGCGGCGCATGGGCATGCTGTTCCAGTTTGGCGCGCTGTTTGCCGATCTGAGCGTGTTTGAGAACGTCGCCTTTCCGCTGCGCGAGCATACCGACCTGCCCGATGCGCTGATTCGCGACATTGTGCTCATGAAGCTCAATGCCGTGGGCCTGCGCGGTGCGCGTGACCTGATGCCCAGCGAGGTCTCCGGCGGCATGGCCAGGCGCATTGCGCTGGCGCGCGCGATCGCGCTGGACCCCGAGTTGGTGATGTACGACGAGCCCTTTTCCGGCCTCGATCCGATTTCGCTGGGCACGGCTGCGCGGCTGATCCGGCAGCTCAACGACAGCATGGGCCTGACCAGCATTTTTGTCTCGCACGAGCTGGAGCAGACGTTTGCCATTTCCGATCATGTGATCATTCTGGCCAACGGCAAGGTGGCGGCCGAAGGCACGCCCGACGAGGTGCGCCAGAGCAGTGATCCGCTGGTGTACCAGTATGTCCATGCCCTGCCGGATGGCCCGGTCCGTTTTCACTATCCCGGCGCAAGCGTCGAGGACGACTTTGGCCCTGCGCCCACATCGGGGCCCAAGCCGCCGGGAGGTTCATCATGAGTTGGTACAAGCCCTCAGACGTCGGGTTCGCCACGCGCAACTGGCTGGCCAATCTGGGCAAAGCGGCCCGGCTGTTCTTTGAGTTGCTGACAACGGTCGTTGGCAGCTTTCGCCGCTTTGGCCTGGTGCGCGACCAGATCCATTTTCTGGGCAACTATTCCCTGGTCATCATTGCAGTGTCGGGGCTGTTTGTGGGCTTCGTGTTCGGGCTGCAGGGCTACTACACGCTGCAGCGTTTCGGCTCGTCCGATTCGCTGGGCCTGCTGGTCACGCTGACGCTGGTGCGCGAGCTCGGGCCAGTGGTCACGGCGCTGCTGTTTGCCGGCCGGGCCGGCACCTCGCTGACGGCCGAGATCGGCCTCATGAAGGCGGGCGAGCAGATTAGCGTCATGGAAATGATGGCGGTAGACCCGGTCAAGCGCATTTTGGCACCTCGTTTCTGGGCCGGTGTGATCACCATGCCCTTGCTGGCGGCTGTGTTCAGTGCCATGGGCATTATTGGCGGCTGGGTCGTGGGCGTGGTCATGATCGGCGTCGATGCCGGTGCGTTCTGGAGCCAGATCCAGGGCGGTGTCGATGTCTGGTCCGACGTCGGCAACGGCATTATCAAGAGCATCGTGTTCGGCTTTACCGTCACTTTTATTGCGCTGTTGCAGGGTTTTGAGGCGCAAGCCACGCCGGAAGGGGTGGCCAGCGCCACCACCCGTACGGTAGTCGTGGCCTCGCTGGCGGTTCTGGGTCTGGATTTCATCCTGACCGCGATGATGTTTACTACTTAAGGAGAGTGTGGTGCAACGCTCAAAGAATGATGTGTGGGTGGGTTTGTTTGTCCTGGTGGGGGGCGTGGCCATCCTGTTTCTGGCGCTGCAGGCCGCCAATTTGCTGACGCTGAGTTTTCAGTCCACCTACCGGGTGACGGCCAAGTTTGACAATATTGGCGGACTCAAGCCCAAGGCTGCAGTGCGCAGCAGCGGGGTCGTGGTGGGCCGCGTGGACAACATCACGTTTGACGACAAGACCTTCCAGGCGCGCGTCACGCTGGCGCTGGAAGACCGCTATGCTTTTCCCAAGGACAGTTCGCTGAAGATTCTCACCAGCGGCCTGCTGGGGGAGCAGTACATAGGCGTCGAGGCTGGCGGGGCTGAAGTCAACCTCGCCGCGGGCGACAACATTTCCAGCACGCAATCGGCCGTGGTGCTTGAAAACCTGATTGGCCAGTTTTTGTTCAGTAAAGCCGCGGAAAGCAGCCCGGTGCCGGGCGCCACACCGCCATCAGATAGCGTAGAGAAAAAATGACGACACACATCGCAAGTCCGACATCGTTCCGCTGGGCCTCGGTCGCCTTGGTGCTGGCCCTGTTGCAGGGCTGCGCCACCGGGCCGAATGCCAATCCGGCCGATCCGCTGGAGCCCCTGAACCGAGCGGTATTCCAGTTCAATGACGGCCTGGACCGGGCCGTCATCAAGCCCGTGGCAACCGCCTACCAGAATGTGACACCTGCGCCAGTGCGCACAGGCGTCACCAATTTCTTTGGCAATATTTCAGACGTCTGGTCTGTGGTCAATAACGTGCTGCAGGCCAAGCCTCAAGCCGCCATCGAAAGCTTTTTCCGCGTCACGACCAATACCTTGTGGGGGCTGGGCGGCATTTTCGATGTCGCCAGCGACTTGAAAATTCCCAAGCACAGCGAGAATTTTGGACAGACTCTGGGGCATTGGGGCGTCGCGTCTGGTCCCTATCTGGTACTGCCAGTGTTTGGCCCCTCCAACATGCGCGACGCGTTGGGGACGGTGGTTGACTCGCAGGGAGATCTTGTGACCCAGGGCGTTGACAATATTTCCGTGCGCAATTCGCTGGTCAGCCTGCGCCTTGTCAATCTCCGGGCGAATTTGCTGGACGTTGGTGACTTTCTGGAGCAGGCGTCGCTGGACAAGTACAGTTTTGCCCGCGACATCTACATGCAGCGCCATCGCTCGTCACGTGCCGTTGATGCGCCGCCCGAAGAGCGCTACGACTTGCCTGAAGCGGCGCCCGGCGCTGAGCAGCCCCCAGTGCCTGTTCCGGCCGGCAAGCCCTGAACCCTCGTCAACAAGCTTTACAAAACTGCTGCAATACTTCATCACCTGCCGCGCAACTGTTCCGCAAAATAGGTCTCCAACCGCTTTTGCGCAGTCACATTCGTTTGCCGTGAAACGGGTAAGCAGATGGTTCACCATCGAAGGAAAATCATGAAACGTAGAACCCTGGGCCGCTTGCTGGCCGCGTCGCTCAGCCTCACCATGCTGGCGGCCACCCCTTTTGTTCGCGCAGCCGAAGAGGCGCCCGATGCCCTGATCAAGCGTGTTTCCGTGGAAGTGCTGGACGCCATCCGGGCGGACAAGGAAGTCCAGGCCGGCGACATGACCAAAGTGCTTGCGCTGGTGGATGGCAAGGTCATGCCGCATGTCAATTTCACGCGCATGACCGCTGCTGCCGTGGGCCGCAACTGGCGCCAGGCGACGCCTGACCAGAAAAAGCGTCTGCAGGAAGAGTTCAAGGCGATGCTGATCCGCACCTACTCCGGCGCACTGTCGCAGGTCAATGACCAGCGGCTCAATGTCAAGCCCCTGCGTGCGTCACCCACCGACACCGAGGTCGTGGTGCGCACCGACGTGATTGGCCGGGGCGAACCGGTTCAGCTCGACTACCGCATGGAAAAAACCCCCACGGGCTGGAAGATTTATGACCTCAATGTGCTGGGCGTCTGGATGGTGGAAACCTACCGCACCCAGTTTGCCCAGGAAATCAATACCAATGGCATTGAGGGCCTGATTTCAGCGCTCGCGCAGCGCAACAAGTCCAGCGTCAGCGTCAGCGGCCGCAAGTCCTGAGCCGGCCCGCTGTTGTGTTGACGCTTCCTGCCGTTTTGACGCACGCCGCATCGGCTGTGTTTGCCCGTGGCTTGCCGCAGGCGGTGCAGTCCCAGCCGGCCGAGGTGGTGGCTGACGCCAGCGCCCTGCAGCAGTTTGACTCTTCCGCGCTGGCGGTGCTGCTGGAATGCAGGCGCCAGGCGATGGCTGCCGGCAAAGCTTTTGCAGTGCATGGCGCACCAGCCCGGTTGCGTGAGCTGGCCAGCCTTTATGGCGTTCAGGCGCTGATTCCACCTGTGGCAACGGCTGCTACAGTGGCCGCAGCCTGAGCGTGCGTTCGCGCCGGCTCGTCCGGTCTGTCATGCGGCGCACGGGGCCTTACAGGGGCCTTCTGAACAAGCAAGGCATCAGCCCTTAAAATGATGGGCTCATGCCAGCTATCTCATTCCAGTCCGTCTCCAAAACCTACCCTTCCAAGCGAAATCAGACCGCCCCGGCGGTTCGGGCGCTGGACAACGTCAGCTTTGACATCCAGCAGGGCGAATTTTTCGGCCTGCTGGGTCCCAACGGTGCCGGAAAAACCACGCTGATCAGCATTCTGGCGGGCCTGTCGCGCGCCACCAGCGGCCGGGTGCTGGTGCATGGCAGCGATGTCGTGACCGACTACGCCGTGGCCCGCCGAAAAATCGGCGTGGTGCCGCAGGAATTGGTGTTTGACCCGTTTTTCACCGTGCGCGAGGCCCTGCGCTTTCAGTCTGGCTATTTCGGCATCAAGCACAACGACGACTGGATTGACGAGTTGCTCACCAGTCTTGGGCTGGCGGACAAGGCCCAGGCCAACATGCGCCAACTCTCGGGCGGCATGAAGCGGCGCGTGCTGGTGGCGCAGGCGCTGGTGCACAAGCCCCAGGTGATCGTGCTCGATGAACCCACGGCCGGCGTCGATGTGGAGTTGCGCCAGACGCTCTGGCAGTTCATTGCCAAGCTCAACAAGCAGGGCAGCACGGTGCTGCTGACCACCCACTACCTTGAAGAGGCCGAAGCGTTGTGCGGCCGCATTGCCATGCTCAAGCAGGGTCGGGTCGTGGCGCTGGATTCGACTTCCGAGCTGCTTAAAGCCGCTTCCTCGAACGTGCTGCGCTTCAAGATTGACAGCGAGCTGCCGCCGCATCTGGCCGCCCAGGCCCGCATTACCGGCCGCATCGTGCAGTTCCCGGCGCACAACGCCCGCGAAATCGAGCAGTACCTGGCAGCCATCCGCGAGGCCGGCCTGGTGGCCGAAGACGTGGAATTCCGCAAGGCCGACCTTGAAGATGTGTTTCTCGATGTGATGAACGAAATCGACGTGAAAGAACCTTTGGCCGCCGATGCGCTGGCGTTTGTGGGGGTTGCAAAATGAGCGGCTGGCAAACCCTGTTTTACAAGGAAGTCCTGCGTTTCTGGAAAGTTGGTTTCCAGACCGTGGGCGCACCGGTCCTGACGGCCGTGCTCTACATGCTGATTTTTGGCCATGTGTTGCAGGGCAAGGTGGTCGTGTACGAAAGCGTCAGCTATGTCGCCTTCCTGGTGCCTGGCCTGGTGATGATGAGCGTGCTGCAAAACGCCTTTGCCAACAGCTCGTCATCGCTGATCCAGAGCAAGATCATGGGCAGCCTGGTGTTTGTGCTGCTCACGCCGCTGTCGCACTGGCACTGGTTTTTTGCCTATGTAGGCTCGTCGGTGGCGCGCGGCCTGCTGGTCGGCGCAGGCGTGTTTGCTGTGACCGCATTTTTTGGCCAGCCCGGGTTTGTGGCGCCGGTCTGGATCGTGGTGTTCGCGGTGCTGGGCGCGGCCATGCTGGGCGCGTTGGGCGTGGTGGCGGGTCTTTGGTCTGAAAAGTTCGACCAGATGGCGGTGTTCCAGAACTTCGTCATCATGCCCATGACGTTTTTGAGCGGCGTGTTTTACTCCATTCATTCGCTGCCGCCTTTCTGGCAGACCGTCAGCCACCTGAACCCGTTTTTCTACATGGTGGACGGTTTTCGCTATGGATTTTTTGGCGTCAGCGACGTCTCGCCCTGGCTCAGCCTGGGCATTGTGCTGAGCGCATTTCTAGTTGTCAGCGCCGTCGCAGTCAACATGCTGCGCACGGGCTACAAGATCAGAACATGACCCGCAGGATGATGCCCCCACGGTCGCCCACTGCGTGTGGCTCCCTGCCCCCCAAGGGGGCGCTGCGCCTGCTGGTGGGGAGTTTCGTCCGCTTATATTTGTCACTTTTTTCGCCATCCATGGCACTGCGACTTTTTTAGAAAACCTGTATGACCAGCGAAGAACTTCAAAAAATCATTGCCGCAGGCCTGCCCTGCGAACACCTCGACGTGTCCGGCGACGGCCGCCACTGGTATGCCACCATCGTTTCCAGCGTCTTTGAAGGCCAGCGCCTGATCCAGCGCCAGCAGCGCGTCTATGCCACGCTGGGCAACCGCATGCAGACCGACGAGGTGCATGCCCTGTCGATGAAAACCCTCACGCCCGCCGAATGGGCTGCCAAAAACGCGGCCTGAACGCATCGACCAAGAAGAACCTATGGACAAATTACGCATCAAGGGCGGCAAGTCGCTGGCCGGCACAGTGGATATTTCCGGCGCCAAGAATGCCGCGCTGCCTGAGCTGTGCGCCGCCCTGTTGACCGCCGACCCCGTGACGCTGCAAAACGTGCCCGGCCTGCAGGACGTGGCCACCATGCTCACGCTGATTCGCAACATGGGTGTGACCGCTGCGCGCGACGCGGACGTGCCGGGCACCGTGAGGCTTGATGCCGGTGCCTTGAGTTCCCCTGAAGCACCTTACGAGCTGGTCAAGACCATGCGCGCTTCGGTGCTCGCGCTGGGCCCGTTGCTGGCACGCTTTGGCGAGGCCACGGTGTCGCTGCCCGGCGGTTGCGCCATCGGCTCGCGGCCGGTGGACCAGCACATCAAGGGCCTGCAGGCCATGGGCGCCGAAATTAGCGTGGAGCACGGCTACATGCTGGCCAGGTTGCCCAAAGGCCAGACACGCCTGAAGGGCGCCAACATCACCACCGACATGGTGACCGTGACCGGGACTGAAAATTTCATGATGGCTGCCACGCTGGCTGAGGGCGAAACGATTCTTGAAAACGCGGCGCAGGAGCCCGAAATCGGCGACCTGGCCGAGATGCTGATCAAGATGGGCGCCCTTATCGAGGGCCACGGCACCCGCCGCATCCGCATTCAGGGCGTTGAGCGCCTGCATGGCTGCACCCACCAGGTGGTGGCCGACCGCATCGAGACCGGCACCTTTTTGTGTGCCGTGGCCGCTGCGGGTGGCGATGTGGTGTTGCGCCATGGCCGTGCTGACCATCTGGAGGTGGTCATTGAAAAACTGCGCGAGGCAGGTGCCAGCATCACCGCCGGTGAGGGCTTTATCCGCATCCAGGCCCAGGGCCGGCTCAAGGCCCAGTCCTTTCGCACCACCGAATACCCCGGTTTTCCGACCGACATGCAGGCGCAGTTCATGGCGCTCAACGCCATTGCGCACGGCACCAGCACCGTGACCGAGACGATTTTTGAAAACCGCTTCATGCACGTCAATGAAATGATGCGCCTGGGCGCCAAGATCCAGATCGAAGGCAAGGTCGCCGTCATTGAAGGCGTTGAAAAACTCTCGGGTGCCGCCGTCATGGCGACCGACTTGCGCGCCTCTGCCAGCCTGGTGATTGCCGGCCTGGTGGCCGAAGGCGAAACCCTGGTTGAGCGCATCTACCACCTGGACCGGGGCTATGACCAGATGGAAACGAAATTGCGCGCTATTGGCGCCGACATTGAACGGGTCAAGTCATGATCACCCTTGCCCTCTCCAAAGGCCGCATCTTCGACGACATCCTGCCGCTGCTCAAATCCGCCGGTATCGAGGTGCTCGACGACCCCGAAAAGTCGCGCAAGCTGATCCTGGATACCAACCAGCCAGACCTGCGCGTGGTGCTGGTGCGTGCCACCGACGTGCCGACCTATGTGCAGTACGGCGGCGCCGACATCGGCGTGGTCGGCAAGGACACCTTGCTGGAGTCAGGCAGCGACGGTTTGTACCAGCCGCTGGACCTGCAGATTGCCAAATGCCGCATCAGCGTGGCTGTGCGCGAAGGCTTTGATTACGCAGCCGCTGTGAAGCAGGGCTCGCGCCTGAAAGTGGCAACCAAGTACGTGGCTATTTCCCGCGACTTTTTCGCGACCAAGGGCGTGCACGTTGACCTGATCAAGCTCTACGGCAGCATGGAGCTGGCGCCGCTGACCGGCCTGGCCGATGCGATTGTCGACCTGGTGTCGACCGGCAACACGCTCAAGGCCAACCACCTGGTAGAGGTTGAGCGCATCATGGACATCAGCTCGCACCTGGTAGTGAACCAGACCGCGCTCAAGCTCAAACAGGCGCCGATCCGCAAGCTGATTGATGCTTTTTCCCGGGCGGTCGCCCCTTAATTTGTCTTTATTGTCTTTACCAGGAATGCTATGAACTTAGTAGCTAATCCCGCCCGTCTTTCATGCGCTGATGCCGATTTTGAGGCTAAATTCAAGGCGCGGCTGCATTGGTCTGCCGATACCGACGCGGCGATCGAGGCGCGCGTGGCCGATATCCTGGCCGACGTGCAGCAGCGCGGCGACGCCGCCGTGCTGGAGTACACCGCGCGCTTTGACGGCTTGAACGTGGGTTCCATGGGTGAACTCGAACTCTCGCAGGCCGAACTCAAAGCCGCGTTTGAAGCGATTCCGCCCGCCCAGCGTGATGCGCTGCAGGCCGCTGCCCGGCGCGTGCGCAGCTATCACGAGGCGCAAAAAAAGGCCAACGGCGAAAGCTGGAGCTACCGCGACGAAGACGGCACGCTGCTGGGCCAAAAGGTCACGCCGCTGGACCGGGTCGGCATCTATGTGCCGGGCGGCAAGGCGGCTTACCCGTCGTCGGTGCTGATGAACGCGATTCCCGCCCATGTGGCCGGCGTCGGCGAAATCATCATGGTCGTGCCCACGCCCAAGGGTGAAAAAAACGCCCTGGTGCTGGCCGCCGCCTACGTGGCCGGCGTCACGCGCGCCTTCACCATTGGCGGGGCCCAGGCCGTGGCCGCGCTGGCCTACGGCACGGCCACCGTGCCCAAGGTCGACAAGATCACCGGCCCCGGCAACGCCTATGTGGCGAGCGCCAAAAAGCGCGTGTTCGGCACGGTCGGCATCGACATGATTGCCGGTCCGTCCGAGATTTTGGTGCTGGCTGACGGCACCACGCCCGCCGACTGGGTGGCGATGGACCTGTTCAGCCAGGCCGAGCACGACGAGCTGGCGCAAAGCATCCTGCTGTGCCCCGACGCCGCCTACATCGACGCCGTGCAGGAAGCCATCGACCGCCTGCTGCCAAGCATGCCGCGCGCCGCCATCATTGTCAGGTCGCTGAGCGACCGGGGCGCGCTGATTCACACACGCAGCATGGAAGAGGCCTGCGAGATCAGCAACCGCATCGCGCCCGAGCACCTGGAGGTCAGCAGCCGCGAGCCGCACCGCTGGGAGCCGCTGCTCAGGCACGCCGGCGCCATTTTCCTGGGCGCCTACACCAGCGAAAGCCTGGGCGACTACTGCGCTGGCCCCAACCATGTGCTGCCCACCAGCGGCACGGCGCGCTTTTCCAGCCCGCTTGGCGTGTATGACTTCCAGAAACGCTCCAGCCTGATCGAGGTCAGTGAAGCTGGCGCGCAGGTGCTGGGGAAAATCGCCGCTGAACTGGCCTATGGCGAAGGCCTGCAGGCCCACGCCCGCGCCGCCGAAATGCGCCTGCAGCCCGTCCCCGACATGAGAGCGAACTGATGACTGTCCTTGACCCCAAACTCAAAAAACTGATACGCCAGGACGTGCAATCCATGCATGCCTACGCGGTTCAGGACTCGGCCGGCATGGTCAAGCTCGATGCCATGGAAAATCCGCACCGCCTGCCCGCCGGTTTGCAGGCCCACCTGGGGCAGCGGCTGGGCGCCCTGGCGCTGAACCGCTACCCCGACGGCCGCGTCAATGACCTGCGCAAGGCCCTGGCCGACTATGCGCAGATGCCTGACGGCTTTGACATCATGCTGGGCAATGGCTCGGACGAACTGATCTCGCTGCTGGCCCTGGCCTGCGCGATGCCCGGCGCCTCCGTGCTGGCGCCGCTGCCGGGTTTTGTGATGTACGGCATGAGCGCGCAGCTGCAGGGCCTGAAGTTCATCGGCGTCGATCTGACGCCCGACTTCGAGCTCGACGAAGCGGCCATGCTGGCCGCTGTTCGCCTGCACAAGCCGTCCATCACCTACCTGGCCTACCCCAACAACCCCACAGCCAATCTGTGGGACGACGCGGTGATCGAGAAGATCATTGATGCCGTGGGCGCGCAGGGCGGACTGGTTGTGATGGACGAGGCCTACCAGCCGTTTTCGAGCAAGAGCTATATTGACCGCATCGCCAGGCACAGCCATGTGCTGCTCATGCGCACCCTGAGCAAGTTCGGGCTGGCTGGCGTGCGCCTGGGGTACCTGATGGGCCCGCACGCCCTGATCGCCGAAATTGACAAGGTGCGCCCACCCTACAACATCAGTGTGCTTGACTACGAGTGCGCCTTGTTTGCGCTGGAGCACCGCGAGGTGTTTGCCGAGCAGGCGCAAGACCTCATCGCCCAGCGCGCCTTGCTGATGGACGCGCTGAGCGCCATGAAAGGCGTCAAAGTCTGGAAAAGCGACGCCAACATGATCTTGCTGCGCGTGGCCGACGCGTCTAAAACCTTCGAAGGCATGCGCTTGCGCAAGGTGCTGGTAAAAAACGTTTCTAAAATGCATCCATTGCTGGCCAATTGTTTGCGCGTCACGGTGGGCACCGCCGAAGAAAACGCGCAAATGCTGGCAGCGCTTGAAGACTCCCTATGACCTTACAGACTCCTGCCCCTATTACCGCACCCCGCACTGCCGAAGTCTCGCGCAACACGGCCGAGACCAAAATCACCGTCAAGGTCAACCTGGACGGCACCGGCCAGTCCAAACTTTCCACCGGCATCGGCTTTTTTGACCACATGCTCGATCAGATTGCCCGCCACGGCCTGATTGACCTGGACATTCACGCCGAGGGCGACCTGCACATTGACGGCCACCACACGGTGGAAGACGTCGGCATCACGCTGGGCCAGGCGGTGGCCCAGGCCGTGGGTGACAAAAAGGGCCTGCGCCGTTATGGCCATGCCTATGTGCCGCTTGACGAGGCGCTGTCACGCGTGGTGGTCGACTTTTCGGGTCGGCCTGGCCTGGTCATGAACGTTCCCTTCAAGAGCAGCATGATTGGCACGTTTGACAGCCAGCTTGCCTACGAATTTTTTCAGGGGTTTGTGAACCATGCGTTTGTCACGCTGCACATCGACAACCTCAAGGGCGAGAACGCGCACCACCAGGCCGAAACGGTGTTCAAGGCTTTTGCCCGCGCCTTGCGCATGGCGCTGGAAATAGATCCGCGTTCTGTGGGTGTGATCCCGTCGACCAAAGGCTCGTTGTAGGCGGCTGGCAGTTTCTTGGTGATTTCAAGCATGTTTTATGGCTGCAGCCTAATAAGGCCATGTGCTTACAGCTATTAATTTTATAGCATTTATTTTTCTCTTACTTTTCTTTTTTGAATGTCCAACTTGAAAACAGTCGCGGTGCTTGACTATGGTTCGGGCAATCTTCGTTCGGTCTCGCAAGCGGTCCAGCATGTGGCGCAGGGCAGCGGCTACGAGGTCGTGGTCACGTCGCGCGCGCAGGACGTGTTCGATGCCGAGCGCGTGGTGTTGCCGGGCCAGGGTGCCATGCACGATTGCATGCGCGCACTCGCCGAATCGGGCCTGCAGGAAGCGGTGCTGCACGCCGCCGCCCACAAACCGCTGTTTGGCGTGTGCGTCGGCATGCAGATGCTGCTCGACAACAGCCACGAGGGGCTGGACGGCGCCGCAACGCCAGGCCTGGGCCTGATTCATGGCGAAGTCGTCAAGTTTGATTTGGCCGGCAAGCTGCAGCCCGATGGTAGCCGCTACAAGGTGCCGCAAATGGGCTGGAACCAGGTTTATCAGACCCGGCCTGTGCATCCGGTGTGGGCGGGCGTGCCTGACGGCGCGTATTTCTACTTTGTGCACAGCTTTTACGCCAAGCCGTCGGATGCACGCCACATTGCCGGCGAGGCCGACTACGGCGGGCGCTTTGCTGCCGCGATTGCGCGCGATAATATTTTTGCAACGCAGTTCCACCCTGAAAAAAGTGCTGATCATGGGCTGGTGCTGTACCGAAATTTCCTGCACTGGAATCCCTGAAGCCCCCTTCGCCGTCGATGCCGCCCGGCCCACCGGGCTCATTGCCTTGTTTTAACCCACTTTTCGCTTTCTCTTTACCTCAACATGCTACTCATCCCCGCGATTGACTTGAAAGACGGTCACTGCGTTCGCCTGATACAGGGCGACATGGATCAATCCACCATCTTCAGCGAAGACCCGGCCGCCATGGCGCGCAGCTGGGTCAACAAGGGCGCGCGCCGCCTGCATCTGGTGGACCTGAACGGCGCGTTTGCGGGCAAGCCCAAAAACGAGGCGGCGATCCGGCGCATCCTGGCGGAAGTGGGCAACGAAGTCGACGTGCAATTGGGCGGCGGCATTCGGGATCTGGACACCATTGAGCGTTACCTTGATGCCGGCCTGCGCTACGTCATCATCGGCACCGCTGCCGTGAAGAATCCCGGCTTTCTGCAGGACGCCTGCACCGCCTTTGGCGGCCACATCATCGTCGGGCTCGATGCCAAGGACGGCAAGGTGGCCACCGACGGCTGGAGCAAGCTGACCGGCCACGAAGTGGTCGACCTGGGCAAGAAATTCCAGGACTACGGTGTCGAGTCCATCATCTACACCGACATCGGCCGCGACGGCATGCTCAGCGGCATCAACATTGAAGCCACCGTCAGGCTGGCGCAGGCGCTGACGATTCCCGTCATCGCCTCGGGCGGGCTGTCCAACATGGCCGACATCGACGCGCTGTGCTCCGTGGAAGACGAGGGCGTTCAGGGCGTGATCTGCGGCCGCTCCATCTACAGCGGCGATCTCGACTTTGAAGCGGCGCAGACACGCGCTGATGAACTCAACGGCTAGAAATATGGCCCCCACGCTTGCCACTTCGTGTGCCGCGCTGCCCCCCGAGGGTGCTGGCCTTGCTTGGGGCGGCCCGGCGCGGCGGCCGTTGGCGTTCATGTTTTTTACCTTGGCCATTGTGCTGCCTCACCATGCTAGCTAAACGCATCATTCCCTGCCTCGACGTGACCGGCGGCCGGGTCGTCAAGGGCGTTAATTTCACCGAACTGCGCGATGCGGGCGACCCGGTTGAGATTGCCGCGCGTTACAACGACCAGGGCGCGGACGAGTTGACGTTTCTTGACATCACCGCCACCAGCGACGGGCGCGACCTGATCCTGCACATCATCGAAGCGGTGGCGTCACAGGTGTTCATTCCGCTCACCGTCGGCGGCGGGGTGCGCACGGTCGAGGACGTGCGCCGCCTGCTCAATGCCGGTGCGGATAAAACCAGTTTTAACTCGGCGGCGCTGGCCAATCCGCAGGTGATTGAAGACGCGTCGGCCAAGTACGGCGCGCAGTGCATCGTGGTGGCGATTGACGCCAAGCGCCGCAGCGCAGAAGACGCCCTGGCGCGCGGCGCTGGCTGGGATGTGTACAGCCATGGCGGACGCAAGAACACCGGCCTTGATGCCGTGGCTTGGGCCACCGAAATGGCGCGGCGCGGCGCGGGTGAGATATTGCTGACCAGCATGGACCGCGATGGCACCAAGTCGGGCTTTGACCTGGCGCTGACCCGTGCGGTGAGCGACGCGGTCAGTGTGCCCGTGATTGCCTCGGGCGGTGTTGGCAACCTGGCGCATCTGGCCGACGGCATCCAGATTGGCGGTGCCGATGCGGTGCTGGCGGCCAGCATCTTTCACTACGGCGAGTACACCGTGCAGCAGGCCAAGCAGTACATGGCCGAACGCGGCATTCCGGTTCGCCTCTGAAGTTCAAGCGTTTCAGGGGGGTATTAGCCCTGTCAGGTGGTTTTGTTTGCTATAAATACAAGAGCAATTTACTTCCATTTCCAAGGCGCCTGGACTGTGCAATATCAGCCAGCCGCAATCGTCGACAATAGCTTCCATGAATTGGTTAGAAACTGTCCGTTGGGACGACAAGGGCCTGGTCCCGGTGATTGCGCAGGAAGCCGCCAGCGGCGACGTGCTGATGTTTGCCTGGATGAACCGCGAGGCGCTGCAAAAAACTGCCGAGCTGGGTCAGGCGGTCTACTTCAGCCGCTCGCGCGGACGCCTGTGGCACAAGGGCGAGGAGTCGGGTCACACCCAGGTCGTGCATGAAATCCGGCTCGACTGCGACAACGACGTGGTGCTGCTCAAGGTGACCCAATTAGGCCACGAGCCGGGGATTGCCTGCCACACTGGCCGCCACAGCTGCTTTTTCAGCCTCTACCAGGACGGCCAGTGGGTCGTCACCGAGCCGGTCTTGAAAGACCCTGCCAGCATCTACAAATAACCGGGATCGAAGCGAACATGTCCTCCAACGATACCCTCCAGCGCCTGGCGCAGACCATTGAAGGCCGCATGCCGGCCCACGGCGGCGACCCTGAAAAAAGCTATGTGGCGCGCCTGCTGCACAAGGGGCCGGATGCCTTCCTGAAGAAAATCGGCGAAGAAGCGACCGAAACCGTGATGGCCGCCAAGGATCTCGACTACGGCGGCACCACGGCCGAACTCAAGGCCAAGCTGGTCGGCGAGGTGGCTGATCTGTGGTTTCACAGCCTGATTGCGCTGGTTCACTACGGTTTGACGCCCGCTGACGTGATGGCCGAGTTGGAGCGCCGCGAAGGCACCAGCGGGATTGAAGAAAAGGCGCTGCGCAAGGCGCAACACCGCGAAGCGCACGAGAAGGCCTGATCCATGAACAACGAATTGATCGACAGGGATGGCCGCAATCCCAATGACCGCACTGTGATGCATGTGCTGTACGGCCTGCACACCCTGGCCTGGTTCAGCGGCGGCGTGTTTGCGGTGATCGCGCTCATCGTCAACTACATCCGGCGTGCCGACGAGTCCGATTCGCTGTACATCGCGCACCACGGCTACATGATCCGTACCTTCTGGTGGACCTTGCTGTGGCTGGTGCTGCTGTCGCCGTTGTGGCTGCTGCTGGTCATGCCGGGTGCCATCGCCTACGGGATTGTATGGCTCTGGTACTTGTACCGCTGCGTGCGGGGCTGGATGCGCTTTAACAGCCAGCGCCTGCCCTGATCAGCCTTATTCCGCCTTTGACAACCGAACGATCCTGAACCAGCGCATGAACCATCCTGCCAACTGTATTTTTTGCAAAATCGCCGCAGGGACCGTTCCCAGCCGCAAGGTGTACGAGGACGACGAACTGTTTGCGTTTCACGACCTCCACCCTTGGGCGCCTGTGCATTTCCTGCTCATTCCCAAGGCGCATATCCCGTCGATGGCGCAGGTGGGGCTTGAGCATGCGGCGCTGCTGGGGCGCATGATGGTGCTGGCGCCCCAACTGGCACTGGAGCAGGGTTGCAAGCCCTACCCGGAAGGCGGTTTTCGCCTCGTGAGCAATACCGGCGCCGAAGGCGGGCAGGAAGTGCATCACCTGCATTTTCATGTGATCGGCGGTCCGAGGCCGTGGCTGAAGGGCTGACGAGGATTTTTTTGAGTCACTGCGGGAACCCCCGGGGTCGGCAAGGTACTAATATTTACTGGAAGACTTAAGGGTGTGGCGGTCTTTGGCCCGCATCTGACTTGTCAGGCCCTTAGAATCACTTTAATTTCGTGCAAACCTGCAATTACATATTAGGAGCAAAACATGGGTGGACTTTCCATTTGGCACTGGTTGATCGTGCTGCTGATCGTGGTGATGGTGTTCGGCACCAAAAAACTCAAAAACATGGGCGGCGACTTGGGCAGCGCTGTCAAGGGCTTTAAAGACGGCATGAAAGAAGGCGGGTCATCTGCCGACGACCAGCCAGCCACACCTGCGAGCCAGGTGACCAATGCCCAGGCCGCCGACAAAGCGGACAAGACCACGATTGACGTTGAAGCCCGGCAAAAGTCCTGATCAGGGACAACATGCCGCTTGTGCTGACACTTTGTCTGATTGATCTGCCGTGATTGACCTCGGCATTTCCAAAATTGCGCTGATTGGCGCTGTAGCCCTGATCGTGATCGGTCCGGAAAAGCTGCCGCGTCTGGCGCGCACCGTGGGCACCTTGCTGGGCAAGGCGCAACGTTACGTGGCCGACGTCAAGCAGGAAGTCAACCGCTCCATGGAGCTCGACGAGCTTAAAAAGATGAAGGACAGCGTCGAGGGTGCGGCCCGCGAGGTCGAGCAATCGATCCAGACCAACGCCAGTGACTTTGAAAAATCGTGGTCCGATGCCACAGGCATGGCCAGCGGTGACGAGCTGCCTGGCATGGTGTCGTTTCCCGAATACAAGCACCCGAAAAAGAAGTGGCGGCTCAAGCAGGGCGCTACGCCGCGCTGGTACAAGGCCCGCTCGGGCGTACGCACCAGCGCGCAGTCTGGCGCCGCACGCGTAGCGCGCTTTCGCCCGCAGCCGGGCCGCCATGCCTGACTTTCATTCCTGATCTTCTTTTGTTTGCGTGCCTGCCGGCGCAACCTATCCAGCGCGAACCTTCCTCATGAGTGATCCCCAGACCGACAAGCCCGACGAACTCGCGGGCACCGAACAACCCTTTGTGCAGCACCTGGTGGAGTTGCGCGACCGGATGATCAAGGCGGTGATTGCGATTGGCGTCGCAGCGGCCGTGCTGGCGCTGTTCCCCGGTCCGGGCGCGCTGTACGACCTGATGGCGGCGCCTCTGGTGGCTTCCCTGCCCAAGGGCGCCACGTTGATCGCCACGAACGTTATATCGCCGTTCGTGGTGCCGATCAAGATCATGTTCATGGCAGCCTTCATGATTGCGCTGCCGGTGGTGCTTTACCAGGTGTGGGCCTTCATTGCGCCCGGTCTTTATTCGCACGAGAAAAAACTGGTCATGCCGCTGGTGGTGTCCAGCACCCTGCTGTTTTTTGCCGGCGTCGCCTTTTGCTATTACTTTGTATTTGGCCAGGTGTTCAAGTTCATCCAGAGCTTTGCGCCCAAGTCAATCACTGCCGCGCCAGACATTGAGGAATACCTTAACTTCGTGCTGGGCATGTTCCTGGCGTTCGGCCTGGCGTTCGAGGTGCCGATCGCGGTGATCCTGCTGGTTCGCATGGGCATCCTCACGGTCGCCCAGCTGCGCCAGTACCGCGGCTATTTCTGGGTGATCGCCGCCGTGGCCACGGCGCTGGTCACGCCACCCGATGCGGGTTCGATGATCATGCTGCTTGCCGTGGTGGGCGGGCTGTACGAGGTCGGCATTTGGGCTGCACTGCTGTTTGTCAAGCAAACCAAGACGCCTGAGGCCGAGAGCGAAACCAGCAACTCCTGATTGCCCGAGGTTTGCGCGCTTAAAGCGCGCGGCGGTGTTCCTTCGGCTCTGATTATTGGTAACTTGCTGCGTTGGTTCAATGAAGCCGGGCGCTGCAGGCTATTGGGCAGAGTGCAATCCAGTGCCCCGGCCGGACGCAGACCCGCCCGTTTACGCAGGGGGGCAGGATTTATCCATTCGCCTGCAGGCCGCAGCGTTAACGCTGCGGCGCCCGTGGTCGCTGGCGTGTGCCGGGCGTCACGGCCACCTCGCTCTGGCTGTCCTTGCGCAGCACCGTCAGGGGTGCGGGTGTGCCGGGTTTGAGGGCTGCCACTGCTGTCAGCAACTGGCTCACATTGCGCACCGGTTTGCCGTTGACCGCGGTGATGACGTCGCCAGGCCGGATGCCGGCTTTGGCGGCCGGTCCGTCTTGGAGTACGCCGGTGATGATGACCCCGCCCGTTTTTGCGGCGACCGGGTCCAGACCAAAAGTCGCGGCCAGTTCAGGATTCAGGTCTTGCGGCTCGACACCAATCCAGCCACGCGTGACCTGACCGTCCTTCACGATGCTCTCCAGCACCTGCTTGGCGGTGGACACCGGAATGGCAAAGCCGATGCCCATGGAGCCGCCCGAGCGCGAGTAAATCGCAGTGTTGATGCCCATCAGGTTGCCATTGATGTCGACCAGTGCGCCCCCCGAGTTGCCGGGGTTGATGGCTGCATCGGTCTGGATGAAGTTCTCGAAGGTGTTGATGCCCAGCTGGTTGCGTCCCAGCGCGCTCACGATGCCGCTGGTCACGGTCTGGCCCACGCCAAACGGGTTGCCAATCGCCAGCACAGGGTCGCCGACTTGCAGGGAATTGGAGTCTCCCAGCACGATGACAGGCAAGTTGTCCAGATCGATCTTGAGGATGGCCAGATCGGTGTCCGGGTCGGTGCCAATGACCTTGGCCCTGGCTTTGCGGGTGTCGTTGAGAATGACTTCAATCTCGTCTGCGCCTTCCACCACATGGTTGTTGGTCAGGATATAGCCAGAGGCGCTGATGATGACGCCGCTGCCCAGGCCGGCCTGTGGCTGGCCGGAGCCCTGGTCTCCGAAGAAAAACTTGAACCATGGGTCTTCGGTCTGCGGATTTGGCAGCGCTGCCTTGCTGGTGTTGATGCTGACCACTGCCGCTGAGGCCTGTTTCGCGGCTGCGGCGAAGCTGCCGGTCGGGCGCACGCCAGGCGACAGGCCGCTCTGCGGGGCTTCAATCACGGATACGCCGCCCAAGGTGGCGCCTTTGTTCAGCCACGCCGGCTTGAGCGTGGCGACCACAAAATAAGCCGCCAGCACAATGGTGACGGTCTGGGAAAACAGGAGCCAGTAGCGCTTCATGGATAAATGAGGGGTGAACAGAGTCAAAAGGGCAGGGGGGGGCTTTGCTGGCCGGGCCTGTCGGGCCCTGGCGCGCAACAAAGCATATTGTCCCTCACACGCTGGCCAAGCGGCTTGCGTTTGATCATGAGCCGCCGGATGGTGTGTGTATGCGGCAGCTGACAGCCCGGGACTGAGACAATCAAGGCATGAGTACCACCCGACAGGATTTGCTGCAAGCGTTTGATGCGCTGTTGCAGCCCGCGCGCTTCAAGGACTATGGCCCCAATGGCCTGCAGGTGGAGGGGCGCCTGCCGATTCAGAAAATCGTCTCGGGCGTCACCGCCAGCCGTGCGCTGATAGAGGCCGCCATCGAAGCGCGCGCCGATGCCATTTTTGTGCATCACGGCCTGTTCTGGCGCGGCCAGGACGGCTGCGTCACGGGCTGGATGAAGCAGCGCCTGGCCCTGTTGCTGGCCCATGATATCAACCTGTTTGCCTACCACCTGCCGCTTGATGCGCATCCCCAATGGGGCAACAACGCGCAATTGGGTCTGCAACTCGGTCTGCAGGCCAGCGCGCGTTTCGGCGAACAGGATCTGGGATTCATGGGCGCACGGGCAGACGGCAGCAGCTTTGCAAGCGCTTCGGCATTGGCTGTCCACGTGGAAAATGTATTAAAAAGGTCTGTAGTGCAAGTGGGGAAAGCGCAAGGAGCTATTGAAAATATAGCGTGGTGCAGTGGCGGGGCGCAAGGCTACTTTGAATCTGCGATTGCCGCAGGCGCCGACGCCTTCATCACCGGTGAAATTTCCGAGCCGCAGGCGCACTATGCGCGCGAGATGGGCGTGGCCTTCATCGCTTGCGGCCACCATGCGTCGGAGCGCTATGGCGCGCCAGCGGTCGCGTCGCAGGTGGCGGCGCAATTCGGACTCGACCACCAATTCATCGACATTGACAACCCAGCATGAAAAAATCCATTCTTGTCACCATGGGTGATGCCGCTGGCATTGGCCCTGAAATCATCGCCAAGGCGTTTCGCGATTCGCCGGCCGATATGGCAGGCTGCATCGTCGTTGGTGATGTGGCCACATTACGCCGAGCTGCCGCATTGACAGCGGCCTCAGGAACCCTCGCGTGGCCGGTGGCGCAACTCGATAGCCTGAGCGGAGCGCCCGGCGTGCCCCCGCGTTGCATTCCGGTGCTGCAAAAATGTGAGCTGCTTGCACCCCCACCATTTGGGCTGGTGAGTGCTTTGGCTGGAAAGGCAGCGGCCGAGTGCATTGTCTGGGCGGCCCGCGCGGCGCTGGCAGGCGAAGCAGCCGCCATGGTGACCGCGCCCATCCACAAGGAGGCTCTCGCGGCAGCCGGCGGGTGGGCTGCCGGCTTTCCGGGCCATACCGAAATGTTGCAGGCCGAAGCCGCCGCATTTTTGGGCCGACCCGTGCGTCAGGTGCCGGTGCGCATGATGCTGGCCAACGACGAGTTGAAGACCGTGCTGGTCAGCATTCATATGTCGCTGCGCAACGCGATTGAAGCCGTGACGTTTGACAACGTGCTGCAAACCCTGCGTATCACCCACGCCGCTGTGAGTGCCAGCTTGGGGCGTGCGCCGCGTATCGCCGTGGCGGGACTGAATCCGCATGCCGGGGAGGGGGGCCTGTTTGGCACCGAGGAGCAGACTGTCATCGCGCCGGCCCTGGCTGCGGCCCGGGCCGAGGGCCTCGATGTGCATGGCCCTTTTGCACCGGACACCGTTTTCATGCGGGCGCGGAACGCACCCGGCAAAGTTGGCGAGTTCGACGTGGTGGTCGCCATGTACCACGACCAGGGCCTGATTCCGGTGAAATACCTGGGGGTGGAGCAGGGCGTCAACGTCACGCTCGGGTTGCCGCTGGTGCGTACCAGCCCGGACCATGGTACGGCGTTTGACATCGCCGGAACGGCCCAGGCGGATGCCTCCAGCCTGGTCGCCGCCGTGCGCATGGCGCGCCGACTGGCTGCCTGAAATCAAGGGGGAATGGCTTTTTCGCAAGAGCTGAGGGTGCTGCCCGCTATCTTGTGAAATGTGTCCGTTCCCCGGGCGCCCCGGATTCCTATTTCTTCAGGCTGTCGCGGATCTCGCGCAGCAGCAGGATGTCTTCGGCCAGTGGTGCTGGTGCGGCCACTTCCTGTCGTTTGAGCCGGTTGATCTGCTTGACCATCAGGAAAATGATGAACGCCAAAATGGCAAAGTTGACCGCAACCGTGATGAAACTGCCGTAGGCCAGCACCGGGACGCCCGCCGTTTTCAGCGCGTCCAGTGTCATGGCGGTGCCCGGTGGCACCGTGCCCAGCACCACAAACAAGTTGGAGAAATCGAGTTGGCCGACCAGTGCGCCGATGACGGGCATGATCAGATCGCTCACGATTGAGGTGACGATTTTTCCGAAGGCCGCGCCAATGATCACGCCCACCGCCAGGTCAATGACATTGCCCTTGACCGCAAATTCCTTGAATTCCTGCATCATTCCCATGTGAATCTCCTGTTGTTGTCGCGTAATTGTCAAGGCGATTCCCGATTTTCGCGCCTTGTGAGGACCCGATTATCAGGCCTCGCGCTGCTTTTGGAGGGGGCGCATGCCTGGTCTAAGCCTCTGCGTATGCGCTAGCGCAAAGGCCTGAACCCGGTCGCTGCCTGGCACCTGAATCCTGACTGCCGCCTTGGAAAACGGCGTCGGGCTCCGCTACAATCGCGGGTTGATCCCACTAAGCCTTTTTCAAGCCAGTTCTTGAAGGACTCACATGACCCAAGCAAGCGAAGCAAGCGTAAACGGTGTGCCGAACGGTGCGCCCATGGATAAAAATAAAAGAAACTGGATTGTGGCTACCTGTGCCGTAGGTGGCGCTGGCGTTGCTGCGGTTGCCGTGCCTTTCGTCAGTACTTTTCAGCCTTCAGAAAAAGCCAAGGCAACCGGCGCTGCGGTCGAAGTTGATATCTCCGGCATCAAGCCTGGCGAGAAAATAACCGTTGAATGGCGCGGCAAGCCGGTATGGATTGTCAAGCGAACGCCTGAGCAATTGGCTACATTGCCTAAAAATGACGCTTTGCTGGCTGACCCGAAGTCCGAACGCAAGCTGCCCGACTGGACGCCTGCCTACGCCCTCAACGAAAACCGTTCCATCAAGCCCGAAACCCTGGTGGTGGTGGGTATCTGCCCGCATCTGGGTTGCTCGCCTTCCGAAAAGTTCCAGCCCGGTGCCCAGCCTTCGCTGCCTGACGACTGGACTGGTGGTTTTCTCTGCCCTTGCCATGGTTCGACCTTCGACATGGCCGGTCGCGTCTTCAAAAACAAGCCCTCGCCCGACAATCTGGAAGTGCCTCCGCACATGTACCTGTCAGATTCAAGACTGCTGATTGGCGAAGACAAGCAAGCCTGAAGGCGCGCCAATGTCTGAAAAAGACCCTGTAGCCAGCGTCAAAGAACCCGCGTCGCTATCCTAAATAGCCGACGTTAAAGAACTCACCGAACCAGGATCAGTCATGGCTGAATTCAAAGAAATTTCCCCCGATGCCCCCTTCGCTGACAAAGCGATGACTTGGGTGGACAACCGCTTTCCGGCCAGCAAGCTCTTCCGGGATCACATGAGCGAGTACTACGCGCCGAAGAACTTCAACTTCTGGTACATTTTTGGCTCGTTGGCGATGCTGGTGCTGGTGATCCAGATCACCACGGGTATTTTCCTGACGATGCATTACAAGCCTGATGCCGCGCTGGCATTCGCTTCGGTCGAGTACATCATGCGCGACGTGCCGTGGGGATGGCTGATCCGCTACATGCACTCCACCGGTGCCTCCGCCTTCTTTGTGGTGGTCTATCTTCACATGTTCCGGGGCCTGATCTACGGCAGTTACCGCAAGCCGCGCGAGCTGATCTGGATTTTTGGCTGCGCCATTTTCCTGTGCCTGATGGCCGAAGCCTTCATGGGTTACCTCTTGCCGTGGGGCCAGATGAGCTACTGGGGCGCCCAAGTGATCGTTAACCTGTTTGCTGCCATCCCTTTTATCGGTCCTGACCTGGCGCTGCTGATTCGCGGTGACTATGTGGTCGGTGATGCGACGCTGAACCGCTTTTTTGCTTTCCACGTGATCGCTGTGCCGCTGGTACTGCTGGGGCTGGTGGCCGCGCACATCATCGCGCTGCATGAAGTCGGCTCCAACAACCCTGATGGCGTTGAGATCAAGGGCCCGAATGCCCCGCGCGACGCCAAAGGCCATCCGCTGGACGGCATTCCTTTCCATCCTTACTACACGGTGCATGACATTTTTGGCGTGAGCGTGTTTCTGATGATCTTCACGGCCATCATTTTCTTCGCGCCCGAGTTTGGTGGTTACTTCCTCGAGTACAACAACTTCATTCCCGCCGACCCGCTGCAAACGCCGCTGCACATTGCTCCGGTCTGGTATTTCACGCCCTACTACTCCATGCTCCGTGCCATCACGGGCGAGATGATGTATGCACTGATTGCCTGCGTGCTGGCGGGTGCGGTGCTTGGTGTTGTCAAGGCGAAAATCGCCAATTTGTTCAAGCTGATCATCGTGGGCGCGGCTGTCGTGGTGGTCGGTGCCATGCTCCTGATTGATGCCAAGTTCTGGGGCGTGGTTGTCATGGGCGGTGCTGTGGTGATTCTGTTTTTCCTGCCCTGGCTGGACAACAGTGAAGTCAAGTCGATCCGTTACCGTCCAAGCTGGAACAAGGTCCTGTATGGCATTTTCGTGATCAACTTCTTTGTGCTGGGCTACCTTGGCGTGCAACCACCCTCGGCGATTGGCGAGCGTGTGTCGCAAGTCGGTACGCTGTTCTACTTCGGCTTCTTCCTGTTGATGCCTTGGTGGAGTCGAATCGGCACCTTCAAGCCGGTTCCTGATCGTGTCACATTTGCTGCCCACTGAGTTTAAAGAGACTTGCAACCATGAAAAAATTGATTCTCTCCCTCATCATGGCACTCGGCTTGGTGACTGGTGCGCAGGCCGCAGGTGGTGGACTTGCCTGGGACAAAGCGCCCAACAAAACCAACGACATGGCGGCCCTGCAAAACGGCGCAAAACTGTTTGTCAACTACTGCCTGAGCTGCCACTCGGCAGCGTTCATGCGTTTTAACCGTCTCCAAGATATCGGCCTGACCGAGCGACAGATCAAGGACAATCTGCTTTTCACCACCGACAAGGTCGGGGAAACCATGAAGGCTGCGATTGATCCAAAGCAGGCCAAAGACTGGTTTGGTGCCAATCCGCCCGACCTGACCGTGATTGCACGGTCACGTTCCGGCGCTGGCGGCACTGGTGCAGATTACCTCTACACCTACATGCGCACCTTTTACCGTGACGACACCAAGGCTACCGGCTGGAATAACCTGGCGTTTCCCAACATCGCCATGCCGCACGTGCTGTGGGAGTTGCAAGGTGAGCGCAAACCGGTCTACTTTGAGAAGGAAGAGCACGGTCACAAGGTATCCATCTTGAAGGGCTGGCAGCAAGTGACGCCCGGCACCATGACGCCGTTGCAGTACGACCAGGCCATCGGTGATCTGGTCGGTTATCTTCAGTGGATGGGTGAGCCCGCCCAAAATTCACGTGTGCGCGTGGGTGTCTGGGTGCTGATTTTCCTTCTTTGCTTGAGCTTTGTTGCCTGGCGCCTGAATGCGGCGTTCTGGAAAGACGTCAAGTAAATTTTTTCGTCGTTTAGTGTGCCGCGGGTGTGCCCAGGTGCGCATCGGCACCTTCGGAGTGGAGGGGCCCAAGGTTTGATTCTTGGCCTCCACTCTTTTGCTTTCAGGAGTTCCGAATCATGATGGTCCTTTATTCAGGTACAACCTGCCCCTTTTCCCACCGCTGCCGTTTTGTGCTGTTTGAAAAGGGCATGGATTTCGAAATCCGTGATGTGGATCTATACAACAAGCCGGAAGACATCAATGTGATGAATCCCTATGGCCAGGTGCCTATCCTGGTCGAGCGGGACCTGATTCTGTACGAGTCGAACATCATCAACGAATACATCGACGAGCGTTTTCCGCATCCGCAACTGATGCCCGGCGACCCGGTTGATCGTGCGCGCGTTCGCCTGTTCCTGCTAAACTTCGAAAAAGAGCTGTTCGTTCACGTCAACGCGCTGGAGTCCCGCGCTGCCAAGGGCAATGAAAAAGCCCTCGAAAAGTCCCGCGCGCACATCCGTGACCGCCTGACGCAGTTGGCGCCGATTTTCCTGAAGAACAAGTTTATGCTGGGCGACAATTTCTCGATGCTGGACGTGGCGATTGCACCGTTGCTGTGGCGCCTGGACTACTACGGTATCGATCTGTCCAAAAATGCCGCTCCGCTGCTGAAGTATGCCGAGCGCATTTTTTCGCGCCCTGCATACATTGAAGCGCTGACGCCTTCCGAAAAGGTCATGCGCAAGTAATTGCCGTATTCAACTAACGGATCAAACAGTTTTGGCTGAATTCATGAACGCGCCGGACGCCACATCGACGCGCCCGTACCTGATACGGGCTCTGCACGAGTGGTGCACTGACAACGGCTTCACGCCTTACATCGCCGTGGCGGTGGACGACACCGTGCAGGTGCCGCGCGAGTATGTGAAGAACAACGAGATTGTGCTGAATATCGGTTTTGACGCGACCAGTTCGCTGCAGCTCGGCAACGAGTTCATCGAGTTCAAGGCGCGTTTTGCAGGCAGTGGACGGGAAATCATGGTTCCGGTCACGCATGTGATTGCCATCTATGCCCGCGAAAATGGGCAGGGCATGTCCTTTCCCATGATGCTGCCCGCGGCCGCTTCTTTGAAGGGCGTCGATGCAGGCTCGACCGCGCCATTGGCCTCAGACGCGGGTATGGCGTCGTTTGGCAATTCTGCAGCGGATGCGCCTGAAGCCAAGATCATGCAGCTGGTGCCTGAAAGCGCCGCAAGTTCCGATGAGGAGGGCCCTGATTTGCCGGAGCCTCCCACATCACCGCCACGCACGCGGCCCGCACTCACCCGCGTCAAGTAGAATCAGCGATTAAGTTTGTGCCGCTTTAGCTCAGTTGGTAGAGCAACCGCCTTGTAAGCGGTAGGTCGTCAGTTCGATTCCGACAAGCGGCACCATTTTTTCTTGATTTCAACAGATTCCGCATTGCAACTGCACCTGGTGGGTGCCAGTTGCCCCAAATGCAGGCATAAAAGCAGGTCAGGCCAGGAACGCGTACTGCTGTTTTGCACCGCTCTGGCCTTAGGCTCATCTCTTGGCTATTAGTAGCTTCAGCCGAATTGAGGTAACCTTCCACCCTTTGCTCAGCAAGCGCGCCTGAATCAATGGGATCAGCTGTCGAACTTTTGCGGCGGCGGCGTTACCGCTCACCAGCAAGCACCAGCTTTCGCCATCGATAGGTCCGGCTTTGACGGCAGGGCGCAGGGCAGCGGGCAACAGTGACTCTATGGCCTTGAGCCTGTCGTTGGATTCCCGAACCAATTCGGTAAGCCGAGCCAGGGACGGGGCATTTCCAGCGGCTTGATGGATGCTTAAAGCCTCGGGGAGGCGCCGGAATGTATTCACAGTGAGCTGGATTTGGCCAACGGAGCGCAGGCTTTAAAAGAGGTAGACATGTGCAATTGATTATCACGGATGCGTGGCTGGCCAAAAGCCGGGCTATCTACCTGAGCGGTACCCGGCTGGTGGTTGCGGGAATGCTATTCGCATTGGCGCTCATGCTGGTCTCTGCAGGCCTTTATCACTGGGTATTTCTAAAGGGCGCGCGTGAAGGCTGGCCAGTGATTGGCGCATTGGTCAAGTTGGTGGTCAAGGATGAGTTTGACCAGCGCGACCGGTTTCTTCGCGAGAATCTTGATGCGATGGCCAGGCGGGTCGGTGAAATGCAGGCCAAGCTCATACAGATGGAATCACTGGGTGAGCGTGTATCGGGGCTGGCGGGCGTCAATCCGCCTGATCTCAAGCGCTTGCCAGGGAGCGGTGGTGCGCTAGTGTCCGTACGTACTGTGACGATGAAGGAGCTCCAGGACACGCTGTCCGATATGGATAAATTGACCGACCAGCGGGTTGATTTGCTGACCGTGATGGAGTCACGGCTTTTTGACGAAAAGATTAAAAAAATGCTGGTGCCGACCCAGGAGCCAGTCGCGGGGGGCAGCCTCGGATCTGCGTTTGGCTGGCGCATTGATCCGCTCAATGGGCGCTCTGCCTTGCATACAGGGCTGGATTTCCCTTCGGAGCCCGGTACCGCCATTCTCGCTGCGGCGGGTGGCGTGGTCGTGACGCAGGAATACCATACTGCCTATGGCAACATGGTGGAAGTCGATCACGGCAATGAGTTGCTCACGCGCTATGCCCATGCTTCCCGGGTGATGGTTAAAAAGGGTGATCTGGTCAAACGTGGCCAAAAAATTGCCGAAGTGGGCAACACAGGACGTTCAACCGGCCCTCACCTGCATTTCGAGGTACTGGTCCAAGGTGTATTTCAGGATCCGCAGAAGTTCCTGACGGCTGGGCAACAAATGCCCAAGACCCCGGTTGCAGTGTCTGCCTTGAGGCCGCCTTCAGGATCTGCCCTGCAGCAGGTCCGTGCTGACTGAGGCCTTTTGCCAGGTAATTCGCGTTTGCCCACTCGGGTGCCTGCCCCCCACCTTTGCTGTTTTGGGGGTAAAGGTTGCCAGGTCTCGGGCAGAGTTAAACTCAACGGGTTTGCACACAGTTGAACTAACTGATGGCGCCCACATTTAAGTTCCGTACTCAACAAGGGATTTCAGCCGTATTGCCAGCTCTCGGAGCGGGCAATACGGCCTCGTATTTATGGCTTCTAATATCCTGACCAAAATTTTCGGCAGTCGCAATGACCGGCTGCTCAAAACCTACCGCAAAACCGTAGAAAAAATCAATGCACTGGAAACCGATTACGAGAAGCTTGACGATGACCAGTTGCGCGCGAAAACCCAGGCGTTCAAGGACCGGGTAAGCGCGGGCGAGTCGCTCGACGCCATTCTCCCTGAAGCCTTTGCAGTGGTTCGGGAAGGCAGCAAACGCATCATGAAGATGCGTCACTTTGATGTCCAGATGCTGGGCGGAATGTCTCTGCACAACGGCAAGATTTCGGAAATGGGGACGGGCGAAGGTAAAACCCTCACCGCGACCCTTCCTGTTTACCTCAATGCACTGACCGGCAAGGGCGTGCACGTCGTGACGGTCAATGATTACCTCGCAAGCCGTGATGCCCGCTGGATGGGCAAGCTCTACAACTTCCTGGGCTTGAGCGTGGGGATCAATCTGCCCAACATGTCGCGCGAGGAAAAGCAGGCTGCCTACCAATCCGACATTACCTACGGCACCAACAACGAGTATGGTTTTGACTACCTGCGCGACAACATGGTGTATGAAGTCGCCGACCGCGTGCAGCGGGGGCTGAACTTTGCCATCGTCGATGAGGTGGACTCGATTCTGATCGATGAGGCCCGTACGCCGCTCATCATCAGCGGCCAGGCGGAAGACCACACCGAGATGTACATCGCGATGAACAAGGTCGTGCCTCTACTGAAGCTGCAGGAGGGTGAAGCCGATCCACGCACCGGAGAGGGCGTGACAACACCGGGCGACTACACCATTGATGAAAAAACGCACCAGGTGTTCCTGACCGAGCAGGGTCACGAAAATGCCGAACGCCTGCTGTTCAATCTGGGGCTGATTGCAGAAGGGGCCACGCTCTACGATCCGGCCAACATTTCGCTGATGCACCATCTGTATGCGGCCCTTCGCGGTAATCTGCTCTACCACCGTGACCAGCACTATGTGGTGCAGGATGGCGAGGTCGTGATTGTTGACGAGTTCACCGGCCGCCTGATGTCGGGCCGCCGCTGGAGCGATGGCCTGCATCAGGCCGTCGAGGCCAAGGAAGGGGTGCAGATTCAGGCTGAAAACCAGACCTTGGCTTCGATCACTTTCCAGAACTATTTCCGCCTCTATGCCAAATTGGCCGGTATGACAGGAACAGCGGACACCGAAGCTTACGAGTTCCAGGAAATCTACGGACTGGAAACCAGCGTCATTCCACCTAACCGGATCAGCCAGCGCGAAGACCAGTTGGATCGTGTCTACAAGACCACGCGCGAAAAGTACGAGGCGGCGATCAAGGACATCCGCGAATGCTACGAACGAGGCCAGCCGGTGCTGGTGGGGACCACCTCGATCGAGAACTCCGAGATCATTGACCAGTTGCTGGAGAAGGAAAATCTGCCGCATCAGGTGCTCAATGCCAAGCAGCATGCGCGCGAGGCGGACATCGTGGCGCAGGCCGGGCGCCCAAAGATGATCACCATTGCCACCAACATGGCGGGGCGCGGCACCGACATTGTGCTCGGCGGCAACGTTGAAAAGCTGATCGAAGCGCTTGACGCCGACGAGTCGCTCGATCCCGCTGCCAAAGAAGCCGAAGCAACCCGTTTGCGTGCGCAATGGGCCAAGGAGCACGAGCAGGTCAAGGCGCTGGGTGGATTGCGCATTATTGCGACCGAACGCCACGAGTCGCGACGTATCGACAACCAGCTCCGAGGCCGTTCGGGCCGCCAGGGTGACCCCGGCTCGTCGCGCTTTTACCTGAGCCTGGATGACCCGTTGATGCGCATTTTTGCGGGTGACCGCGTCAAGTCCATCATGGACAGGCTCAAGATGCCGGATGGCGAGGCCATCGAGGCGGGCATTGTGTCGCGCAGCATCGAATCAGCCCAGCGCAAGGTGGAAGCGCGCAACTTTGACATTCGCAAGCAGTTGCTCGAATACGATGATGTGTCTAACGACCAGCGCAAGGTGATTTACCAGCAACGTAACGACATCATGGATGCCAGCAGCCTGGAGGGGCAAATCGCGTCCCTGCGCGAAGGCTGCTTTACGGACTTGACGCGGCAATATGTGCCCGCCGAGAGTGTGGAAGAGCAGTGGGATGTGGCAGGCCTTGAAAAAGTGCTGCGTGACGAGTGGCAGATCGAGATTCCCCTGCGCCAGGAGCTTGAGACGGCGACTGCCATTACCGATGACGACGTCGTCGAGAAGGTGCTTGCGGCCGCCAATGCTGCATTTGCGGAAAAGCTTGAAAAAATTGGTGAGGAAAATTTCACCCAGTTTGAACGCGTTGTACTGCTCCAAAGCATAGACAGCCACTGGCGCGAACACCTCAGCGCGCTGGACTATTTGCGTCAGGGTATTCACTTGCGCGGCTATGCGCAAAAGCAGCCCAAGCAGGAATACAAGCGCGAAGCTTTTGAATTGTTTGGCCAGTTGCTCGACAGCGTTAAAAACGACGTCACCAAGGTGCTGATGACCGTCAAAGTCCAACCCGGGGAGGCACTGGATCAGGTCGCTGAAGAAATGGAAAGCCGGGCCGAGAACATCGCCAACATTACGTACACGGCACCAACCGAAACCGGTGAGATCGAAACGCGGCTGGACGAAGCGTCGCAAAGGCGAGTCGAGGCCATGCCGGGCGGTGTCGTTCCGCGGGTGGGCCGCAACGAGCCTTGCCCTTGTGGTTCGGGCAATAAATATAAAAATTGTCACGGCAGGCTGAACTGAGCCCGCCGGGCTTGCGTCTGCGCTAGCTTACTCATCCCTGGTTTTCTGGAGTCAAGAACATGCCTGTCAATCTGCTTGCTACGCCTGCGGCGGACCTCTACCCTGTGCCTGGCGCGCGCTGGGGTATCACGGAAGCGGGGATACGCAAGGCGGACCGCAAAGACCTGGCCGTGTTGCTGCTGGACGAGGGTGCGTCCGTAGGGGCTGTTTTCACGCAAAACAGGTTTTGTGCAGCACCCGTACAAATTTGCCGTGCGCACATGGCCAGGAATGCAGGTCAAAGCCACGGCATTCGTGCGATGTTGATCAACACCGGCAACGCCAACGCGGGCACCGGCGACGAGGGCTTGAGCCGCGCGCAGGCCTGCTGCATCGCGCTGGCCCGCGCACTCAATCTTTCGCCCGAGCAAGTCCTGCCGTTCTCCACTGGTGTGATCATGGAGCCCTTGCCCCATGATCGCATCGTGGCCGGGCTTGCGGCCGCGCTGGCGGATGCCAGGCCAGACAACTGGGCCCAGGCGGCCGAGGCCATCATGACCACGGACACGGTGGCCAAGGCATTTTCAACCCGCATGACGCTGGGCGGCGCTACCGTCACCATTACTGGCATCAGCAAGGGCGCCGGCATGATCCGGCCCAATATGGCCACCATGCTGGGTTTCCTGGCAACTGATGCGTGTGTTTCCCCGTCGCTCATGAATCAACTGGCCAGGGAGCTGGCAGAAGGTTCTTTCAATCGCGTCACCATCGATGGCGACACGTCCACCAACGACTCTTTTGTGGTCGTTGCCACCAACAAGGCCCAACATGCCCCGGTGACTTCACTGGACAGCACGGACGGACAGGTGTTGCGCGCCGCCATGATGGCGATCGCAAAAAAACTGGCGCAGGCGATTGTGCGGGATGGCGAAGGTGCCACCAAGTTCATCACTGTGCAGGTCGAAGGCGGAAAAACCGGGGAGGAATGCCGCAAGGTGGCCTATGCGATCGCCCATTCACCGCTGGTCAAAACGGCATTTTTCGCCAGTGACCCGAACCTGGGTCGCATTCTGGCCGCTGTCGGCTACGCGGGCATTGACGATCTGGATCAGACCAAAATAGATTTGTACCTCGACGAGGTGCTGGTGGCCAAAAACGGTGGCCGGCATGTCGACTATCTGGAGGCCGACGGGCAGCGCGTCATGAAGCAACGTGAAATCACGGTGCGTGTGGTGCTCGGTCGGGGAGAGGTCGCCGATACGGTCTGGACTTGCGACTTGTCTTACGACTATGTGAAGATTAACGCCGACTACCGAAGCTAAGCATGAACGAGCAGTTTGAACGCCTGATGGGGCGCATCGAATCCCTGATGACGCGGATCGAGTCCGTCTTGCCGCAACCCTTGTCGGCCCCGGACTGGACGGCATCCGTCGCTTATCGTTATCGCAAGCGTAGTTCTGGTCATGGTGCGCTGGAGCCGGTCAGGCATCTGGGCGTCATGCGCCTGACCGACCTGAAAGAGATCGACGACCAGAAAGAAAAGATCCAGCGCAACACCGAGCAGTTTGTCAGCGGCAAGCCGGCCAACAACGTCTTGTTGACCGGCTCGCGCGGTACCGGCAAATCGTCCCTGATCAAGGCCTGCCTGAATGAATATTCAATCCGGGGCTTGCGGCTGATTGAAGTCGACAAGGCGGACCTCACGGATTTGCCGGACATTGTGGAGGTGGTTTCCGGATTGCCCGAGAAATTTATTGTTTTTTGCGATGACCTCAGCTTTGAAGAAGGCGAGCCCGGCTACAAGGCCCTTAAGTCCATTTTGGATGGCTCGATTGCTGCTGCGACGCCGAACGTGCTGGTCTACGCCACCAGCAA
>NZ_JADMJK010000008.1 GCF_018780625.1 Polaromonas sp. | reverse complement strand
CCTACGCCGCCTTTGTCAAGAGCGAGGAAGCCCGCTGGACCCAGGTGATCAAGACCGCCGGCATCAAAACCCCTTAAGGACCACAGTGCATGAACCCCACCATCCGACTGGACCCGAAAGACAACGTGGTGGTAGCGCGCGCTGCCATCCCGGCGGGCACGCCCGTCCCGGCTGAAAACCTGAGCGCCCTGCAGGACGTGCCCGCCGGCCACAAGCTGGCGGCGCGCCTGATCGCCAAGGGCGAGAAGGTTCTGAAATACAACACCGTCATCGGCTATGCAACAGAAGACCTGCCGCCCGGCACCTGGATGCACAGCCACAACATCGCTTTCGGTGATACCGACCGCGATTACCGCTTCAGCGAGGATTACCAGCCCGCCGACATCCTGCCGCCCGAACAGCGGGCGACATTCATGGGCATCGTGCGGGAAGACGGCCGCGTGGCGACCCGCAACTACGTCGGCGTGTTCGTGGTCGGCAATTGCGGCGCCACGGCGGCGCGCAAGATCGCCGACTATTTCGACGACGAGCGGCTGGCCGATTTTCCGAACATCGATGGCGTCGTGCCCTATGTGCATGAAATGGGCTGCGGCATGGAAATGACCGGCGAGCCCATGGACCTGCTGCGCCGCACGATTGCCGGCCATATCCGCCACCCGAACACCGCCGGCGCGCTGGTGATTGCGCTGGGCTGCGAGCGCAACAACATATGGGGTTTCCTGGAGCAGGAAAAGCTGGTGGTCGGCCCCAAACTGCAGACGCTGGTGATTCAGGATGCTGGCGGCATGGCCGACACCATCGCCAGGGGCAAGGACATGATTCGCGCCATGCTGCCCGAAGCGAACAAGGTGCAGCGTGTGCCGTGTTCGGCCGAGCACATCAAGGTCGGCCTGCAATGCGGCGGCTCCGACGGCTTTTCGGGCCTGTCGGCCAATCCGGCGCTGGGCGTGGCGATGGACCTGCTGGTCAAAAACGGCGGTACCGCCATCCTGAGCGAGACCAGCGAAATCTATGGCGTCGAGCACACGCTGACCTGCCGCGCCGTGACGCCCGCCGTCGGCCAGAAACTGGTGGACCGCATGAACTGGTGGCTGGACTACAACAAGGGCCGCGACACCCAGATCAACGGCCGCGTCAGCCCCGGCAACAACGCCGGCGGCCTGGCCAACGTGCTCGAAAAATCTTTAGGCGGCGCCAAGAAGGGCGGCAGCAGCCCGCTGATGGAAGTCTATGAATACGCCTACCCGGTGACGCAGCACGGGCTGGTGTTCATGGACACCCCCGGCTACGACCCGGTCAGCGCGACCGGCCAGATTGCCGGCGGCGCCAACCTGATTGCCTTCACCACCGGGCGCGGCTCCTGCTTTGGTTCGGTGCCCGCGCCCACCATCAAGCTGGCCAGCAACACGCCCATGTTCAACAAGATGAAAAACGACATGGACATCAACTGCGGCCCCGTCATCGACGGCGAAGCCACGCTGCAAGACATGGGTCAGCAGATTTTCGAGCTGATTTTGCGCACCGCCTCGGGCCAGAAAAGCAAGAGCGAAATCGTCGGTATGGGTGAAAACGAATTTGCCCCCTGGCCCATTGGAGTACTGGCGTGATGACAGATTTTCTTCAAGCCGCAAAGGCACTGCTGGGCGACGCCCATGTGCTCACCACCGACCTGGCCGCTTATGCGACCGACTGGCGCGGCAAGTTCACCGGCCTGCCGCTGGCGGTGCTGCGGCCGGCCGACACGGCGCAGGTCACCGCCACGGTCAGGCTCTGCGCCGCCCACGGCGTGCCCATCGTGCCGCAGGGCGGTAACACCGGCATGTGCGGCGGCGCCACGCCCGACGGCAGCGGCGCGCAGGTGGTGCTGAGCCTGGGCCGGCTGAACCGCGTGCGCAGCATCGACCCGCTCAACAACACGCTGACGGTGGAGGCCGGCTGCGTGCTGCAAACCATTCAGGCGCTGGCCGCTGAGCATGACCGCTTGTTTCCGTTGTCGCTGGGGTCCGAAGGCTCCTGCCAGATCGGCGGCAACATCGCCACCAATGCCGGCGGCGTGCAGGTGCTGCGCTATGGCAATACGCGCGACCTGGTGCTGGGGCTGGAAGTGGTGCTGGCTGACGGCCAGGTACTTAACCTGCTGCGCGCATTGCGCAAGGACAACACCGGCTACGACCTCAAGCACCTGTTCATCGGCTCCGAAGGCACGCTGGGCCTCATCACTGCCGCCGTGCTCAAGCTGTTTCCCGCGCCGCATGCGCAGGCCGTGGCTTTCGCCGCTTTCCAGACGCCGCAGCAGGCGCTACAGTTATTGGGGCTGATGCGCGGCCATTTGGGCGACCGCTTCACAGCGTTCGAACTCATAAGCCAGGCCAGCGTGGCGATGGTGCGGCAGTATTTTCCGGCCACGCCCACGCTGTTCGAGGCAAAGCACCCCTGGCATGTGCTGATGCAGGCCAGTGACGCCGCCGGCCAGGACGCGCTGGACGCCGCTTTCCAGGCCGCGCTGGAAGCAGCGCTGGAACGCGGCATCATCGACGACGTGGTGGTCGCCACGTCAGAGGCGCAGGCGCATGAGTTATGGGCCGTGCGCGAGAACATCAGCGAAGCCCAGCAGCATGACGGCAGCAACATCAAGCATGACATCGCCGTACCCGTGTCCAGCGTTTCAAGCTTCATCGACGAGGTGCTGCCGATGCTGCACACCGCCTATGAGGGCGTGCGGCCCATCGTCTACGGCCATCTGGGCGACGGCAACCTGCACTTCAACGTGTCGCGCCCGCCCGGCTGGACCATACCCGGCTGGCAACTGGAAACTGACCGCGTCAACAAGGTCGTGCTCGACGTGGTGGCCCGCTACCAGGGCTCTTTCAGTGCAGAGCACGGCCTGGGCCAGCTCAAGAACCACGAAATGCTGCTGTACAAGGCGCCGCTCGAAGTGGACGTGATGCGCCGCGTGAAGCAGGCGCTGGACCCGCAAAATTTGATGAATCCCGGAAAGCTGCTGCCATGAACCAGATTCCCACAGAAGCAAAGCGCTACCCGCTGCCCGAACTCACCCAAGTCATCGAGGCCCTGTTCACCGCCACCGGCATGGAGCCCGACAAGGCCCGCGCCATCGCCCATTCGCTGCTCAGCGCCGACAGCATGGGCCACAGCACCCACGGCCTGGCGCTGGCGCCGTGGTATCTGGAGGCGGCCCGTGCGGGCGTGATGACCACCACCGGCGAGATGGAAGTCGTCAATGACCGGGGCGGCTGCGTCACCTGGAACGGCCGGCGTCTGCCGGGTTCGTGGCTGATCTCGCGCGCCATCGACACGGCGCTTGAGCGCATCGAACAGCATGGCGTGGTCACGGTGGCGATTGCCAACAGCCACCACACTGGCGCGCTGGCGGTGTATTTGCCGCGCCTGACCGAACGCGGCCTGATGGTGCAGCTGGTGTGTTCCAGCCCGGCGGCCAAAGGCGTGGCGCCGTTTGGCGGTAGCGAGCCGCTGTTCACGCCCAACCCGATCGCCGCCGGCATTCCGACCCAAGGTGACCCGGTGCTGCTCGACATCAGCTCGTCCATCACCACGCTCAACAGCGCCCGCCAGCTGGTGGCGCGCGGCGAGCGCTTTCCGGCGAAGTGGGCCATGGACAAAAACGGCCAGCCCAGCGACGACCCGAACGTGGTGGTCAGCGGCGGCGGCACGCTGCTGCCCGTGGGCGGCTTTGACCACGGCCACAAGGGCTACGGCATGGCGATCCTGGCCGAAGCGCTGACGCAGGCCGTGCCCGGCTACGGCCGCGCCGACGAGCCCAAGGGCACGACGCTCGGCATCTATTTGCAGGTCACCGACCCGCAGGCTTTCGGCGGGCTCGACGCCTTTACCCGCCAGTCGCAGTGGCTGGTGGACGCCTGCCATGCCAACCAGCCCTTGCCCGGCGGCCCCAGGGTGCGCCTGCCCGGCGAGCATGCGCTGGTGCGCCAGCGCCAGGCGGTGCAAGAGGGCGTTCCGCTGATCCAGGAAACCGTGGAGGCGCTGGTGCCGCTGGCGGCGGCGGCGGGGCTGGCGTGGCCGGCTGCCATGGGGGGCTGAGCAACCCCGGCCGTTAAGATACCCGGCGAAGGAACCCCCCACGCCACCATGCTCGACGACATCAAGAAAACTCTCTGGGCCACCGCCGACAAGCTGCGCGCCAACATGGACGCCGCCGAATACAAGCACCTGGTGCTCGGCCTGATCTTTGTCAAATACATCTCCGACACCTTTGCCGCCCGCCACGCAGAACTCGGCGCGCGCCTGACCAACCCGGACGACGCCTATTACTACGGCGACGCCGCGCCCGAAGACATTGCCGCCGAACTTGAAGACCGCGACTATTACAAGGAAGTCAACGTCTTCTGGGTGCCCGAAGCGGCCCGCTGGGAAAGCCTGCGTTCAAATGCCAAGCAGCCCGACATCGGCAAGCGCATCGACGACGCCTTGAGCCTGATCGAGGCCGAAAATCCCACGCTCAAAAACATCCTCGACAAGCGTTACGCCCGTTCGCAACTGCCCGACGGCAAGCTCGGCGAGCTGGTTGATCTGGTGTCGACCATCGGCTTTGGCGACACGCCCAGCATTGCCCGCGACACGCTGGGCCAGGTGTACGAATACTTCCTGGGCATGTTCGCCAGCGCCGAAGGCAAGCGCGGAGGGCAGTTCTACACGCCCGCCAGCATCGTCAAGACCCTGGTCGCCATCCTCAGCCCGCACAGCGGCAAGGTGTACGACCCGTGCTGCGGCTCGGGCGGCATGTTCGTGCAGAGTGAAAAATTCATCGAAGCGCACGGCGGCCGGTTGGGCGACGTGTCGATCTACGGGCAGGAGTCCAACCCCACCACCTGGCGCCTGGCCGCCATGAACCTGGCGATTCGCGGCATCGACTTCAACCTGGGCCGCGAGCCGGGCGACACTTTCACCAAAAACCAGCACCCCGACCTGCGCGCCGACTTCATCCTGGCCAATCCGCCGTTCAACATCAGCGACTGGTGGCACGGCAGCCTGACGGGCGACGCCCGCTGGGTCTATGGCGACCCGCCGCCCGGCAACGCCAACTACGCCTGGCTGCAGCACATGCTGCACCACTTGAAGCCGACAGGTCGTGCTGGCATTGTTTTAGCCAATGGCTCCATGTCCAGCAGCCAGAACAGCGAAGGCCAGATTCGCGCCGCCATGGTCGAGGCCGACGTGGTCGAAGTCATGGTGGCGCTGCCCGGCCAGCTGTTCTTTAACACCCAGATTCCGGCCTGCCTGTGGTTTCTGGTCAAGCAGAAAACGAAACGCAAGGGCGAAGTGCTGTTCATCGACGCCCGCAAGCTGGCGACCATGATCAGCCGCGTGCAGAGCGAGTTCACCGACGAGGTGATCGCCCGCATCGCCAACACCGTGGCCGCCTGGCGCGGTGAGTCTGCATTACTCCCTCTGGGAGAGGGCAGGGGTGAGGGCCTCCCCGCTCCCGCCGCCTACGCCGACATCCCCGGCTTCTGCCGCAGCGTAAAACTCGAAGAAATCGCCCAGCACGGCCACGTCCTCACGCCCGGCCGCTACGTGGGCGCCGAAGCGGTCGAGGACAACGACGAGGATTTCGCCACCAAGATGCAGCAGCTCACCGACAAGCTGGGCGAGCAGATGGCGAAGGGGGCGGAACTGGACTTGTTGATACGCGCCAAGCTGGGAGGGCTGGGGTATGAGTTCTGAATGGCCTCCAGTCCGTCTCGGTGACCATGTTGACTCTTGCCTTGGCAAGATGTTGGACGCCAAAAAAAACAAAGGCACGCCTCAACCGTACTTGGGAAACAGCAACGTTCGTTGGGGAAAGTTTGACCTTGTCGATTTGGCACAGATGAGGTTTGAGCCTCATGAGAAAGAGCGCTACGGCCTGCGACCGGGAGACTTGGTTGTTTGTGAAGGCGGAGAACCTGGGCGATGTGCTATCTGGAACGGCACCACAGGTATGAAAATTCAGAAGGCGCTGCACCGTATCAGGCCAAAAGCATCGTTTGACAGCCATTACCTCTACTACTGGTTTTGCTATGCGGCCAATATCGGTCTACTAGAGCCGTACTTCACTGGTACGACCATCAAGCATTTAACCGGTAAGGCAGTTGCAGCGTTGGAAGTGCCGCAACCTCCAATTCGTACTCAACAGATGATGGTAGAGGTACTTAGGGCCCTCGACGACCGCATCACCCACCTGCGCGAAACCAACACCACGCTCGAAACCATCGCCCAGACGCTGTTCAAGTCGTGGTTTGTCGATTTCGACCCCGTGCGCGCCAGGATGGAAGGCCGCGCCCCCGAAGGCATGGACGAGGCCACGGCGGCGCTGTTTCCCGATGGGTTCGGGGAGTCGGAGTTGGGCTTGGTGCCGAGGGGCTGGCAAGTCCTGCCAATTGGTGATGCGGTTGAAGCGGTTGGCGGGGCTACACCAGACACCAAGAACCCCGTTTACTGGGAACCTGCAATTCATTGCTGGACAACGCCCAAAGACCTTTCCGGTATTGCCGCGCCGGTGCTGCTGGACACCGAGCGAAAACTCAGCGACCAAGGTTTGGCCAAAATCGGTTCAGGTGCGCTGCCTATTGGCACATTGCTTTTGTCATCGCGGGCACCAATTGGCTACCTCGCGCTAGCCCAAGTGCCATTGGCCATCAACCAAGGTTACATCGCCATGTTGCCCGGTGGTTTGTTGCCGCCTTTGTATCTGCTGTTTTGGTGTCGTCAAAATATGGAAAACATCAAGGGCAGGGCCAACGGCTCGACTTTCATGGAGATCAGCAAGAAAGCGTTTCGTCCCATTCCAGCGTTGGTGCCGCCGCCGACAGTCGTAGAAGCATTTACAGACGTTGCGAGCATATTGTTTGATCGGCTGATCGAAAACGAAAAGCAAGCCCAAACCCTCGCCACCCTTCGCGACACGCTCCTCCCTCGCCTGATCTCAGGCCAGCTGCGCCTGCCCGAGGCGCTGCAAGAAATGGAAAGGGCTTTGCCATGACCACACAACCGGGTACTCAATACGCGCTTTTTGAGGTGGCAGAAGCAACGCCGCTGGAGAAACCATCGGCTGACACTGCGGAAAAGCGGTTCAGCGATTACGTGGTCTATGTTGACGAAAGCGGCGACCATTCCCTGGCCAGCATTGACCCGGGCTACCCGGTGTTTGTATTGGCGCTGTGTGTCTTTCACAAGCGGCACTACAGTGAGCAGATCATCCCGGCTGTAGAGAAACTCAAGTTCAACTACTTCGGGCATGACAGCGTGGTTTTGCATGAAAACGAGATCAGCAAGCAAAAAGGGGCGTTTGCTTTCTTGAGCCATCGGCCTACCCGTATCGCGTTCATGGAGCGGCTGAACTCAATCATGGATGCAAGCAACTTTATTTTGATTGCTTGCGTGGTCGATAAGGCGCGACTGTCGCGGGGCGCTGGTGCCAACTCCAATCCATATCACATTGCGCTTGGCATCTGCTTGGAGGCGCTGCACGGCTTTTTGCTTGAGAAGGGGCAAGAAAAGCTGCGAACCCACGTGGTGGTGGAGTGCCGTGGCAAAAAGGAAGATAGCGAACTCGAACTGGAGTTCAGGCG
>NZ_JADMJK010000135.1:14550-36739 GCF_018780625.1 Polaromonas sp. | reverse complement strand
ATTGCCACTTTGTTGAGTTTCTTCATGGTTCTCCTCTAGAGAAAAGCCGCAGACTGGCTGCGATTAGTAATTTACACGCCGTGAATGACCATCACCCAAAGCGTTACAACAATTGTGCCACACCTCATTGAGCCTTCAAGCAAGCTATAGGCTTCGTCTGACAGAGACGCTGAATTCCCCTATATTTGTTGCTGTTCAGCCACAAAAAATCTCATTTGAAGTCAAGCCTTAAAATCCTGCCTTCCGTTCAAGAATCTTGAAAATCCCAACCAGGCCTGTAATGACCCAGTTCGCAAAAGAAACCCTGCCCATCAGCCTTGAAGAGGAAATGCGGCGAAGCTATCTCGATTACGCCATGAGCGTGATTGTGGGTCGTGCGCTGCCCGATGCCCGAGACGGCCTAAAGCCCGTGCACAGACGCGTACTGTTTGCCATGCATGAGCTCAATAACGACTGGAACCGGCCGCACAAAAAATCGGCCCGTATCGTTGGCGACGTGATCGGCAAGTACCACCCGCATGGCGATAGCGCGGTTTACGAAACCATCGTTCGCATGGCGCAGGACTTTTCCCTGCGCCACATGCTGGTAGATGGACAAGGCAACTTCGGCTCAGTCGACGGTGACAATGCAGCCGCAATGCGGTATACGGAAATTCGCCTGTCGAAAATTGCCCATGAACTGCTGGCTGACCTGGACAAGGAAACCGTTGACTTTGGCCCGAACTATGACGGCAGCGAGCAGGAACCGCTGGTCATGCCAACCCGGCTACCCAACCTGCTGGTCAACGGATCCAGTGGTATTGCGGTGGGCATGGCCACCAACATTCCGCCGCACAACCTGAATGAGGCGGTTGACGCCTGCCTGCACCTGCTGAAAAACCCCGACGCCACGATTGATGAGTTGATGGAAATAATTCCGGCGCCGGATTTCCCAACCGGCGGCATTATTTACGGCATCAACGGCGTCAAGGATGGCTACCGCACGGGACGCGGCAAGGTGGTGATGCGCGCCAAATGCCACTTTGAAGACATCGACAAAGGCCAGCGTCAGTCCATCATCGTTGACGAACTGCCCTACCAGGTCAACAAAAAAACGCTCCAGGAGCGCATGGCCGAACTGGTTCATGAGAAAAAAATCGAAGGTATCAGCCATATTCAGGATGAGAGCGACAAGTCCGGCATGCGCCTGGTCATTGATCTCAAGCGCGGCGAAGTGCCTGAGGTGGTGCTGAACAACCTGTACAAGCAGACGCAGCTTCAGGACACCTTCGGCATCAACATGGTGGCGCTGATCAACGGCCAGCCCAAGTTGTGCAACCTCAAGGAACTGGTCCAGGTTTTCCTGTCGCACCGCCGCGAAGTGGTGACACGCCGCACGGTATTCACACTGCGCAAAGCACGCGAGCGCGGCCATGTGCTGGAAGGCCTGGCAGTGGCACTGGCCAACATCGATGATTTCATTGCCATCATCCGCAATGCGCCCACCCCGCCCGTGGCAAAAATCGAGTTGATGCAACGCCCCTGGGACAGCAGCCTGGTGCGCGAAATGCTCACCCGCACGCATGCCGATGGCGGGATCGTCAACGCCGACAATTACCGCCCGGATGGACTGGAGAAGGCCTTGGGCATGGGCAACGACGGTCTCTACCGCCTGTCAGAAACGCAGGCCCAGGAAATTTTGCAGATGCGCCTGCAGCGCCTGACCGGCCTCGAGCAAGACAAAATCGTCGCAGAGTACAAAGAGGTCATGTCCGAGATTGATGACTTGCTCGATATTCTGGCCAAGCCGGAGCGCGTTTCCATCATCATTGGAGAAGAACTGTCGGCGATCAAGCTTGAATTCGGCCAGACCAAGCTGGGAGCGCGGCGCAGCCTGATTGAACACAGCTCGTTTGACCTCAGTACTGAAGACCTGATCACGCCCACCGACATGGTGGTCACACTGTCGCACACCGGCTACATCAAGAGCCAGCCGCTCTCAGAGTACCGCGCTCAAAAGCGTGGCGGCCGTGGCAAGCTGGCAACCGCCACCAAGGAAGATGACTGGGTCGACCAGCTGTTTATCGCCAACACGCACGACTACATCCTGTGTTTTTCCAACCGGGGCCGGCTTTACTGGCTCAAGGTCTGGGAAGTGCCTGCGGGTTCACGCGGCTCACGCGGCCGGCCGATTGTCAACATGTTCCCCTTGCAAGAGGGTGAGAAGATCAATGTCGTCCTGCCACTGACCGGTGACAAGCGCAGCTTCCCGGCCGACCAGTATGTGTTTATGGCCACCAGCATGGGTACGGTGAAAAAGACCCCGCTGCAAGACTTCAGCAATCCACGCAAGGCGGGCATCATCGCCGTCGACCTGGACGAAGGCGACTACCTGGTAGGTGCCGCGCTCACCGAGGGAACACATGACGTGATGCTGTTCAGCGATGGTGGCAAAGCGGTGCGCTTTGACGAGAATGATGTGCGCCCCATGGGCCGCAACGCACGTGGCGTGCGCGGCATGATGCTTGAAGAAGGCCAGGGCGTGATTGCCATGCTGGTCGCCGAGGACGAGCAGCAAAGCGTGCTGACCGCCACCCAGAACGGTTATGGCAAACGCACATCCATTACAGAATACACACGCCATGGTCGCGGCACCAAGGGCATGATCGCGATTCAGCAGAGCGAGCGCAACGGCAAAGTGGTTGCTGCGACACTGGTTCATGCTGATGATGAAATCATGCTTATCACCGACAAAGGCGTACTGGTTCGCACGCGCGTCAGCGAGATCCGCGAAATGGGCAGAGCGACCCAGGGCGTGACGCTCATCGGCCTTGACGAAGGCTCAAAATTAAGCGGACTTCAGCGCATCGTTGAAAACGACGCCACTTTAAGCGGCGACACAGCGACCGACGACGAAATCGACAAAACCACAGATTCAGACACAGGCGAAGACGCCTCCAAACCGGACACCGACGCATGAAAAAACTGATCACTACCTTGGCGATAGCCTGCCTTGCCTGCTCCAGCGCCGTTCACGCGCAGACGACAGCCTCAAAAACAGAGCTGGCAACCAAAGTTGTCACGCTCCAGCAGGGCCCCGAACTTGACCGGCTGGTCACCCAGCTGGCAGGCAGCGCAGCGCAGGACCTGATTGCCAAGTGGGGGCCTCAACTGGAAGCCAACGTACCCAAGGCCAAGCAGAAAAAGGCATCGGAAGATCTGAATGCCGAACTCAACAAGTACGCCCAGGACACCAAACAGCTGATTGCCAAACGGGTCGGCAAAGTCAGCGCTGACGTGCTTGTGCCGGCTTATGCAGAGCGTTTCACCCTTGAAGAACTTCAGCAGATTGCGGCATTTTTCGAATCCCCCGCCATCAAGAAATACCAGGCCAGCGCCCCTGAACTGGGCAACATGTTCGTCCAGAAGCTCATCGACGCAACCCGCACCGACGTTGTTGCGCGCGCCAAGCAGTTCGATGATGCCGCGCTCAAAATCGTCGGCAGCGCGCCTGCCGCAGCCGGAGCAGGAAAGCCCGCCAAGAAATGATCCGACCTTTCAATTTCTCGGCAGGTCCTGCCGCTTTGCCTGAGGAGGTTTTGCAGCAGGCAGCCGCCGAAATGCTGGACTGGCACGGCAGCGGCATGAGCGTCATGGAAATGAGCCACCGGGGCAAGGAGTTCGTGTCAATTTACGAAAGCGCAGAGGCTGACTTTCGTGAACTGATGGCCATCCCGCAGAACTTCAAGATATTGTTCATGCAAGGCGGCGGTCTTGCCGAAAATGCCATCATTCCCCTGAATCTTTCCCGGGGCGAGTCGGCAGATTTCGTGGTGACCGGCAGCTGGAGCGACAAGTCGCAAAAAGAAGCGCGCAAGTACTGTGACGTACACATTGCGGCCAGCAATGAAGGCAGCGACCGCACCAGCCTGCCGCCATCGGCCAGTTGGAACCTGCGGCCCAACGCCCGCTATGTGCATCTTTGCAGCAACGAAACGATTGACGGGATCGAGTTCCAGGAACTGCCTGACTTGAAGGCGCTTGGAACCGAGGCGCCGCTGGTCGTCGATTTCTCATCCCATGTGGCGTCCAGGCCGGTAGACTGGTCCAAAGTTGGGTTGGCGTTTGGCGGCGCACAAAAAAACCTGGGGCCAGCAGGCGTCACGCTGGTGGTTGTGCGGGACGACTTGCTCGGTCATGCGCTCCCCATATGCCCCAGCGCTTTCGACTACAAAATAGTGGCCAGCAACCAGTCGATGTACAACACGCCACCGACGTACGCCATCTATATCGCAGGGCTGACCTTTCAATGGCTAAAACGCCAAAAGGAAGGCGAAGCGAACGCCCAGGTTTGGGGCGTTGCCGCGATGGAAAAGCGCAATATTGCCAAGTCGCAGCTGCTTTACGATGCCATTGATCATTCGCAGCTGTATTTCAATCACGTCAGCAAAGATTGCCGTTCACGCATGAACGTGCCGTTTTTTTTGCGTGATGAATCGCGCAACGAGGCCTTCCTGGACGGTGCAAAGGCAAGAGGCCTGCTGCAACTCAAGGGCCACAAGTCCGTAGGCGGCATGCGCGCCAGCATCTACAACGCCATGCCGCTGGCCGGCGTCCAGGCGCTGGTGGACTACCTGCAAGAATTCGAAAAAAAGCACGCCTGACATGACCGCCACACTCGCTGATTTGCGCGTCCAGATCGACGCCCTGGACAATCAACTGCTGACTTTGCTGAACCAACGCGCACTGGTTGCCGAACAAGTTGGAGAAGTCAAAAAGCGTGAAGGTACGCCTTTTTTCAGGCCTGACCGGGTTGCGCAGGTGATTGAAAAAATCCAGCAAGCCAACAAGGGCCCGCTCAAAAACGAGCATGTTGCCGCAGTATGGCGTGAAATCATGTCGGCCTGTCTGGCGCTTGAATCCCCCGTGCGGGTGGCTTACCTGGGCCCTGCCGGCACGTTCAGCGAAGAAGCCGCCGTGCGGTTTTTCGGCTCCAGCATCGAACACATTCCCTGCGCCAACTTTGATGAAGTGTTTCGTGCCGCCACGGCGGGCACGGCAGATTTCGGTGTGGTGCCGGTAGAGAACTCCACCGAAGGCGTCGTGTCGCGCTCGCTGGATCTGTTGCTGAACTCCCCGCTGCACATCGTGGGCGAAATAAGCCTGATGGTGCGTCACAACCTGCTCAGGCTTACTGACTCACTGGACAACATCGAGGCGGTTTACGCCCACCCGCAGGCACTGGCGCAGTGCCAGGGATGGCTAAGCGCCCACTTGCCGCATGCAGAGCGCCATGCCGCATCGAGCAACGCTGAAGGCGCACGCCTGGCCACGACCAACCCGGCCTGGGCCGGTATCGCCAGCGATCGTGCAGCAACCCAATTCGCGCTGCACACGGCGGCGCACGGGATTCAGGATGACGCCTTCAACCGCACACGTTTTGCTGTGATGTGCCTGCCGCAAACGCTGCCCGCGCCGCCGGCTTCAGGCAGGGATTGCACCAGCCTCGTGGTGTCGGTGCCCAACCGTCCAGGTGCTGTGCATGACATCCTGGTGCCGCTGAAACATCACGGCGTTTCCATGACGCGCTTTGAGTCGCGTCCTGCCCGTTCGGGCCACTGGGAATACTTCTTTTATATTGATCTGCAAGGTCATCCCTCTCAAGACCATGTGAAAGCCGCTCTTGCCGATTTACAGCAGCTTTGCGCCTTCTATAAAGTTCTCGGGGCTTACCCTATCAGCGACTGATGGGGCGTCACGGTTCAATGAAGCGAGAACAAAAAATTCAGGTGCCCCGTTATGTTTGAACAATTAGGTCTCATCGGCTGCGGCCTGATGGGGGGTTCTTTTGCGTTGGCGCTCAAACGCGCCGGTCTGGTCAAACGCGTCGTAGGCTACAGCAAGTCACCCTCCACGACTGAGCGCGCCCGGCAGATGGGGGTGATTGATGTCGAAGCACCCTCTGCCTTGCTGGCAGCTTCAGGGGCCGATATTGTGTTGCTGGCGGTGCCGGTATCGGCGACCGAAGCCATCTTCAAGGGGATCCGGCATCTGGTCGGCCCCGATACGCTGATCATGGATGTGGGCTCGACCAAGCGCGATGTCGTGGACGCGGCGCGGCGGGTCTTGCGCGACCACATCGGCTCTTTTGTGCCCTGTCACCCCATCACCGGCAAGGAGGTGTCAGGCGTTGAACATGCGGACGCCGACCTGTACACCGGCAAGCAGGTCATACTGACGCCGATTGAGCGAACGTTCACGGCCCAGTTGAAAAAGGCCAGCGATGTCTGGACGGCTTTGGGCTGCCATGTCGTTCAAATGTCGCCACAGGCGCACGATGCAGCCTATGCGGCGGTCAGCCACTTGCCTCACCTGATTGCTTTCGCCCTGATGAACGGAATTTCAGGCCAGGCACATGGCAAAGACTATCTGTCCCTGGCGGGGCCGGGCTTTCGCGACTTCACGCGTATTGCGGCCAGCGATCCCACCATGTGGCGTGACATCCTGATGGCCAATCGCGAAGAACTGCTGGCGCAGTCAAAGATATTTCAGCAGACCCTGCAGAACCTGGAACACCTGATCTCCAGCGGAAGCGGCGAGGCACTCGAAGATCTGATTGAGAAAGCCAGCGAAACACGCGCCAACTGGCGTATTTCCTCCCCGAAATCACAAAAATAAGCGGCCTTTCATGTTCGATGTTGAGTACCTGGATATCCCACCATTGTCCAGGGCGGCCGGTACGGTTCGCCTGCCTGGCTCCAAGAGTATTTCCAACCGCGTCTTGCTGCTGGCGGCATTGAGTCACGGCCAGACCACGGTTCATGCGCTGCTGGCCTCCGATGACACCGCAGTGATGCTCGCGGCACTGCGGCAGCTTGGCTGCACCGTGCAGCAACAGGGAGATACGGCTGTTATCAGCGGGCTGGGCGGCCAGCTCTTACAGCGCAAAGCGGCGCTTTTCATGGGCAATGCGGGCACGGCCATACGGCCGCTGACGGCAGCCCTCGCCTTGCTGGGCGGAGAGTTTGAACTGTCGGGCGTGCCGCGCATGCATGAGCGGCCTATAGGCGATCTGGTTGATGCACTCCGGCAGCTGGGTTGCTCGATTGAATATCTCGCCAACGAAGGATTCCCACCCCTGCGTCTGCAGCCGAGCCCGGGCCCCTTGAAGCTGGATCAGCCTATTCGTGTTCGGGGCGATGTATCCAGCCAGTTCCTGACCGCCCTGCTGATGGCGCTGCCGCTGGTGGCCGATCGGGATATCCACATTGAGGTCATCGGCGAGTTGATTTCACGGCCCTACATTGAGATCACGCTAAAGCTTCTTCAGCGCTTTGGCATTCAGGTTCAGCGCGAGGATTGGCAGCGTTTCACCATCCCGGCAGGCAGCCAGTACCAGTCGCCGGGTGAAATCCATGTGGAAGGTGACGCCTCATCTGCCAGCTATTTCATCGCGCTTGGTGCAATCGCTGAAAGCACCCGAGGCCAACATGGCATCGAAATTCTGGGCGTGGGCGCAGACTCCATCCAGGGCGACATCCGTTTTGTCGAAGCAGCCCGGATGATGGGCGCAGAAATCGACAGCACGCCCCATTCATTGCGTGTCAGGCGCGGCCAACCCGGGAAGGGCTGGCCACTCAAGGCGATTGACCTTGACTGCAACCACATTCCGGACGCCGCCATGACGCTGGCCGTGATGGCGTTGTACGCCGATGGCACCACCGTGCTGCGCAACATCGCCAGCTGGCGGGTCAAGGAAACCGACCGCATTGCAGCGATGGCCTGCGAGTTGCGCAAGCTGGGCGCCAGCGTGGAAGAAGGGCTTGATTACCTCAAGATTACCCCGCCAGCGTCATTGCAGGACTGGAAACCCGCCGCTATTCACACCTACGACGACCACCGCATGGCCATGTGTTTTTCGCTGGCAGCCTTCAATCCGGCACAGTGCCCCGTCCGGATTCTTGACCCCAAGTGCGTCGCCAAGACATTCCCGGACTATTTTGAAGCCCTGTTCAACGTCACCGAAGCCGACGCCACCCTGATTCCGGTGATTTGCATTGATGGCCCGACCGCCTCCGGCAAGGGCACACTGGCGGCACTGACCGCACAGCGGCTCGGCTACCACTACCTCGACTCAGGCGCCCTGTACCGCTTGACTGCGTTTGCAGCCAGGCGGGCAGGTGTTTCACTGGATGACGCCGAGGGCGTGGCACGGATTGCCCGCAGCTTGCCCGTCAGGTTTCAGGGCGACCGGATATTCCTGGATGCGGAGGATGTGTCCGACGCGATCCGCACCGAAGCCGCCGGCATGGCCGCCTCCAGAGTGTCGGTTCACCCGCAGGTTCGTGCAGCCCTTGTGCGCCTCCAGCACAGTTTCCGGCAACTGCCCGGCCTGGTGGCCGACGGCCGGGACATGGGAAGCGTCATTTTCCCGGATGCCCCGCTCAAAATCTACCTGACGGCCAGCGCCCAACGCCGCGCTGAACGCCGGTATAAGCAGTTGATTTCAAAGGGAAATACAATTACAATACAGACGATTTTGCAAGATTTGGAGGCCCGCGATGCCAGAGACATGTCTCGTCAAGCCGCCCCTTTAAAGCCTGCTGATCAGGCTAGACTGCTGGACAACTCCGAGCTTTCGATTGAAAAATCAGTCGCTCAGGTCATTGACTGGTGGCAAGCCACCCGGCCCTTCTGACCCTCAACACTACCCCCTCTTTCGGGGTGTCTGGGTCGCAAGGTTCATTAACGTAACCCGCAGTCCTACATCTCGTTCGACCGCAAAACCTCACCAAACCGCCGCAAGCAGCTATAAAAACAATAGCAATCCCGCTATTGAAATCCTGTTTTGCGGATTAGGAAAATCATGTCCGAATCTTTTGCCGACCTGTTTAACGAATCACTACAACGCTCTGAAATGCGCTCCGGTGAAGTCATCACCGCCGAAGTAGTACGTATCGACCACAACCATGTTGTGGTCAACGCCGGACTCAAATCCGAAGCTTACATTCCCCTCGAAGAATTCAAAAACGACCAGGGCGAGCTCGAAGTCCAGGTCGGCGACTTTGTGTCCGTCGCCATCGACTCCGTCGAAAACGGCTACGGCGACACCCTGCTGAGCCGCGACAAGGCCAAGCGCCTGGCTTCCTGGATGAGCCTGGAAAAAGCCCTGGAATCCGGCGAATTCGTGACCGGCCAGACCAGCGGCAAGGTCAAGGGCGGCCTCACCGTTCTGGTCAACGGCATCCGCGCTTTCCTGCCCGGCTCGCTCATCGACACCCGCCCGATCAAGGACTTGTCTCCGTACGAGAACAAGACCATGGAATTCAAGGTCATCAAGCTCGATCGCAAGCGCAACAACGTCGTGCTCTCACGCCGCGCCGTGGTCGAAGCCAGCATGGGCGAAGAACGCGCCAAGCTGATGGAAACCCTGAAAGAAGGCTCCGCTGTCAAGGGCATCGTCAAGAACATCACCGAATACGGTGCGTTTGTTGACCTGGGCGGCATTGACGGCTTGCTGCACATCACCGACATGGCATGGCGCCGCGTGCGTCACCCGAGCGAAGTGGTGACGGCTGGTCAGGAAATCGTGGCCAAGATCCTGAAGTTCGACACCGAGAAAAACCGCGTGTCCCTGGGTCTGAAGCAGATGGGCGACGACCCATGGATGGGCGTGAACCGCCGTTACCCACAGGGCACCCGCCTGTTCGGCAAGATCACCAACATCGCCGACTACGGCGCTTTTGTGGAACTCGAGCCAGGCATCGAAGGCCTGGTCCACGTGTCCGAAATGGACTGGACCAACAAGAACGTGGCACCAAGCAAGCTCGTGGCTCTGGGCGACGAAGTCGAAGTCATGGTTCTGGAAATCGACGAAGACAAGCGCCGCATCAGCCTGGGCATGAAACAGTGCAAGGCCAACCCATGGCAAGAGTTTGCGCAAGACACCAAGCGCGGCGACCGCGTCAAGGGCCCGATCAAATCGATCACCGACTTCGGCGTATTCGTGGGTCTGGCTGCCGGCATCGACGGTCTGGTTCACCTGTCTGACCTCTCGTGGAACGAGCCCGGCGAAGCCGCTGTTCGCAACTACAAGAAGGGCCAGGAAGTTGAAGCCATCGTTCTGGCCGTCGACGTCGACCGTGAGCGCATCTCGCTGGGTATCAAGCAGCTCGACTCCGATCCGTTCACGACCTTCGTGACCATCAACGACAAGGGCGCGATCGTGACCGGCAAGGTCAAGACCGTTGATGCCAAGGGCGCAGAGATCGATCTGGGCGAAGACATCATTGGCTACCTGCGCGCCAGCGAAATCAGCCGTGACCGCGTGGAAGATGCGCGCAACGTCCTGAAAGAAGGCGATGAAGTGTCGGCCGTCGTGGTGAACGTGGATCGCAAGACCCGCAACATCCAGTTGTCGGTGAAAGCCAAGGACAATGCCGACCAGCAAGAAGCCATGGCAACGCTGAGCCAGCAATCGTCGCGCGAGAGCGCCGGCCTGACCAGCCTGGGCGCCCTGTTGCGCGCCAAGCTGGACAACACCGAGAAGTAAAGTCCTTGGCGGGCAGACCACATGGCACGGCGGTAACGCTCCCTGTGTTCTGCTCCCAACTGGATAATTCTGGATGACCCGAAGCGATCTTGTCGAAGAACTGGCAGCCCGATTCAGCCAGCTGACGCACCGCGATGCCGAATATGCCGTCAAGACCATTCTTGATGCCATGGGCGACGCGCTGGTGCGCGGCCACCGGATTGAAATCAGGGGTTTTGGCAGTTTTTCCATCAACCGGCGCCCGCCCCGCATGGGCAGGAATCCCCGGTCGGGCGAGAGTGTCGCCATCCCTGAAAAGCGGGTGCCCCATTTCAAGCCAGGAAAAGCTTTGCGGGAAGCCGTCGAAGCTCGAACTGATGAGTTGCGGACGGTCACGGAGGCCCGATAAGGACCTCCGGGTTTTGGTCTGTGGTCTGGCTACAATCGCCAGACCGGCAGGAGGAATTACCCGATGAAATACCTGATGTGGCTGCTCAAGGCAGCCATTTTTTTTACCCTATTTGCTTTTGCACTGAATAACCAGCAGGCGGTTGCAGTGCATTTCTTTTTTGGCACCTTCTGGCAGGCGCCGTTGGTGCTGGTGGTTCTGGCTGCGTTCGCTTGCGGGCTGGCAATGGGCGTGCTGGTGATGATGCCGCGCTGGTGGAAAAAACGTAAAGCGGCACACGCCTCGCCTGCGGGCGCTTCCCTTCTGGAAACCTCGAACTCTGTGACCGACACCCCTACGATGCCGCACCATGGAATTTGACTTCACCTGGGTTCTGCTCGGGTTTCCGATCGCCTTCACCCTGGGCTGGCTGGCCTCAAGGCTGGACCTCAGGCAACTGCGCATCGAAAACCGCCAGGCACCCAAGGCTTACTTCAAGGGACTGAACTTCCTGCTCAACGAGCAGCAGGACCAGGCCATTGACGCCTTCATTGAAGCCGTACAGAACGACCCCGACACCTCCGAGTTGCACTTTGCGCTGGGCAACCTGTTTCGCCGACGCGGCGAATACGACCGCGCGGTGCGGGTGCATGAGCATCTGATGTCGCGCGGCGACCTGACCCAGCCTGAACGCGATCGGGCACAGCATGCGCTCGCGCTTGATTTCCTGAAGGCCGGCTTGCTGGACCGCGCCGAGGCGGCATTGCGCAGGCTTGAAGGCACACCATTCGAAGAAGAAGCACGGCTCGCGTTGCTGTCCATTTACGAACGCTCGCGCGACTGGGCCAATGCCACGCAAATCGCGGCACGGCTGGGCAGTTCCAGCCACGGCAGCTTCAGTACCCGGCAGGCGCATTACCTTTGTGAGCAAGCCAGCGCGTTGGTAGCCGCAGGCGATACCGGCCAGGCGCTCAGTACCCTGGTCGACGCCGCAGCCATGGCGCCCGCTTCCGCCCGGCCGCTGCTGGAACTCGCCAAACTGCAAACCCAGCTGGGTCAGTCCCAGGAGGCTTTTCAGACCTTGCTCCGGCTCAAAAAATCGGCCCCTCAGGGGTTTCCGCTGGCCGCCGGTTTGCTGGCCAATATTGCCCTGAATAGTGCGCAGCAGCCCGACGCCCTGGCGCTGCTGAAAGCCAGCTACGCACAAACGCCGTCCATCGACGTGCTCGAAGCCATCGTCAAGCTGGAAAATGACCCGCTTCTAGCCCGGCACTGGTATGTCGAGCACCTGGAGCGCCAGGCGTCGCTCGTGGCCGCCAGCAAATGGATTGGCGGCGAAAAACTGCAAAACGAGCACCAGCACGCACTGGTACAGCGCGCACTCGACTTGGCCACCAAGCCCCTGATGCGCTACCGCTGCGCCGCCTGCGGCTTTGAGGCGACCCAGCATTTCTGGCACTGCCCCGGCTGCCAGGCCTGGGACAGTTACCCGGCACGCCGCATTGAAGAGCTGTAATCCCAAACCCTGAAAAAACTATGCAACTGACGCCCGAACTCATTTCGTCGGCCCGCGTTCTGGTGGTGGGCGACACCATGCTGGACCGTTACTGGTATGGCGCGGTCGAACGTATCTCGCCCGAGGCGCCTGTGCCCGTCGTGCGCGTGACGCGGACCGAAGAGCGCATAGGCGCTGCAGCCAACGTGGCCTACAACATCGTCACGCTAGGCGCCCAGGCCTCACTGCTGAGCGTCGTGGGCGATGATGAAGCCAGCCGCATTCTGGAAGCCCTGGTCGCCCAAACAGGCATCACGCCCTACTTTGGCCGCGACCCGCAGCTCAAGACCACCGTCAAACTGCGCGTGATTGGCCGCCAGCAGCAACTGCTACGCCTCGATTTTGAAAACACGCCCGAAAACGAAGTACTGGCGTCCCAGTCCGCCACCTTTGAAAAGCTCGTACCCCTGCACGATGCCGTGCTGTTCTCGGACTACGGCAAAGGCGGCCTGGCGCACATCGTGTTGATGATCGCCCAGGCGCGCGCTGCGGGCAAAGTAGTCCTGGTAGACCCCAAAGGCTCGGACTATGCGCGCTACAAGAACGCCAGCGTGCTGACCCCCAACCGCGCCGAACTGGAGCAAGTCATTGGCCGCTGGACCGATGAAGCAGACCTGCACACCAAAGCCCACAATCTGCGCACCGCGCTCAACCTTCAGGCCCTGCTGCTGACCCGCAGCGAAGAAGGCATGACGCTGTTTGACGCAGAGGGCGAGCTGCATGTGCCCGCATTGGCCCGTGAAGTGTTCGATGTGACCGGCGCCGGCGACACCGTGATCGCCACGCTGGCAGCGATGGCGGCAACCGGCATGACGCTGCGCGATGCCGTGCCGATTGCCAACCGCGCCGGCGGCATCGTGGTCGGCAAGTTCGGCACCGCCACCGTCAGCTACAGCGAGCTGTTTGCAGCGCACTGAAACCCGAGGATTGACCCATGAAAATTGTAGTGACCGGTGCAGCCGGCTTTATCGGCAGCAACATCATCAAAGGGCTCAATGCCCGCGGCATTGACAACATCATTGCCGTCGATGACCTGAGCGACGGCGACAAATTCCGCAATCTGGCCGATCTGAAGATCGCCGATTACGTCGATGCCGGCGACTTTTACGACCAGTTCGTCGATGGCGCATACGGCCACGTCGAGGCCGTGTTTCACGAAGGCGCCTGCAGCGACACCATGGAGCTTGATGGCAAGTACATGATGAACAACAACTACACGCTGTCGTGCAAGTTGTTCCGGGCCTGTCAGGCGCAGCGCACGCGCCTGCTCTACGCCTCGTCAGCGGCCACCTACGGCGGCTCAGACACCTTCAGCGAGTCTCCGGAATTCGAGCGCCCGCTCAATGTCTACGGTTACTCCAAACTGCTTTTTGACCAGCGCATGCGGCGCGAAGTTGGTGCCCAATTTGAACGGGCATCGACGCAGGTCGCAGGCTTTCGGTATTTCAACGTCTACGGCCCACGCGAGCAACACAAGGGCCGCATGGCCAGCGTGGCGTTTCACCAGTTCAACCAGTTTCACTCCGAAGGCAAGGTCAAGCTGTTTGGCGAATACGGCGGTTACGGCGCAGGCGGCCAGATGCGCGACTTTGTATTCATTGACGATGTCGTCGCCGTCAACCTCTGGTTTTTTGAGCATCCTGAAAAGTCAGGCATTTTCAACCTGGGCACCGGCCGGGCGCAGCCCTTCAACGACGTGGCCCTGGCGGTCATCAACACCTTGCGCATCCACCAGAACGCCGAGCCTCTGAGCCTTGAAGATGCCGCGCGCGGCGGCTTGATTGACTACATCAGCTTTCCCCATGCGCTGGTGGGCAAGTACCAAAGCTACACCCAAGCCGACCTGCGTGCCCTGCGTGCAACCGGCTGCGACCACCGATTTGCCGACGTACAGACCGGCGTGACTGCGTACATGCAGTGGTTAAGCGGCGCCAAAAGCTAGGGTTTTCACGCAAAATACCTTTGTGCCACGGTCAACCCAGCCTGAAATCAGGCCGTTACGGGTGGGGACACCGCTGTTTACGGGGGTGGGTCACTGCAGTTCAGTTCAATCCTATCTTTCAGGAGTTTTTCATGTTCAAAAAGTTGCTCGCTTTTTTCGCCGCCATGTCACTGGTCGCAGCGTTTGCCGCGGTAGACGTCAACAAGGCCACGGAGGCAGAGCTTGACGGCATCAAGGGCATCGGTCCCGTGACCACCAAGCTGATTATTTCTGAACGAAAAAAGGGCGAGTTCAAGAATTGGGACGACTTTGTGACACGCGTCAAAGGGGTGGGCGACAAAAGTGCCGCCAAGTTTTCAGCCGAAGGCTTGACGGTCTCAGGCGCCAGCTACCAGGGCCCCAGCACAGCACCTGCCAAGAAAACTGACAAACCCATGACGCAAAAAGCCAAAGAGGCGGCCGTGGCGACCAAAGACGCCGTCAAGGGCGCTGCGGTCAGCACCAAGGATGCCGTGAAAGACACCGCGAAAGATGTCAAGGCCGCCGTGACGCCCAAACCCGACGCAGCCAAACCGGCCGCCAGCGCAGCCAAAAAATAAGGCCCGGCCCTCATAAAAAACCCGCAATCAAGCGGGGTTTTTTATTGCCATTTTCAGTAGCAGCCTAATATCCACGGGTCTTATTTGCTATATTTTTTAAAGCTAAAAACTAGTAACTCAGCGACCAAACAGCCCCAAGAGCCGTCCACTCAGTGGCTGTACCGGGCCACAAACTGGCGGTCGATGCGGTCTTTCCAGCGCCAGACCCAACGCCCTTCGACACTGAAACCACCCCACACAGCAATCGCATAACGTTCGCCGCAAGACAGCAGGCTCAGCGCACGTCTGGGCGGCGAATAGGCCTGAAGCGCCTGGGCCTGGAGCGCGGCGCGCAGGTTCGCCAGCAGCGGCGGTCCGGCATGCACCGCATACACACCGCTGCGCGGATGCGGCGCATCGACGCGGCTGGCCACGTCGCCCGCGGCAAAAACCTGTGGGTGACTGGTGCTTTGCTGGAAGCGGTTAACCGCCACAAAACCGTCACTATCCAGGATCAAGCCGCTGCCTGCCAGCCAGGTCGGTGCCTGCGCGCCCACGGCAAGCAGCGGGGCGTCACAGGCCAGACGCGCGCCACTGCCCAGCCGGATCTCGCCCAGGCCCACGCCCACGCAGGTATCGGCCAGCACCGTGATTCTCAGGCGCTGCAGGGCCTGCTGCACCCGGATTTGCGCGCCGTCGGGGTAGTTCTGCGCCGGTGCCGGTCCGCCGGTCACCAGCGTGACCCGGCTGCCTGGCCGGAACGACGGGGCTTGCAGCGCATGGGCCGCCGCCATGGCCAGTTCCAGCCCGACCGCGCCCGCGCCCACCACCGCCAGGTGAACGGCGCGGCTCTTGCCCATTTCAGCCACCTGGGGCCAAAGCTGGCCAAAGGCTTCGATGGGACGCACAAACAGCGCATGCTCGCGTGCGCCGGGCATCTGTTCCTCGATCTTCTCGCGGTCCATCACCGGACCGGTGTTCAGGCTCAGCCAGTCGTAGGCCACGGTCTCGCCGTTGGCCAGCATCACGGTTTGCTTGTCGGCATCCATCGCAATGCCGCTGCTCGGGATGAAGCGCGCGCCACAGCGCGAAAGCAGCCGCTCCAGCGGAATGACGCACTGATCCAGCGTGTAATGCCCGGCGACAAAGCCCGGCACCATGCCGGAGTAGAGCTGGCGCGGCTGGGGCGCTATGACGGTGATGCTCAGGTTGGCGGGCCGGCTTTCCGCCAGGTTCTGCAGGACATGGACATGGGCGTGGCCCGCGCCCAGCAGGACCAGGTGCTTGGGGCCAGGGGTGTCAATAAGGCTTGAATCAAGGGTGGAATCGTGGGTCTCGTGAACGGTCGAAGTCATGGTGAGAGTGTGACACCCTCAACATAGCCCAAACTGTAACTTCCAGTATTGTCTGCATCAGCGCCTACCAGCACAGCCTCCAGCGCCGGCAGGCTGACGCTCTCATGGCCAAAGGCCAAACGAAAATCAGCAGCCAGATCGCGCGCGTGCGCCGTCCACTGGTCCAGCCGCCAGCGCCAGCGCAGGCGCATTCCTGCGTCAGGTACGGCGGGCGCCAGGGCATGCACCAGATTGCCATAGGACCGGGACGCCTCCACGCGCAGCACCTGGCGGCCGTCCAGCTCTATGATGTCAAAGCGCGTGAGCGGTATCTTGCCGCGCGGCACGCCGACCACGCGCCACGACGCCGGTGGCTGGGTCCCGGTTGCCGAAGAAAAAAGACTGAGTGCCGGCGCCCGCCCAGAGGCTGCAGAAGGCGGCCAATGTGGTGGCAAATTGGTACCAGAAACGTGCCGCACGGTGATGCGTCATCATCTCAACGCCGTTTCCAGTCGTGGTACTTGCGCACCCATTCAAGCAGGCGCCTGGGCTGGTGCGCCCGCTTCCATTCACCCGCGGCATATTTGTTGGCCTCCGACAGCGTCGGGTAGGTGTGGATGGTGGACAAAATCTTGTTCAGCCCCAGGCCGTGCCGCATCGCCAGCACATACTCGGCCAGCAGGTCGCCAGCATGGGTGCCGACAATCGTCACGCCCAGAATCGTGTCCTTGCCCGGCACCGTGAGCACTTTCACAAAGCCGCGCGCCTCGCTGTCGGCAATGGCGCGGTCGAGGTCGTCGATGTTGTATTTCGTGACCTCATACGCCACGCCTTTTTCCTTCGCCTCCTGTTCGTTCAGCCCCACGCGGGCCACTTCCGGGTCGATGAAGGTGGTCCAGGGAATCACCGAATAATCGGCCTTGAACAGCTTGAATTCGCCAAACAGCGCATTGACCGCCGCGTACCAGGCCTGGTGCGCCGCCACATGCGTCAGCTGGTAGGGGCCGGCCACGTCACCCGCCGCGTAAATATTGGGGTAAATCGTCTGCAAATAGTCGTTGGTGGGCACCGTGCGCTGGGTGGAAATGCCGAGCTCTTCGAGTCCGTAACCGGTCAGGCGCGCCACGCGGCCGACGGCGCAAATGAGCTGGTCGAATTCAACGCGCTTTTCAATGCCCTGGTGCGCGACGACCAAGGTTTTGACACCGCCCACGTTCTCGCAGCGCAAGGCCTTGTGACCGGTCAGCACCTGCACGCCATCGGCGGCCAGCGCCTCGCGCGCCAGCGCCGACACCTCCTCGTCCTCACGCCCCAGCAGGCGCGGCGCCATTTCCACCTGCGTGACCTCTGCGCCCAGCCGCGCAAAGGCCTGCGCCAGCTCGCAGCCAATCGGCCCGCCGCCCAGCACCACCAGGCGACGCGGCACGGCGTCCAGCTGGGCAAATGCGTCCCACAGCGTGTCGCTGGTGACGTAGCCCACGTCGTCCAGGCCCGGCAGCGGCGGCACCAAAGGCCGGGCGCCCGCCGCAATCACAATGCTGCGCGTGGTGAGCAGTTGCGTGCCGCCGCCGTTCAGCGTAATTTTTACCGTCCACGGGTTGACGATGCGGGCATGGCCCTGCAGCACCTCGACGCCCAGGCCGGTGTAGCGTTCCACGCTGTCGTGCGGCGCAATGGCGCGGATCACGTTCTGCACCCGCTGCATCACGGCCTTGAAGCTGAAGGGCGGCTGGCTGTCGCGCAAGCCGTACTGGGCGCCGTGCCGCATCTGGTGCGCCAGTTTGGCGCTGCGGATCAGCGCCTTGGACGGCACGCAGCCGTAGTTCAGGCAGTCGCCGCCCATCTTGTGCGCCTCCACCAGCGTCACCTTCGCCTTGACCACGGCGGCGATGTAGGCCGACACCAGCCCGCCCGCGCCGGCGCCAATCACGACCAGGTTGCGGTCAAAACGGGACGGCCGCACGGACTTCCAGCGCGCATAAACCTTGCGGCGCTTGACAAACCCCAGCACCTTGCTGACCCCCAGCGGCAGCAGCCCCAACAGCACGAAGGAGCCGATCAGCCCCGGCGACAGGATCGACTGCAGCGAGTCGATCTTGGCGATCTGCGTGCCCGCGTTCACATAGGCCACCGTGCCCGCGAACATGCCCAGCTGGCTGACCCAGAAGTAAGTCCAGGTCTTGATGCGCGTCAGGCCCATCAGCAGGTTAAGCGCGAAAAACGGCACGACCGGGATCAGGCGCAGCGAAAAAAGATAGAACGCACCCTCCTTTTCAATGCCCTTGTTGACCTCGTCCAGGCGCCGGCCAAAGCGCACCTGAATCGCGTCCCGCAGCAAATAGCGCGCCGCCAGCATGGCCAGCGTGGCGCCTATGGTCGAGGCAAAGGACACCACCACCGTGCCCCACACCAGCCCGAAACTGGCGCCGCCCGCCAGCGTCAAAATGGCCGCGCCCGGCAGCGACAGTGCGGTCACGGCCACATAGACCGCAAAAAACACCAGCGTCACCATCACCGGCCGTTCATTGAACAGCGCTGTGAACGAAGCCTGGCTGTCCTTGATGAACGCCAGGCTGAAATAGCGGCCCAGGTCCAGCGCAAAAAAAGCGGCCACGCCTGCCAGCAGCAGCGCGGCGATCAAAAATTTGCGTAAATTCACGGGGGTCCTTGGGGATTATTCTTGTGGTTGAGTCGGACCGGAGCCGTAATTCTTACAACAAAAGCGGTAGGCTCTGTAAGAAAAACAGCCCGCCCCCGACCAACAAAGCAAAAGGGCTTCAACCGGGTGCAGGACCGCATTCTGCAAAATTCATCCAGAATCCAGCGCTCCCGGCCACCGGCACTGCCGGAGCCGTCAAATAGTCTAACGTCAAGAAAGAACCCATCAGCATGAACCAGGCATTGGTCGGCATCATCGGAGGCAGCGGCCTTTACCAGATGGACGCGCTGGAAGGCGCGCAGGAGCAGGTGATGGACACGCCGTTTGGTGCGCCGTCCGACGTGCTGGTCACCGGCCGCGTGCAGGGCGTACCGGTGGCGTTTCTGGCCCGGCATGCGCGCGGCCACCGGCTACTGCCGTTCGAGGTGCCCTACCGCGCCAACATCCACGCGATGAAGCAGCTGGGCGTGCGCTACCTGCTGTCGGTGTCGGCCGTCGGTTCACTGAAGGAAGACTTCAAGCCGCTGGACATGGTGCTGCCCGACCAGTTCATCGACCTGACCAAGCGCCGCGAGAGCACCTTTTTTGGCCAGGGCGCGGTTGCCCATGTGTCGATGGCGCAGCCGGTCTGCCCGGCGGCCGCTGGCGTGCTGGCGCGGGCGGTGCGCAAGGTGCTGGCACAAGAGGCGCCGGGCCACGGCGTGACGCTGCACGAAGGCGGCACCTACGTCTGCATTGAAGGCCCGCAGTTTTCCAGCGGCGCCGAATCCCACTGGTACCGCAGCATGGGCGGCGGCGTGATCGGCATGACCAACATGCCCGAGGCCAAGCTGGCGCGCGAAGCGCAAATCGCCTACACCACGCTGGCGCTGGTGACCGACTTTGACTGCTGGCACCCGCGCGAGGCGCATGTGACGGCCGACATGGCGCTGGCCAACCTGTTCAAGAACGCCGGCCGGGCGCAGCAGGTGGCGGCCGAGGCGATTCGCCTGCTGGGCGCCGAGCAGCCCGTGAGCGACGCGCACACGGCACTCAAAAACGCGCTGGTGACCCAGCCGGGCGTCATGGCCCCCGAGGTGCGCGCGCGCCTGGCCGCGCTGCTCGGCTGAACTTTTCCGGCCGCACAACAAGCTCTTCATTTATGCACGCTACCTTACCCATGCTGAAAAAAATCCGCTTTCCAGCGATTGACCGCACCCGCCTGGACACGCTGCAAGTCAACCTGGGCTACAAATGCAACCAGAGTTGCCTGCACTGCCACGTCAACGCCGGGCCACACCGCACCGAGATGATGGACGCGGCCACCATGGCCCTGATCCCCGAGGTGCTGGCGGCGCGCGGCCTGGACACGCTGGACCTGACCGGCGGCGCGCCCGAACTACATGAAGGTTTCCGTGACCTGGTGCGCGCCGCCCGCGCGCAAGGCGTGCGCGTGATCGACCGCTGCAACCTGACGATTCTGTTTGAACCCGGCCAGGAGGGGCTGGCGGCATTCCTTGCCGGGCAGCGGGTCGAGATCGTTGCATCCATGCCCTGCTATTCGGCCGCCAACGTCGACAAGCAGCGCGGCGACGGCGTGTTTGACCTGAGCGTTGCCGCGCTGCAGCAGCTCAACGCGCTGGGCTACGGGCAGCCCGGCTCCGGACTGGTGCTCAACCTGGTCTACAACCCGCAGGGCGCGTCGCTGCCGCCTGACCAGCAAACGCTGCAGGCCGACTACAAGCGCGAGTTGCTGGCCCACTTCGGCATCGTCTTCAACGCGTTGTTTGCGCTGACCAACATGCCGATCCAGCGCTTTGGCTCCACGCTGGTGTCCAAGGGCTCATTTGACGCCTACATGGAACTGCTCAAGGGCAGCTACCAGCCGCACAACCTGGCCGGCGTGATGTGCCGCAGCACCGTCAGCGTCGACTGGAAAGGCTGGCTGTCCGACTGCGACTTCAACCAGCAGCTCGGCCTGCCGCTGGGCACCTCGGGTCTGCAGCGCCATCTGCGCGACCTGCTCAAGACCCGCCTGGACGACCAGCCCATCCGCGTGGCCGGCCACTGCTACGGCTGCACCGCCGGCCAGGGCAGCAGCTGCGGCGGCGCGCTGGAGCCTTGAACCCGCCATGACGCCCGCCCGCCTGTCCGTGGTGATTCCGGCGCTGAACGAGTCGGCTGGCATCCAGGCCGCGCTGCACGCGCTGGCGCCGCTGCGGGCACGCGGCGCGCAGGTCGTGGTGGCCGATGGCGGCAGCACCGACGACACGGTTGCGCTGGCGAACGCGGTACAGGTCATCCAAACCGCATGCGGACGCGCGCTGCAGATGAACGCCGGCGCGCAGCAGGCCAGCGGCGACACGCTGCTGTTTTTGCATGCCGACACGCGGCTGCCGCCAGATGCCGACAAATTGATAGCACAGGCACTCGCCAGCGGGGCGCAGGTCTGGGGCCGTTTTGACGTGCACATCGAGGGCCAGTCCCGGATGCTGCGCGTGATAGCCGCCTTCATGAACCGCCGCTCGCGCTGGACCGGCATCGCCACCGGCGACCAGGCGCTGTTCATGACCCGCGCCGCATTTGACGCCGTGGGCGGATTCCCGGCCCAGCCGCTGATGGAAGACATCGAGATGTCGGCGCGCCTGCTCAAGCTCTCGCGCCCGGCCTGCCTGCGCGCGCGCGTCGTCACCTCGGGCCGGCGCTGGGAAACGCGCGGCGTTTGGCGCACGGTGCTGCTGATGTGGCGGCTGCGCCTGGCCTACTGGCGCGGCGCCGCGCCCAAGCAACTGGCCGAGTTGTACCAATGAAGGCCGGCGCATGACCACGCTCGTGATTTTTGCCAAGGCGCCGCAGCCCGGCGCCGCCAAGACCCGGCTGACTCCCGCCCTGGGCGCCGAGGGCGCCGCCAATCTGGCGCGCCGCATGCTGGTCCACACGCTGCAGCAGGCGCTGGCCGCTGGCGCCGGGCCGGTCGAGTTGTGCATGAGCCCGGCGCCCGGCGACCCGGCCTGGCACGGCGTGGCGCTGCCCGATGGCGTGGCGCGCACGGCGCAGGGCGACGGCGACCTGGGCCAACGCATGGCCCGCGCCGTGGCACGCGCCACGGGGCAGGGGCCAGTGCTGCTGTTTGGTACCGACTGCCCGGCGCTGACGACCGCGCACCTCATGGAGGCCGACCGCCAGCTAGCCCGGCACGACGCGATGCTGCTTCCCGTGGCCGACGGCGGCTACATCCTGATCG
>NZ_JADMJK010000135.1:0-14450 GCF_018780625.1 Polaromonas sp. | reverse complement strand
GCCCGGCACGACGCGATGCTGCTTCCCGTGGCCGACGGCGGCTACATCCTGATCGGCCTGAAAACGCCCTGCCCCGAACTGTTTTCCGACATGCCGTGGAGCACCCCGGCCGTGGCCGCCGAGACGCTGCGCCGCATGGCCGCGCTCGGCCTGCGGGTGTGGCGGGGACCGACGCTGCACGACATTGACGAGCCCGCCGACCTGGCGCACCTCCCCCTCGAATTTCAAGAAAAACAAGCCTATAACCCAATGGGTACGGGCGCCAGCAGCTCTATATTCAATAGCAATCAGAAACTTTAGAGAAACCCCATGCAAACTGACGAAACCACCTACGAACTCGTGACCGACTACTACGGCCAGCAACTGCAGGGCACGGCCGATCTCAAGACCAGCGCCTGCTGCGACGTGAGCAGCATGCCCGAATGGCTCAAGCCACTGCTGGCGCGCGTCCACCCCGAGGTGCTGTCGCGCTACTACGGCTGCGGCCTGGTCTGCCCGCCGCTGCTTGAAGGCTGCCGCGTGCTCGATCTCGGCTGCGGCTCGGGCCGCGACGTCTATGCGCTGGCGCAGCTGGTCGGGCCCACCGGCTCGGTGGTCGGCGTGGACATGACCGACGAGCAGCTCGCCGTGGCCAGGGCGCACCAGGCCCACCATGCCGAGGTATTCGGCTACAGCAATGTGCAGTTCCTGCACGGCTACATCGAGCGGCTCGAAGAACTGGGGCTGGAGGCCGGCAGCTTTGACGTGATCGTGTCCAACTGCGTGGTCAACCTCTCGCCCGACAAGGACGCGGTGCTGGCCGGCGTGCAGCGCCTGCTCAAGCCCGGCGGCGAGTTTTACTTTTCAGACGTGTACGCCGACCGCCGCGTGCCGCTGGCCGTCAGGAACGACCCGGTGCTCTACGGTGAATGCCTGGGCGGCGCGCTGTACTGGAAGGACTTTGAACGCCTGGCCCAGCGCCACGGCTTTGCCGACCCGCGCCTGACCGAAGACCGGCCGCTGGACATCACCGACCCGCAGCTGGCGGCGCGCACCGGCAACCTGCGCTTTTTCTCGGCCACCTACCGGCTGTTCAAGCTCGCGGCCCTGGAATCGGCCTGCGAAGACTACGGCCAGGCCGTGGTCTACCAGGGCAGCATTCCCGAGCACGCAGGCCGCTTCATGCTCGACAAGCACCACGACATGCAGACCGGCAAGGTGTTCGCGGTCTGCGGCAACACCTGGCACATGCTGCATGGCACACGCCTGGCGCCACACTTTCGCTTCATCGGCAACTTTGACACGCATTACGGCATATTTGAAGGCTGCGGCGCGGCGCTGCCGTTTGAAACGGCGGGACCGTCTGGCGGCACGGCTGCCTGCTGCTGAGGTTTTAACATTCGCCGGGTGCTACTGAATAAATAGCTGCATGCGCCCTAACTGTTTGGTCTACAGCCATTTTTTGCTTAAAAATCAGCAACAGTCCGGCACCCCGGCGTGGCAGCCGGCCTGACGCAGCGTGCCGGTAAAATGGCCCGCGCATGCCCCTGATCACCCTCATTCTCCTTCCCTTCATCGGCAGCCTGATCGCCGCAGTCCTGCCGGCCAACGCGCGCAACGCCGAATCCACCCTCGCCGGCCTGATTGCCCTGTTTTGCACGGTGCAGGCGGCGCTGTACTTTCCCCAGATCGCGAACGGCGGCGTGCTGCGCCAGGAGATTGAATGGCTGCCGGCGCTGGGGCTGAACCTGGTGATTCGCCTGGACGGCTTTTCCTGGATGTTCAGCATGCTGGTGCTGGGCATAGGCGCGCTGGTGGTGCTGTATGCCCGCTACTACATGTCGCCGAGCGACCCGGTGCCGCGCTTTTTTGCGTTCTTTCTGGCCTTCATGGGCGCCATGGTGGGCATCGTGCTGGCGGGCAACATCATCCAGCTGGCGTTTTTCTGGGAGCTGACCAGCCTCTTTTCCTTTTTGCTGATTGGCTACTGGCACCACCGCAAGGACGCGCGGCGCGGCGCCCGCATGGCGCTGACCGTGACCGGCACCGGCGGGCTGTGCATGCTGGCCGGCATGCTGCTGATAGGCCACATCGTGGGCAGCTATGACCTGGACCGGGTGCTCGCCGCCGGGGAGCAGGTCCGGGCCCATCCGTTTTACCTGACCGCGCTGGTGCTGGTGTTGCTGGGCGCGCTGACAAAAAGCGCGCAGTTTCCGTTTCACTTCTGGCTGCCCAACGCCATGGCCGCGCCCACACCGGTGTCAGCCTACCTGCATTCGGCCACCATGGTGAAAGCCGGCGTGTTTCTGCTGGCCCGCATGTGGCCGGTGCTGGGCGGTACCGAACCGTGGTTCTGGCTGGTCGGCGGCGCCGGCCTCATCACGCTGCTGGTGGGCGGCTATGCGGCGATGTTCCAGAACGACCTCAAGGCGCTGCTGGCCTATTCCACCATTTCGCACCTGGGCCTGATCACGCTGCTGCTGGGCCTGAACAGCCCGCTGGCGGCCGTGGCGGCGGTGTTCCACATCATGAACCACGCCACCTTCAAGGCCTCGCTGTTCATGGCCGCGGGCATTGTGGACCACGAAAGCGGCACGCGTGACATCCGGCGTCTGTCGGGCCTGCGCAAAATGATGCCGGTGACCGCCACGCTGGCCATGGTGGCCAGCGCCGCCATGGCCGGCGTGCCGCTGCTCAACGGCTTTTTGTCCAAGGAAATGTTTTTTGCCGAAACGGTGTTTCTGCAAACCGCGCCCCTGCTGGAGCTGCTGCTGCCCGCCGCCGCCACGCTGGCCGGCATGTTCAGCGTGGCCTATTCGCTGCGCTTTGTGGTCGACGTGTTCTGGGGTCCGCCGGCCACCGACCTGCCGCGCCAGCCCCACGAGCCGCCGCACTGGATGCGCGTGCCGGTCGAGTTGCTGGTGCTGGCCTGCCTGGTGGTGGGCGTGCTGCCGGCGCTGTCGGTGGGCGGCTACCTGAACGCCGCCGCCCGCCCGGTGGTGGGCGGCGAGTTGCCCGCTTTCAGCCTGGCGGTCTGGCACGGGCTGAACACGCCTTTGTTGATGAGCGCAGTCGCCATGCTGGGCGGTGCCGGGCTGTACCTGATGCTGCGCCGCCTGCGCGCGCAAGGCCGCGTCGATGCGCCGGTGCTGATGCACCGCATCAACGGCCAGCGCCTGTTTGACGGCACGCTGGCGCTGCTGACGGTGGCTGGCCGCAAAAGCCGCCACCTGCTGGGCACGCAGCGCCTGCAATGGCAAATGCTGTGGCTGCTGGTCGCCGCGCTGACCGCAGGCGCCGTGCCGCTGTGGGCGCACAGCCTGCACCTGGGCAACCGCGCGTCGCTGCCGGTGTCGCCGGCGTTTGCGCTGCTGTGGACGCTGGGCGCCAGCTGCGCCGTGGCCGCCGCCTGGCACGCCAAATACCAGCGCATGGCGGCGCTGACGCTCATGGGCGGCGCCGGGCTGTGCCTGTGCATCACGTTTTTGTGGTTCTCGGCGCCTGACCTGGCGCTGACCCAGATCGTGGTGGAGATTGTCACCACGGTGCTGATCCTGCTGGGCCTGCGCTGGCTGCCCAAGCGCGATGAAAGCCTGCGCCGCCCCAGCCGGGCCGAGCGGCGCAGCACCCGCCTGCGCCGCGTGCGCGACCTGGCGCTGGCCGTGGGGGCCGGCTCGGGCATGGCGCTGCTGGCCCTGGCCATGATGAGCCGCCCCTTCCCCGAAAGCACGTCGACCTTTTTCCTGGAGCGCGCGCTCAGCGAGGGCGGCGGCACCAACGTCGTCAACGTGATGCTGGTGGACTTCCGGGCCTTTGACACCTTTGGCGAAGTCGTGGTGCTGGGCATTGTGGCGCTCACGGTCTATGCGCTGCTGCGGCGCTTCAGACCGGCGCGCGAAGCCATGGACCTGCCCGCGCAGCAGCGCACCCTGCCGCCCGACCTGGCCACCGACTTGCTGAACCCGCGCCTGGCGAGCGACACCGCCATTGGCTACCTGATGGTGCCGGCCGTGCTGGCGCGCGTGCTGCTGCCGTTTGCCGCGATGACGTCGGTCTACTTCTTCCTGCGCGGCCACAACGAGCCGGGCGGCGGCTTTGTCGCCGGGCTGGTGCTGTCGGTGGCGCTGCTGCTGCAGTACATCATCTCGGGCACGCACTGGGTCGAGGCCCACCTGCCGCTGTATCCGCGCCGCTGGATAGGCGCGGGCATGCTGTTTGCGCTGGGCACCGGCCTGGGCGCGCTGCAATGGGGCTACCCCTTCCTGACCAGCCACACCGCCCATTTCGTGCTGCCGCTGCTCGGCGAAGTGCCTGTGGCCAGCGCTATCTTTTTTGACCTCGGCGTGTTCACGCTGGTGGTCGGCTCGACGCTGCTGATCCTGACCGCCATTGCCCACCAGTCGGTGCGAGGCCACCGCCATCACGCCCGCCTGGCGCAAGAAGCCAAACTACAGGAAGCACGCTGATGGAAATTGTGATTGCCCTGGCCATTGGCGTGCTGACCGGTTCCGGCGTGTGGCTGCTGCTGCGCCCGCGCACCTTCCAGGTCATCATGGGACTGGCCTTGCTGTCGTATGCGGTCAACCTGTTCATCTTCAGCATGGGCCGCCTGGGACTGGCGATGGGCAAGGAGCCGATCCTGCAAGCCGGGCTTCCCGCCGACCTGGCGCACTACGCCGACCCGATGCCGCAGGCGCTGACCCTGACCGCCATCGTCATCGGCTTTGCCATGACGGCGCTGTTTCTGGTGGTGATCCTGGCGTCGCGCGGCATGTCGGGCACTGACCATGTGGATGGCCAGGAACCACCCGCGCCATGACCGCACTGAACGCCCTGACGGCGCTGACCGAAGCGCTGCTGCCGCACCTGCTACTGGTGCCCATCTTGCTGCCCCTGCTGGCCGCGGCACTGATGCTGCTGCTGCGCGAGGAGCGCCAGCGGCTCAAGCTCGCGCTCAACCTGGGGGCCTGCCTGCTGGGGCTGCTGGTGTCCATCACCCTGCTGCTCTGGGCCGACCGGCCGGGCGCCACCCCGGACGTGTACCTGGCCGGCAACTGGCCTGCGCCTTACGGCATTGTGCTGGTGCTGGACCGGCTGTCGGCAATGATGCTGCTGCTGACCAGCACCGTGGCGCTGGCCACCGCGCTGTTTGCGGCTGCCCGCTGGCACCGCGCGGGCGTGCATTTCCACCCGCTGTTCCAGCTCCAGGTCATGGGCCTGTGCGGCGCTTTTCTCACGGCCGACCTGTTCAACCTGTTCGTGTTTTTCGAGATCATGCTGGCCGCCAGCTACGGCCTGCTGCTGCATGGCTCAGGGCGGGCGCGGGTGCAGGCCGGCCTGCACTTCATTGCCATCAACCTGGCAGCCTCGTCGCTGTTCCTGATTGGCGCGTCCATGCTGTACGGCATCACCGGCACGCTGAACATGGCCGACCTGGCGCAAAGCATTCCGCAAATCGCCGAGGTCGACCGCGGCTTGCTGCACGCGGCGGCCGGCATCCTGGCCACGGCCTTTCTGATCAAGGCCGCGATCTGGCCGCTGAACTTCTGGCTGGTGCCCGCCTACAGCGCCGCCACCGCCCCGGTAGGTGCGCTGTTTGCCATCATGACCAAGGTCGGGATCTACGCCATCTTGCGGCTCTGGATGCTGCTGTTTGGCAAGGACGCCGGCGAATCCGCGCAGTTCGGCAGCCTGTGGCTGATGGGCGGCGGCATGGTGACCATGGCGTTTGGCGCGCTGGGCATGCTGGGCGCGCAGCGGCTGGGCCACCTGGCCGGCTTTGCGGCCATCCTGTCGTCGGGCACCTTGCTGGCGGCGGCTGGCTTTGGGCAGCCGATGCTGACCGCCGGCCTGCTGTATTACCTGCCGAGTTCCACGCTCGCGGTCTGCGCGCTGTTTTTGCTGACCGACCTGATAGACCGCTGGCGCAATGACGGCGCCAACTTTGCGCCCTACGAAGAAAAAGACGACGCCCCTTTTCTGAACGCCCAGCTGGTGCCCAGCGAGGGCCTGAACCTGGACGCCGACGAGGAAATACTGACGGGCCAGGTGATTCCCGCCGCCGTTGCCTTTCTGGGGCTGGCTTTCATGGTCTGCACGCTGGTCATCACCGGGCTGCCGCCGCTGTCCGGCTTTGTCGGCAAATTTGCCATGCTCACAGCGCTGCTCAATCCGCTGGGCCTGGGCGCCTCTGGCGGGCTGCAGCCAGGCCCGGCCGGCTGGATGCTGATGGCGCTGCTGATCGGCACCGGCCTGCTCGGGCTGGTGGCACTCACGCGCGCCGGCATTCGCCATTTCTGGACCACCCATGACCGACCGGCACCGCAGTTGCGCGTGCTCGAAGGCCTGCCGATTGCGGCGCTGCTGCTGGCCTGCGCCGCACTGACCGTGCAGGCCGGCCCCGCCATGCGCTACGCGCAGTCCATGGCCGACGCGCTGCACGCCCCCCGCGCTTACGTGGGCGCGGTCATGTCGGCCGAACCCCTGGCGGGGCCCCAGACGCCCGTGAGCCCATCCCGGGAGTCGCCATGAAGCGCCTGCTGCCCGCGCCGCTGCTGTCGGTGGCGCTGTTTGTGCTGTGGCTGCTGCTCAACCGCAGCCTGGAAATTGCCCAGCTGCTGCTGGCGCTGCTGCTGGCACTGGCGATTCCCTTGCTCCTGGCCGGCCTGCGGCCCATGCCGGTGCGCATTCGCCGCCCCGGCGCCGTGTTGCGCCTGATGCTCGCGGTGATGCTGGACACCACGCGCTCCAACTTCGCCGTGGCGCGCCTGCTGCTACGCCCCGGCGCCCGTCGCCATCCGGCCGGCTTTGTGCATATTCCGCTGGCCCTGCGCGACCCCAACGGGCTGGCGGTGCTGGCCATGATCGTGTGCCTCACGCCCGGCACCGCCTGGGCCGAGCTGGCGCTGGACCGCTCCATATTGCTGCTGCATGTGATGGAACTGGACGATGCCGAGGCCATTGCGGCGGACATCAAACACCGCTACGAGCGCCCCCTGATGGAGATTTTTGAGGAGACCGTTGAATGAGTCCCGTGCTTTCCTGGGCCCTGCCCCTGGCTCTTTTCATGCTGGTGCTGGCCATGGCCTGCACCCTGGCCCGCCTGCTCAAGGGCCCCACCGCGCAGGACCGCGTGCTGGCACTGGACTGCATGTACCTGAACGGCATGCTGGCCATGCTGGTGCTGGGACTGATATTTAGCAACAGCCACTACTTTGAAGCCGCGCTGCTGATTGCCTTTTTGTGCTTTGTCGGCACCACGGCCATGGCCAAATTCCTGCTGCGCGGGGAGGTCATTGAGTGAGCGCCGTATCGCTTCCCCTTTGGGCTGAAATCGTGATTGCCGCGCTGGTGCTGATGGGCGCTGCGTTGGCCCTGCTGGGCTCCGTTGGCCTGCTGCGCCTGCCGACTTTTTTTGAACGTGTCCACGCGCCGTCCATCATTGCCACCAGCGCCAGCTGGTCCATCATGTACGCAAGCCTGCTGTTCTTTTCGCTCAAGAACCGCGAGCTGGCCGCGCACCCGCTGCTGATTGCGCTGTTTCTGGCCATCACGGTGCCGGTGACCACCATTTTCCTGATGCGCGCCGGCCTGTTCCGCGCACGGCAGGCGAATATGGAGGTGCCGCCTAACATCAGCAGCACGGTAACCGGCAACCCATCAAAATATTGAATGAATGGCAAACAGCGCCCGCTTTGGACAGGGCGACTGTTTCAGGCCTGCCCAAACCCGCCGCCACCCGGTGTATGAATCTCAAACACATCGCCGGGCTGCATCTCGGCCTGGCCAATATGCGCCAGCGCTTCAACTGCGCCGCTGGCGCGCACCACGACGTTTTTCCCGACCTGGCCCGGCGCGCCGCCGGCCATGCCGAATGCCCCGTATTTGCGGCCGTTCGACAAGATACTGGCCGTCATGGCTTCCAGGAATTTAATGCGCCGCACGCCGCCATTGCCGCCGTGCCACTTGCCGGCACCGCCCGAATTGGCGCGGATTTCGTAGCTTTCGAGCCGCACCGGAAAGCGGAATTCCAGCACCTCGGGATCGGTCAGGCGCGAATTGGTCATGTGGGTTTGCACCACGCTGGTCCCGTCAAAACCCTCGCCCGCCCCGCTGCCGCCAGAGATGGTTTCGTAATATTGGTAACGCGCATTGCCAAAGGTGAAGTTGTTCATCGTGCACTGGCTGGCCGCCATCACGCCCAGCGCGCCATACAGCGCGTTGGTGATGCAGCTTGATGTTTCCACGTTGCCGGCCACCACGGAGGCCGGCGGGTTGGGGTTCAGCATGGAGCCGGCGGGAATGATGACCTTGAGCGGTTTCAGGCAACCGGCATTGAGCGGAATGTCGTCATCGACCAGCGTGCGGAACACATAGAGCACGGCCGCCATGCAGACCGCCGTGGGCGCGTTGAAGTTGTTGGTCTGCTGGGCCGAAGTGCCGGTGAAGTCGATCTCGGCGCTGCGCTTGTACGTGTCAACGCGGATCGCCACCTGGATCTGCGCGCCATTGTCCAGCGGCAGCGTGAACTGCCCGTCTTTGAGCCGCGTGATGACGCGGCGCACCGACTCTTCGGCGTTGTCCTGCACATGGTTCATGTAAGCCAGCACCACCTCCAGGCTGAACTGTTCGACCATCTTGCGCAGCTCCTGCACGCCTTTTTCATTGGCGGCAATCTGCGCCTTCAGGTCGGCCATGTTCTGGGCCGGGTTGCGTGACGGGTATTCGCCGCTTTCAAGCAGCGCCACCATTTCGGCCTCGCGCAGCACGCCGCGGTCCACCAGCTTGACGTTGTTGATCTGCACGCCTTCCTCTTCGATGCGCGTGGAAAACGGCGGCATCGAGCCCGGCGTGATGCCGCCAATGTCGGCATGGTGGCCGCGCGAACCGACGTAAAAAGTGGGCTCTGTGGACTCGCCCAGGTAGACCGGCGTGATGACGGTGATGTCGGGCAAATGCGTGCCGCCGTGGTAGGGGTCGTTCAGCACATAGACATCGCCCGGCTGCATCTGGCCGGCGTTCTCGCGGATCACGGTCTTGATGCTTTCGCCCATGGAACCCAGGTGCACCGGCATGTGCGGTGCGTTGGCGATCAGGTTGCCTTCGGTGTCGAACAGCGCGCAGCTGAAGTCCAGCCGTTCCTTGATGTTGACCGAGTAGGCGGTGTTTTGCAGCTGCAGGCCCATCTGCTCTGCAATGTTCATGAACAGGTTGTTGAAGACTTCCAGCAGCACCGGGTCCACCGTCGTGCCCGCTGCAAACCTGATAGCGCGCGGCACCCGCCGGTCCAGCATCAGATGGTCAAAAACCGTCAGACGCGCTTCCCAGCCGGGCTCGACCACGGTGGTGGCATTCTTCTCGGCAATGATGGCCGGGCCTGGGATGAGGTCGCCCGGCTGCAGGTCTTCACGCACGACCAGCGCCGCGTCATGCCATTGCCCGCCCGAATACATGCGCACGGTTTCGCGGCGCACTTCTTTGGCTATGTCGCGCGGTGCGTGCAGCGCGTGGCGCGGTTCGGCCGGCGCATCGCCCGCCACCACGGCCTCGACCGACACGGCTTCCACGACCAGGCCCTTGCCCTGCATCAGGAAGGCGAAGCGCTGGCGGTAAGCAGCCTCGAAACCGGCCTCAATCTGATCAAGCGTGCCAAACGGCACGATCAGCGCCGAGTCGCTGCCCTCGTAACGCACATGCACGCGCTGATGCGTGGTGATGGCGCCGGTGCTGACCTGCTGGCGTTGCAGTTCGGCTTCGGCGGTCGTGGTCAGGCTATTGAGCGCGTCGGAAATCTCCGGCAGCGCGGATTCCGACAACTTGAGTTCCACCGCCAGCTCGCGAATCACGTTCTGGTCAGCCAGACCCATGCCGTAGGCGCTCAGCACACCGGCCAGCGGGTGCACAAATACCTTGCTCATGCCCAGCGCATCGGCCACCAGGCAGGCGTGCTGGCCGCCCGCGCCGCCAAAGCACTGCAGCGTGTAGCGCGTCACGTCGTAGCCGCGCGCGACCGAAATCTTCTTGATCGCGTTGGCCATCTGCTGCACGGCAATATCGATAAACCCCTCGGCCACGTCCTCTGCGCTGCGGCCGGTCTGCGCGGCCAGTTCGTTGAACTTTGACTGCACCGCCTCCGCGCTCAACGATTCATTGGCATGCGGCCCAAACACCTTGGGAAAGTAGCGTGGCTGGACCTTGCCGACCATCACGTTGGCATCGGTCACGGCCAGCGGCCCGCCGCGCCGGTAGCTGGCCGGGCCGGGGTTGGCGCCCGCGCTTTCGGGCCCGACGCGAAAACGCGCGCCGTCAAATGCCAGCACCGAGCCGCCGCCGGCCGCCACGGTGTGAATGCTCATCATCGGCGCCCGCATGCGCACGCCGGCCACCTGGGTTTCAAACTCACGCTCGAACTCGCCCGCGTAATGCGACACATCGGTCGAGGTGCCGCCCATGTCAAAACCAATCACCTTCTCGATGCCCGCAATCGCCGCCGTGCGCGCCATGCCCACGATGCCGCCGGCCGGCCCGCTCAAAATCGCGTCCTTGCCCTGGAACACATGGGCATCGGTCAGGCCGCCCGAGGACTGCATAAAAAACAGTTTCACGCCCGGCATCTCGCCGGCCACCTGCTCCACATAACGGCGCAGGATGGGCGACAAATAGGCATCGACCACGGTGGTGTCGCCCCGGCTGACGAACTTCATCATCGGGCTGGTTTCATGCGAGGTGCTGATCTGCGTGAAGCCGATTTCCAGTGCAATGCGCTTGGCCGCCTTTTCATGGCCGGTGAAGCGGTAGCCGTGCATGAACACGATCGCCACGCTGCGCAGCCCCGTCCCGTATTGGGCAAGCAGTTCACTTTTCAACAACGCCTCATCGAGCGGCTGCAGCAGCTCACCCTGCGCGCCCACGCGCTCGTCGGCTTCGACCACGGCGCTGTAGAGCAGTTCGGGCAGCACGATGTTGCGGTCGAACAGCCGGGGGCGGTTCTGGTAGGCAATGCGCAGCGCATCCCGAAAGCCGCGCGTGGTCACCAGCAGCGTTGGCTCGCCCTTGCGTTCGAGCAGGGCGTTGGTGGCCACCGTGGTGCCCATCTTCACGCAGTCCACCACGTCGGCACTGACCGGCTCGCCGGCTTTGAGGCCCAGCAGGTGGCGGATGCCGGCGACTGCGGCGTCGCGGTATTGCTCCGGGTTTTCGCTCAGCAGCTTGTGCGTGACCAGCGCACCATCAGGCCGCTTGCCCACCACGTCGGTGAAGGTGCCGCCCCGGTCGATCCAGAACTGCCAGCGTTTGGTGCCATTTTTTTCCATGATGTGCCTAGAGGGTAAAGAGGATTAAAGACTGGCGGCCGAACGGGCGGCCTGGTCGTAGATGCCCGAGAGCAGGCGCAACAAACGCGCCAGCTCGCCTATGTCGCGGTTCAGCCCGTCGTCGGCATTGAGCGCATTGATCAGGCAGGACTCGCGGATTTCGCGGTAGCGGTTCACGTAGTCCATCCCCATGTCGGTGCATGCGTAGGTCACGTCCTTGCCGCTTTTGCTCGACACCACCACGCCCAGGTTCTGCAGTTTTTTGAGCGAGTAGTTGATCAGGTGGGTGTCTTCGACATTCATGATGAAGCAGATGTCGGCCAGCCGCTTGTTGCGGGCGCGGTGCGTGACATGGTGCAGTACCAGCACGTCCAGCGGCATCAGGTCCTTCAGGCCCGCTGCACTCATGCAGTGCACCACCCAGCGGTGAAACGCATTGCCGGCCACGATCAGGCCGAACTCAAACTCGCTCATCTCCGCGCTTCGGGGCGACACCAGATGGGCCGACGAAACGATGGACGGCGCGGCAGGTGAAACACCAGCAGGCACAGGGGAGACGGATTTTTTTGCCATGAACAAGCTCCAGGTTGGCATCTTTATTGCGTGAACAAATTGTAGGCAGTTAAACCTCAATTCATCAACAATTTGTTGACGTTTAGGGAAAATACCGACTCAGCCCGCTTAAATGCGATTTACATTTACCTACCAATAAATGTCCTTCCCCAACCGGAGTTTTTTATGACACGTCGACTGTTTACGCTGACCACCGCCGCAGCCGCGCTCACGCTGGCGCTGGTGGGAACCTCGGCATTTGCCCAAACCAAGTGGGACCTGCCAGCCGCCTACCCGGCGACCAATTTCCACAGCGAAAACCTCGCGCAGTTTGCCGCCGACGTGGAAAAGGGCAGCGGCGGCAAGCTGAAAATCACGGTGCATGCCAACGGCGCCCTGTTCAAGGCACCGGAAATCAAGCGCGCGGTGCAGGGCGGGCAAGCTCAGGCGGGCGAGATTTTATTGGCCAACTTCCAGAACGAATGGCAGATTTTCGGTGCTGACGGCCTGCCTTTCCTGGCCGACAGCTACGACCAGTCGATGAAGCTGTACAAAGCGCAAAAGCCGTTCCTGGAGAAAAAATTTGGCGAGCAAGGCATGGCGCTGCTGTATTCGGTGCCCTGGCCACCGCAAGGCATCTATGTCAAGAAACCCATCACCTCGGGCGCAGACCTGAAGGGCGTGAAATGGCGCGCCTACAGCCCGTCCACGGCGCGCATTGCCGAGCTGGTAGGCGCCCAGCCGGTCACCGTGCAGGCCGCCGAACTGTCACAAGCCATGGCCACCGGTGTGATCGAGTCCTATATGTCCTCCGGCTCGACCGGCATGGACACCAAGACCTACGAGAGCATCAAGTATTTTTATGACACCCAGGCCTGGTTGCCCAAGAATGCGGTGATCGTCAACAAGGCCGCTTTCGATGCGCTGGACCCGGCCACCAGGCAGGTCGTGCTGAAAGCCGCCGCAGACGCCGAAGTGCGCGGCCTGGCGGCCTCCAAAAAAACCAACACCGATTCGCTTGAGAAGCTCAAGGCCAATGGCATGAACATCGTGCCGCCGTCGCCCCAGCTCAAGGCCGACATGAAAAAAGTCGGCGACGTGATGCTCAAGGAATGGCTTGAAAAAGCCGGCCCTGAAGGCAAGGCGCTGGTCGACGCGTTCAACAAGTCCTGAAGCACCGGTGATGCGAAAAGCGCTTGACGCCCTTTACGACGGCGCAGCCGCCCTGGCCGCGCTGTTCCTGGTCGGCTTGCTGGTCATGGTGCTGCTGTCCATCATGAGCCGGCAGCTCCATTTCCATGTCCCCGGCACCGACGCCTATGCCGGTTACCTGATGGCGGCCAGCGGCTTTCTGGCGCTGGCGCATACCTTGAAGCGCGGCGAGCACATCCGCGTCACCCTGATCCTGGCGGCGCTGACCGGGCGCTGGAAAAAAGGCCTGGAACTGTGGTCGCTGGCTTTTGCCAGCGCACTGACCGCCATGTTCGCGTATTACTGCTGCCGCCTGGCCTGGCAATCGCGCCTGTTTCACGACATCTCTACCGCCAGCGACGCCACGCCGCTGTGGATTCCGCAGATTGCCATGGCGCTGGGCACGGTGATTCTGGCGATTGCCTTTCTGGATGAGCTGGTGCTTGAAATCAGGGGCCAGCGCATCGCCCAAAGCAGCGCTGAAGCGCTGCGCAACGAATAAACCGTTCCACCCCCACACCTCAAGCGGCCTCTCATGAACGACCTTGCAATTACCGCCGCCCTGCTGGCGGCCCTGCTGCTGATTTTGGGCAGCGGCGTCTGGGTCGGCCTGACGCTGACCGGCGTGGCCTGGATGGCGGTCACGCTGTTTTCCTCACGCCCGGCCGGCGACGCGATGGCCGTCACGGTGTGGGGCTCGGCCTCCAGCTGGACGCTGACCGCCCTGCCGCTGTTTGTCTGGATGGGCGAAATTTTGTTTCGCACGCGCCTGAGCCAGGACATGTTCAAGGGCCTGGCGCCCTGGGTTCAGGCGCTGCCGGGCCGGCTGCTGCACACCAACGTGATCGGCTGCACGATTTTTGCCGCCGTGTCGGGCTCGAGTGCGGCCACCTGCGCCACCATCGGCAAGATGACCCTGCCCGAACTGACCCGTCGCGGCTACCCCGAGCACATGGTCATTGGCACGCTGGCGGGCGCCAGCACGCTGGGCCTGTTGATCCCGCCGTCGATCATCATGATCGTCTACGGCGTGGCCGCCGAGGTGTCGATCTCCAAGCTGTTCATCGCCGGCGTATTTCCGGGTCTGCTGCTGGCCGCGCTGTTTTCGGGCTACATCATGTTCTGGGCGCTGCGCCACCCCGAGCAGGTGCCGCCGGCCGACGGCAAGACCAGCTTCATGCAAAAGCTGTCCAGTTCGCGCAGCTTGATTCCGGTGGTGCTGCTGATTTCCGCCGTGCTCGGGTCGATCTACTCCGGCGTTGCCACGGCCACCGAAGCCGCTGCCGTCGGCGTGGTCGGCTCGCTGGTGCTGTCCACCCTGCAGGGTTCGATGAACTGGGCCACCTTTCGAGATGCGCTCATGGGCGCCACCCGGCTGTACTGCATGATTGCGCTGATCCTGGCCGGCGCCGCCTT
>NZ_JADMJK010000176.1 GCF_018780625.1 Polaromonas sp. | reverse complement strand
TCGGCCAGGCCCGCGCCGACTGGATGATCAACCACTCGCGCAACCTGTGCCTGTATCCCAACGTGTACCTGATGGACCAGTTCGGCTCGCAGATCCGCGTGCTGCGCCCGATCTCGGTGGACAAGACCGAAGTCACCATCTACTGCATCGCCCCCAAGGGCGAATCCGCCGAGGCGCGTACCCGCCGCGTGCGCCAGTACGAAGACTTCTTCAACGCCACCGGCATGGCCACGCCAGACGACCTGGAGGAGTTCCGCGCCTGCCAGCAAGGCTACGCCGGCATTGCCCTGCCCTGGAACGACATGTGCCGCGGCGCGACCCACTGGGTCGAAGGTGCCGATGCCGCAGCCAAGGAAATCGATTTGCACCCCACGCTCAGTGGTGTGAAGACCGAGGACGAAGGCCTGTACACCGAACAACACCGTTACTGGCTCGAAGCCATGCAGCGCGCTGTTGCCGTTGATTCTGAAAAAGTCTGAGAGCCCGCCATGACCATGACGATTGACCAAGTTGAAGCCTTCCTCTACCGCGAAGCCCGTTTGCTTGATGATAAGCAGTGGGACGAGTGGCTGACCTGCTATGCCCCCGATGCCGAGTTCTGGATGCCCGCCTGGGACGATGACGGCGAGATGACGCGTGATCCGCAGTCTGAAATCTCGCTGATTTACTACGCCAACCGCGGGGGGCTTGAAGACCGTGTGTTTCGCATCAAGACCGAGCGTTCGGCGGCCAGCATGCCCGAGCCGCGCACCGGCCACCACCTCTCGAATGTCGAGATCGTGTCGCAAGAAGGCAGCGAAGTGCGCGTGCGCTTTAACTGGCACACGCTGAGCTACCGCTACAACATGACGGACAGCTACTTTGGCACCTCGCACTACACGCTCGATGTGTCAGGCGCGCAGCCGCTGATCAAGCGCAAACGTGTCGTGCTGAAAAACGACTACATCCACCACGTCATCGACGTTTATCACATCTAAGTAGCTGGCCGGGGCTTGGGCCCAGGCAGGGAAAAAACACCATGAGCCATCACATCGCGTTGCAATTTGAAGACGGCGTCACCCGCTTCATTGACGCTTCCCCCACTGAAACCGTCGCCGATGCAGCCTACCGCCAGGGCGTGAACCTCCCGCTGGATTGCCGCGATGGCGCCTGCGGCACCTGCAAGTGCTTTGCCGAGTCCGGCCAGTTCACCATGGGCGAGTACATCGAAGACGCGCTGAGCGAAGACGAGGCCGAACAAGGCTTCGTGCTGACCTGCCAGATGCGTGCCCAAAGCGACTGCGTCGTCCGCGTGCCGTCGTCGTCCAGCGTGTGCCGTACCCAGCAGGCCAGCTATGAAGCGGCGATTGGCGAGGTGCGCCAGCTGTCGCCGAGCACGATTTCCCTGTCGATTCAAAGTGACGCCCTGCGCAAGCTGGCTTTCCTGCCCGGCCAGTACGTCAATCTGCAGGTTCCCGGCAGCACTGAAACCCGCGCTTATTCGTTCAGCTCGCTGATTCGTGATGGCCAGGTGTCTTTCCTGATTCGCAATGTGCCGGGTGGATTGATGAGCAGCTACCTGACGGGCGCCGCCAAGCCGGGTGAGCGCATGACGCTGACCGGGCCGCTGGGCAGCTTTTACCTGCGCGACATCAGGCGGCCGCTGCTGATGCTGGCCGGTGGCACGGGACTGGCCCCGTTCACGGCCATGCTGGAAAAAATCGCCGAGCAGGGCAGCGCGCACCCGCTGCACCTGATCTATGGCGTGACCCACGACGCCGACCTGGTGGACATGGACAAGCTCGAAGCCTTTGCCGCCCGCATCCCGAATTTCACTTTTGCCGCCTGCGTCGCTGGCGCTGACAGCAGCTACCCTAAAAAGGGCTATGTGACGCAGCATATAGCGTCCGCTCATCTGCACGACGGCAACGTGGACATCTACCTGTGCGGCCCGCCGCCCATGGTCGAAGCGGTCAACCACTTCATTCGTGAAAAAGGCATTCAGCCTGCAAGTTTTCACTATGAAAAATTCGCCGCCAGCGCTTGACCCCGTTGTTCTCGCCTTGTTCATCCTTCCATTCGGCCCCTGCGTTGCGGGCCCTTTTTAAGTAGTCATCATGAATCCACGTTTTCACAACAAGGTCGCTGTGGTCACCGGTGCGGCCCAGGGTATTGGCCGCAGCGTTGCCTTGCGCCTGGCCGCCGAAGGCGCCCGGCTGGTGCTGGTCGACCGCTCCGATCTGGTGTTTGAGTTGCGCGATGAACTGGCCGCCACGTCCACCGAAGTGCTCGCGCTCACGGCCGACATGGAAAAAAGCGCCGACTGCCAGCACGTCATGAAATCCGCCGCCCTGCGCTTTGGCCGGCTCGACATCCTCGTCAACAACGTCGGCGGCACCATCTGGGCCAAGCCTTTCGAGCATTACAAAGAGGACGAGATTGAGGCCGAAGTGCGCCGCTCGCTGTTCCCGACCCTGTGGTGCTGCCATGCGGCGCTGCCTTACATGCTGGCGCAGGCCAGCGGCGCGATTGTCAACGTGTCGTCGATTGCCACGCGCGGCGTCAACCGCGTGCCTTACGGTGCAGCCAAAGGCGGCGTCAATGCCCTGACGGCCTGCCTGGCGATTGAAACGGCTGAGCGTGGCGTGCGTGTCAATGCGGTCGCCACCGGCGGCACCGAGGCCCCACCGCGCCGCATTCCGCGCAACACCGCAGAGCAGACCGCGCAGGAAAAAGTCTGGTACCAGCAAATCGTTGATCAGACCATTGCGTCGAGCCTGATGAAACGCTACGGCACGATTGACGAGCAGGTCAGCGCCATCTTGTTCCTCGCCTCCGACGAGGCTTCCTACATCACCGGCGTCACCATGCCGGTGGGCGGCGGCGACCTCGGCTGAGGCCATTTTTTACGCCATATTTTCCATCACCCCAAGCAGGACGCCACGAATCCTGCCCTATCCAAATCTATAAAAGCGAGACAAAAACCATGCGACAAATTGACGTTCACAAGCTGTCCGACGAGGCCAGATTCAATGGCTTTCACGGCAAGGTGCTGCTCTGGTGCGCCCTCATCATTATTTTCGACGGCTACGACCTGGCGGTGGCTGGCATTGCCCTGCCGTCGATCATGAAAGAAATGGGCGTCACTGCCCAGAACGCCGGCTTCATGGTCAGCTCAGCCTTGTTCGGCATGATGTTCGGCGCCATCTTCCTTGGCACCATCGCCGACAAGATTGGCCGGCGCAAGGCCATCGCGATCTGCATCTTCCTGTTCAGCGTGTTCACCGCCGCAGCGGGCTTTACCGACAACCCCTACACGTTTAGCGCGATGCGCTTCCTGGCGGGCCTGGGCATAGGCGGCGTGATGCCCAACCTCGTGGCGCAGATGACGGAATACTCGCCCAAGAGGATTCGCGCCACCATGGTCACGCTGATGTTCAGCGGCTATGCCGTCGGCGGCATGTTGGCCGCCTTGCTGGGCAAGGGCCTGATCGAAACCTACGGCTGGGCGTCCGTCTTCCTGGCCGCCGGTTTGCCGGTGCTCCTGATCCCGTTCATTCTCAAGTCGATGCCCGAGTCCATGCCCTTCCTGATCAAGGAAAACCGGCTGGGCGAGTTGAAGAAAATCGTCTCCCAGATGTCGCCTGGCTATCACCCTCAATCCGATGACCGTTTTGCGCTTCCCTCGGCAGACAAGGCCGAAGGCGCGCCGGTCGGCAAGCTGTTCCAGGACGGCCGGGGCTTCAGCACCGTGATGTTCTGGATTACTTTTTTCATGTGCCTGTTCATGGTCTATGCCCTCAGTTCGTGGCTGACCAAACTGATGGCGAGCGCCGGCTACAGCCTGGGTTCTGCGCTGACCTTCGTGCTGGTGCTCAACTTCGGCGCCATGATCGGTGCGGTCGGTGGCGGCTGGCTGGCTGACCGCTTCCACATCAAGTATGTGCTGGTGGGCATGTACGCGCTGGCGGCCGTGTCGATCACGCTGCTGGGCTACAAGGTGCCCACCGAAGTGCTGTTCCTGCTGGTCGGGCTGGCCGGCGCCTCGACGATTGGCACGCAGATCGTCACCTATGCCTATGCCGGCCAGTTCTACCCGATGGCTATTCGCTCGACCGGAATCGGCTGGGCGTCTGGCGTGGGCCGCAGTGGCGCCATCCTGGCACCGATCGTGATCGGCACGCTGGTGGGCATGTCGCTTCCGCTGGAGCAGAACTTCATGGCCATTGCCATTCCCGCGGTGATCGCGGTGATTGCCGCGTCCATGATCAACCATCGCCGGTCCGCCTCGGCCAGCCATCAAAGCGCGAGCGTGCTGATGCCTGTGACTTCAGCGATGGCGAGCAAGTAAGCGCCGCGCTGCTTGATGAAAAAAGACTTCTCCCTGTCAGCCGTCACGGCTGGATTCCTGGCCGTGCTGATTTCCTATGCCGGTCCGCTGGTGATATTTTTCCAGGCCGGCCAAAGTGCCCATGTCTCCGCCGAAATGATGTCGTCCTGGGTCTGGGCCATATCAATCGGGGCAGGGGTGTCGGGCATCTTGCTGAGCTGGTGGCTCAAGGTGCCGGTCGTGACGGCCTGGTCTGCACCGGGCACGGCTTTGCTGGTGGCCCTGTTCCCCGCCATCACGCTGGAGCAGGCCGTCGGGGCTTACCTGGTGTCGGCGGTCATTATTTTCATCATTGGCGTGTCCGGCTATTTTGACAAGCTGGTGCAGGCCATCCCCAAAGGCATTGCCAGCGCCATGATGGCGGGGATCTTGTTCCAGTTCGGGGTAGGTGCGTTTCAAGCGGTCACCTCAATGCCGCTCATCACCTTTTGCATGATGGGCACTTATTTGCTGTTCAGGCGCTTGCTGCCGCGCTATTGCCTGGTGATTTTGCTGGTGACCGGTTTGGTGCTGGCGGTGGCTCTGGAGGGTGTGAGCCTGGGCGGCGTGACATGGGCCCTGGCCAGCCCGGTGTTCATCACCCCCGAGTGGACCTGGGGCGCCACCCTGAGCCTGGCGCTGCCGTTGGTGCTGGTCAGCGTGACCGGGCAGTTCTTGCCGGGCATGGCCATTTTGCGCAGTTCGGGCTACAGCACGCCGGCCCGTCCCCTCATCATCACGACCAGCCTGGCCTCGCTGGGCGTGGCGTTTTTCGGCGGCATCACGGTTGTGATTGCGGCCATCACGGCGGCGCTGTGCACCGGCAAGGATGCCCATGAAGATCCCCGTAAACGCTACGTGGCGGGCATTGCGAACGGCGTGTTTTACCTGGTGGGCGGCTGCTTTGCCGGCACCATCATTTTGTTTTTTGCAGCCTTGCCCAAAGAACTGATCGCGGTGCTGGCCGGCCTGGCCTTGTTGGGCGCGATTGGGGGCAGTCTGGCCGGTGCCATGGACGCAACCGATCACCGGGAGGCCTCGGTCATCACCTTTTTGGCCACGGCCTCCGGCATGACGTTCTGGGGCCTGGGGTCTGCATTTTGGGGTGTGGTGATTGGCTCGGCAGCCTATTTACTGCTCCATAAGTCGTGGTCCGCGCCCGCGAAGGCCAGACTTTGATGAGGGCCTGACGCAGGACATTGCATCTTTTTTGTCCTGCTTTTGTTCGCATGACTGGAGCGCAGCAGTAGAGAAAGGCTGTGGTCATGGCGAACAAATAGCAGCCTGTCTTTTATGTCAAAAAGCGTTTTCAGGAGTCTTTCAGTGATCAATAAAATTGCCGCCTCAATTGCCGAGGCCCTGGCGGATACGCAAGACGGCGCCACCGTGCTGATCGGCGGCTTCGGCACCGCCGGCATTCCCAACGAACTCATCGATGGCCTGATCGAGCAGGGCGCGCGCGACCTGACCGTGGTGAACAACAACGCCGGCAACGGCGACACCGGGCTGGCCGCGCTGCTCAAGACCGGGCGCGTGCGCAAGATCATCTGCAGCTTTCCGCGCCAGGCCGACAGCCATGTGTTTGACGCGCTGTACCGCGGCGGCCAGATCGAGCTCGAACTGGTGCCCCAAGGCAACCTGGCCGAGCGCCTGCGCGCCGCCGGTGCCGGCGTGGGGGCTTTCTTCACGCCCACCGGCTTTGGCACCGAACTGGCCAGGCAGGCCGATGGCAGCGCCAAGGAAACGCGGGTGATCAACGGCAAGGCTTATGTGCTGGAGTACCCGATTTACGGCGACGTGGCCCTGATCAAGGCCGAAAGCGGCGACCGCTGGGGCAACCTGGTCTACCGCAAGGCGGCCCGCAACTTTGGCCCCGTGATGGCCACGGCCGCCAGGCGCACCATTGCCACCGTGCACCAGATCGCCCCACTGGGCGCGCTCGACCCCGAAGTCATCGTCACGCCGGGCATCCATGTGTCCAGGGTCGTCAGGATTGACCACGTCGCCACACAGGCCGGTGGTTTCAAGCAAGCCGCCTAAGCCGAAAGAACCCTCATGAGCAACTACACCAAACGCACCAAAGACGAACTGGCCAGGCGCGTCGCCCAAGACATCTTTGATGGCGCCTACGTCAACCTGGGCATCGGCATGCCGACCCAGGTGGCCAACCACATTCCGGCCGGCATGGAAGTCGTGCTGCACAGCGAAAACGGCATCCTCGGCATGGGCCCGGCCCCCGCTGCGGGCCAAGAGGACTTTGACCTGATCAACGCCGGCAAACAGCCCGTGACCCTGCTGCCCGGCGGCGCTTACTTTCACCACGCCGACAGCTTTGCCATGATGCGCGGCGGCCACCTTGATATTTGCGTGCTGGGCGCGTTTCAGGTGTCGGCCACCGGCGACCTGGCCAACTGGAGCACCGGCGAGCCCGGTTCCATTCCTGCGGTGGGTGGTGCCATGGACCTGGCCATCGGGGCCAAGCAGACCTGGGTCATGATGGACCTGCTGACCAAAAAAGGCGAGAGCAAGGTGGTGCGCGAATGCACCTACCCGCTCACCGGCATTGGCTGCGTGAAACGTATCTATTCCGAGCTGGCCACGCTGGAATGCACGCCGCAGGGCCTCAAGCTCATCGACAAGGTCGAGGGGCTGGCGCTGGACGAACTGGAGCGTCTGCTGGGCTTGCCCATTCAGGCCTGAACGCACACCGCCATTTCAAGGGAAAAGCCCTGACGGTTGCGGCTGGATTCAGACCAAAAAGCGTTGCGCCAGCAGCGCCCAGTAGGCCGCGCCCAGGGCCAGGTTGGCGTCGTTGAAGTCGTAGCCGGGGTTGTGCACCATGCAGGCGCCAGCGCTGTCGCCATCGCCATTGCCAATCAGCAAATAGCTGCCAGGCACGCGCTCCAGCATGAAGGCAAAGTCTTCGCTGCCGGAAAGGGCCGGACCCTGCAAGGTCACCTGCTCGGCTCCGACCAGTTCCAGGGCCACCTCGCGGGCGAAGGCGGTTTCCTCGGGCGTGTTGACGAGCACCGCATAGCCGGGCCGCCAGTCGATCTGCGCGGTGACGCCAAAGCTTTCGGCCTGCGCGGTGATCAGCGCCTTGATGCGCTGCTCCAGCCTGGCGCGGACTTCGCGATCGAGCGCACGCACGCTGATCTCCAGCGTCGCGCTCTGCGGGATCACGTTGTTGGCCTTGCCGGCGTGCAGCGCGCCCACGGTGACCACGGCCATCTGCAGCGGGTCGATGTTGCGCGAGACGATGGTCTGCAGCGCCATCACGA
>NZ_JADMJK010000153.1 GCF_018780625.1 Polaromonas sp. | reverse complement strand
TCCATCCCGAGGTGGCCGACCGAGCCCTTGCCCACCGAGCCGTAGTTCCATTGGTCGCCGCCCTGGCGGGCGGCCGCGAAAAATGCAGCCCCGGCAGGCTGATCGGCCGGCGCCACCAGCAGCAGCGGTGCCGTGGTCAGCAGCGAGATCGGGGCGAAGTCCGTGGCGGGGTCATAGGGCAGGCTTGGGTAGAGCTGCTTGGCCGAGGTCAGGTTGCCGTTGATCACGACGCCCAGCGTGTGGTCGTCGCTGGCCTTGGCAATCTGGTCGGCGGCGATGTTGCCGGACGCGCCGGGCCGGTTTTCAACGATGACGGGCTGGCCCAGTGCTCTGGACAGGGGTTCAGCCAGCGTGCGCGCCGCCATGTCGGGCGTGGAGCCGCCCGGAAAACCAACCAGCAGACGCACGGTCTTGCTGGGCCAGGCCGCGGCAGCTGCTGTATTTTTTAAATTGCTTTGAGCTGTAGCGCATACAGGAAGGGTGAATGCAGCTATTAAAAATGTAGCGTGCGAGAGGGCGAAAAGCGTTTTCACAAGGTTTCCCAAAAGTTTTTCTTACGTGATTGGAACAGTTTTGAAGGTCCGGCTCCTTCGCCCCTGCACAAGGCGGAAGGCCCGCCTTGTGTCGCTACCAAACGGCTGTCAGTCCGACTTGGCCAGCAGCTCAAAATGCTCGACGGTGGGCGGGCCCGCAAAAAACGGCCCGACAATCGCGCGCCAGTCGGCAAAGGCCGGCGACTCGCGGAAGTCGATGGTGTGGTTTTCCAGCGTCTCCCAGAAGATCTGCAGGACGTAGCGTTCGGGGCTTTCAATGCCTTTGTTGACCTTGTAGCCCTGGAATCCCTTGGCTTTGGCAATCACGGTGTTGACGCCGCGCTGGATGGCTTCGTCAAAAGCGGCCTGCTGGCCGGGATGGATGCGGATATCGGCGAGTTCGAGAATCATGGAAATTCCTGTGGTCAATAAAAAGGGGGAGTGCTGACTCTAGCCTCAAACCGGCGCGGGAAGTTTTTCGCCCCATCGGCATGCTTTTTTAGGTGGTTTTGACTTGTGTCAAAAGTAACAAGGCGTCAATCCAGTTTAATCAAAGCCTGAAAATTTGGTTCGACGTACAGGAGTAGTGGATGCGCACAGATATGTTCCAGCAAGCGCTGGAAGACTTGAATGGTTCAACGGCCGATATCGAGGCTTCGGCCCTGATTTCCACCGATGGCCTGATGATTGCCTCGGCCTTGCCGCATGGCATGGACGAGGACCGCATCGGCGCCATGTCTGCCGCCTTGCTGTCGCTGGGCGAGCGCACCGCGCGTGAGTTGACGCGCGGCACGCTGGAGCGGGTCTTGATTCAGGGTGAGCGTGGCTACGTCATCATGAGTTCGGCCGGTCCCGAGGCCGTGCTGACGGTGCTGGCCAAGTCCAACGCCAAGCTGGGCCTGATCTTTCTGGACATCAAGCGGGCGGCCGAGACGCTGACCAAGCTGATCTGAAGGCGCCGTCATGAAACTTCCCGACATGAACCGTCCGGCCGCAGACGCCGTCGAGTCCCTGCTCACCTACACCGACGGCACGTCGCGCACGGTTTTTTCCACCGACGTCGAAGTACCGTTTCCCGAGGGGCGCCTGATCGTTTCGCGTACCGACCTTAATGGCTTTATCACCCATGCCAACGACGCCTTTGTCGAGTTGAGCGGCTGGGAGCGCGAGGAGCTGATGGGCATGCCGCACCATATCCTGCGCCACCCCGACATGCCCAAGGCGGCCTTCAAGGGGCTGTGGGACACGGTGGCCGCGGGCCAGAAATGGCACGGTTACGTCAAGAACCTGCGCAAGGATGGCTCCTATTACTGGGTCTACGCCACCGCAGTTCCCAACATCCGCAACGGGCAGATCGCGGGCTATACCTCGGTGCGCCGCAAGCCATCGCGCACCCGCATCGACGAGCTGATCCCGGTGTACCGCCAATGGCTGGCGCAGGAAACACAAAAGGCCGCATCATGACCCTGAATTTTTTGATCGCGCCCGATTTTTCGCCGGAGCGTTTCGCGGGCTGGCACATGCTCAACACGCTGCTGCAGCGCCGTTCCGGCATTCATCTGCACCTGCTTACCCCGGCCAGTCCGGCCGAGCAAGCCGCCTTGCTGGCCGAAGGCAAAGCCGACCTGGTGTACGCCAATCCGTTTGACGCCTCCGACATGATCCGCAGCCAGGGTTTTGTTCCGTTCGCGCGGCCCGCTGGCTGCTTTGACGAGATGGTGATTGCCTGCAGTGCCGCGTCCGGCCTGCAAAGGCTGGAGGACATCCAGCCCGGCAGCCGCATTGCGCTGACGGACAACAAGGACGTCAAGCTCATTGGCTTGCGCCTGCTGGAGCCGGCCGACCTGAGCGAGTCGCTGATCGAGTGGGTCCCCGTGGAGAGTTTTCAGGCCGCCGCCCGACTGGCCATCAAGGGCGAGGTGCAGGCCGCGTTCTTTCTGGCCGAGTCCTATGCGTCGCTGACGCGCATGACGCGCAGCCAGTTGCGCGTGCTGGTTGAAAGCCGGATCAGCGACATCTCGCATGTGGTGCTGGCGCATCCGCGCATGGCCAGCGAGCTGCCCCGCATCAGCGAGGCGCTGCTGGGCGTGGGCGCTGCGCCGGGTGATGCCGATGTGCTGCAAGCGCTGGGCCTGCCCAAGGGCTTTGAGCCCATGACCCAGGAAGAGGCCGAGTTCATGATCGACCTCATGGATACGCTGCTTGACTGACGATCAAGCGCCCATGGCCGGGGCGGCGCACCGCCTGCTGGCTGCCCGGCAGGCGGTGCGCCGACATGGCCGCGACTTGCTGCGCAACCCGGACGACATCGGTGCGCACATGGCGCGCCTGCAGGCGTCGCTGGCGCTGGCCGGCGCCGAGCCTGTGCAGGGCGCGCTGGCTGACTTGTTCAGCCGTTTTGGCGCGCGCGACGCGCAACTCAAGCGCACGGCCCTGCTGCTGGCACGCGCGCGTTTGCCGGCGCATGCGAGCCGCTGGTTTGAGGCGCAAACCGCACAAACGGCGTTGCCCGCCATCAATCCGCTGGCGACCCGCTGGAGCGTGCTGGCCCATCCCTCGGCCGACATTTCCACCCGCGCGCGGCGCTGCAGCGCGGACGATTCCCGACTGCTGGCCGCGCAAGCCGTGCGGGCCTTTGCCGCCGCCGACCAGCCGGCCCAGAACGCGTTTTTGCACCATTGCGTGACCTGCCACGACAACCTGGCTTTCATGCTGGCGCGCCGCGCCCTGCTCAAGTCCGGCGCTTGCCTGCCCCCCGACTGGGCTGAGGTCAGCCTGCAACTGGAACACACCCAGGAGGGCGCATGAACGTGGCATTGGCGGGCCTGATGGCCCGTGAAGCGGTGGCGCTGGACATGCTGGTGGGCAAGTCGCTGCCAGGCTGGCAGTGCAATCCCGTGCCGGCAGGGCGGGGCGTGTCGCTGCCGCCAGCAGACCTGTATGTGGTGGACCTGGCGGGCTGGGGGCTGGCGCGCTGGTCTGAAGCGGCCGAGCGCAGTCTCTTTGAGGCGATGGCTGGTGCGCCAGCGGTGCTGGTGGCGCCCGCGTTTGACCAGACCTGGTCGGTGCTGGATGCCCGCCGCCTTGAAAGCCAGTCGCGGGTGCTGCTGCACAAGCCGTATGGCGTTGAAAACATGCGCGCTGCGCTCAAGCAGGCTGCCGCGGGGCGTGCGCTCCGTGCGGCGCCAGCCGCGTTGCCGGCTCCGCCGGCCGAGCCGGTCAGGGTGCGCCTACCCGCCGCGCCGGCCGTGTCGGTTGTGCCCGTCATCGCTTCTCGCGTGCCAGCGCCTGCACCTGCCGCGCCTGTGGTTGAAAGCGGCGAGATGACCGCCAGTGCGTTTCAGGCCCGCCTCGGCGCGTTTCCTGAATCTGTGCCGCAACTGTTTTTGCGCCAACTCGCCGACGCGCTGGCCCTGGGCCAGCCGTTCGAGATCCGGGTGACTTTTTTGCGTCGTTTGATTGTTGATCCCCATGAAGGGTGGGTGGCGTGCAACACGCCGGCATCCGTGCTGCAAGGCCTGTGTCAGGACGACGCGCGCGCATCGGCCACCGAAATCGATCCCATCGACGACAGGGACGCAAAGGCCCGTGCGCTGCGCATGGACATGCCCGTCCAGCCACTGGAATCCTTTTTGTGGCAACTAATGCAAGGTCGGCCTGAACCCGTGCCCGTGCCTTTCGCCTGACGCAACCATTCAATCGCTTGAACACTTTTCCAGCCAAGCCCATGACTTCCATTGCCCCCGACTATTTCATGTTGACGCCGGCTGGCGCGCTGCACGCGTTTGCCCGCAAAACGCCTGACGCGTCCGAATCCGCCCTGCAAGTCTTGCTGACGGGCGAGCGGGCGCTGGACATGGCCGCCTGGTCCGCCGCCGATCCGCTGGCGCCCGCTGCCCTGGTGAGTGCCCTTGCGCACGGCTGGGTGCAGCCGCTGCACCGCCCGCTGCAGGGGCCGGACGCGCGCCTGGACGACTTTTTGCAGCATGTGATCGCCTCGCTGTCGGGCGAGCGCCGGGCCGTGCTGGCCTCCGAAGGCGGGTTTTGCCTGGGCCGGGCCGGTGTGGACCAGGAGGAGGCCGACGCCCTGTGCGCCGCCGCCGCTGATTATTCGGATTTTGCGGCGCGGCAGGCGCGGCGAGGCTGGGACGGAGGCGCGCACTATGTGGCCTTTCACCGTGATGCCGAGTTTTTGCTGCCCAGCCATTGTTTCCTGCCGCTCTGGGTGGACGGGGCCGGCTACTGGCTGGTGCTGATGGGTGAACCACTCTTGAACAACCCGGCGCTGGTCGAACTGCTTTGGGGTCTGAAGCAGGCGGGCACCCGCTTTAGTGCGCTGGGCTAAGACGGCGAGGCGGCCCGGCATGCGCAGCCGGCGCGCCAGTCGCGCAGGGATCCGGTTTATGCTTTGCGCCATGAAGCCCCAGAACTATTTCCGCTTTTGCACCCCCTTTCGCGTGCGGTTTGTGCTTGTGCTTGAACGGAATGGGCTGGCGTGCGCGCCCAAAGAGCCGGCTTGCCCCGACCGCGTGGCATGCGTCAGGTAAGTGCGATGCAAGCCTTGCACCCCGACTGGCTGATTCCCGACTGGCCCGCGCCTGCGGGTGTGCGGGCCGTTTTTACCACCCGCGCGGGCGGCGTGTCGGCCCCGCCTTTTGACAGCATGAACCTGGGCGACCACGTGGGCGACTTGCCCGGGCATGTGGCTGAAAACCGCGCCTTGCTGCAGCGGGCCACGGGGGCACGCACCATATTTCTAAACCAGGTGCATGGTTGCCAGGTGCTGGCGCTCGATGCCGCCACGCCCGACGGGCAGACGGCGGACGCCTGCGTCACGGTGCAGCGCCAGGTCGCCTGCACCGTCATGGTTGCCGATTGCCTGCCCGTGCTGCTGACCACGGCAGATGGCGCGGTGGTGGCTGCCGCGCACGCCGGTTGGCGCGGCCTGGCAGGCAGCGGCGCGCCAGGAGGGCAGGGCGTTCTGGAGTCGGTTTATGGATCTTTAAGGGCTCTAGCCCAAGCAGCGCGGACGCCACCAGCTATTGAAGTCATAGCGTGGCTGGGGCCTTGCATAGGGCCGATGGCCTTTGAGGTCGGGCCTGAGGTCAAGGCCGCGTTTGAAGCGGTGCTGCCGGGGGCCGGGCAGCTGTTTGCCAAAAGCGGTGAAAGCGGAAAATACCTCGCCGATCTGCCCGGACTGGCCCGGCTTCGCCTGGAGGCAATGGGCATCACACAGATTTACGGCAACGACGGCAGCGCGCCCTGGTGCACCGTCACCAATCCTTCAAGGTTCTTTTCGCACCGGCGCGACGCTGGCCTCCAGGGCAACGGCTTCGGCACTACCGGACGCATGGCTGCCTGCATCTGGCGGACTTGACGGGTTAGCTGCAGCGGACGCGCTGGCGGCGTGCCTGGCGCGCTCCCCGGCTTCACGTTTTTTGATCGCCTTGCTGCGCGCTGGCGCCCCCATCAGGTAAACCACCAATAGGACGGGTGCCACGCCATAGAGTACAAAGGTGACCAGGGCGCCGAGTACCGTTCCGGTGCTGTTGGTCGCTTCGGCCACACTCATCATGAGCACCACATAGATCCAGGCGATGACGATCAAATACATAAAACTCTCGTCGTTGTCAGTAATTTCAAAGTAAATCCTACGATACTTAAACTGGAAGCAAAAAGGTCATCGGGGCCCGCTGCGATTCCGGGAGACAAGCATGAATTCTGACGCAAACCTGGCCCAGGCGGCTCAACAGATGCAAGAGACCTTCAGTGCGGGTCTGCAGCAGGTCATGGGTGCAATGGCCTCGGCGGGCAAGTCCGCCGGCTTTGCGCCCACTGATGCGGTCCAACTGACGCAACTCCATCCGTCCCCGCTGCGTTTTGATGCCGCCAAGCTCCAGGCGCTGCAGCAGCGTTACATTGCAGAAGCCACCGCGCTCTGGAACCAGGGTCTGCAGGCCAGCACCAATGCGGCGGCCAGCACTGACCGGCGGTTTTCAGCCGACGCCTGGAAGGCCAATCCGGTGTCCAGCTTTTCAGCCTCCACCCACCTGCTGAACACCCGCACCATGATGGATTTGGCCGACGCCGTGGAAGGCGACGCCAAGACCCGCGCGCGCGTGCGCTTTGCGGTGGAGCAGTGCATGGCGGCTACGGCGCCCAGCAATTTCCTGGCCCTGAACGCCGATGCGCAGCGAAAGGCGCTGGAAAGCAAGGGCGAAAGCATTGCCAAGGGCATGCAAAACCTGCTGCACGACATGAAGCAGGGCCATGTGTCCATGACCGACGAAAGCCTGTTCGAGGTCGGCAAAAACGTTGCCACCACCGAAGGCGCGGTGGTGTTTGAAAACGACTATTTTCAGCTGCTTGAATACAAGCCGCTGACCGGCAAGGTGTTTGAAAAGCCTTTCCTGCTGGTGCCGCCCTGCATCAACAAGTTCTACATCCTTGATCTGCAGCCCGAAAACTCCCTGATCCGCTATGCGGTGGCCCAGGGGCACCGCACCTTCGTGGTGAGCTGGCGCAACCCGGACGAGTCCATGGCCGACAAGACCTGGGACGACTACATCGAGAACGCCCCCATCAAGGCGATCGAGGTCGTGCAGGACATCACCGGCGCCGACACCGTCAATGCCCTCGGGTTTTGCGTGGGCGGCACGATTTTGGGCACCGCGTTGTCGGTGCTGGCGGCACGCGGCCAAAAGCCGGTGGCCAGTGCCACGCTGCTGACGTCGCTGCTGGACTTCACCGACACCGGCATTCTGGACATCTTTATCGACGAAGACTCCGTCAAGTACCGTGAGCAGGAGATGGGCAAGGGCGGTTTGCTCAAGGGCACGGATCTGGCATCGACCTTCAGCTTTTTGCGCCCCAACGACCTGGTCTGGAATTACGTGGTGGGCAACTACCTCAAGGGCGAAACGCCGCCGCCGTTTGACCTGCTGTACTGGAACAGCGACTCGACCAACCTGCCGGGCCCCTGGTATGCCTGGTACCTGCGCAATACCTACCATGAAAACAACCTGGTCAAGCCCGGTAAAACCGTGGTGTGCGGCGAAAAGGTCGACCTGCGCACGATCGACATTCCGGTCTACATCTACGGCTCGCGTGAAGACCATATCGTGCCGATTGGCGGGGCCTATGCGTCCACGCAGGTGCTGCCGGGCAAAAAGCGCTTCGTGATGGGCGCTTCGGGCCATATCGCCGGCGTGATCAATCCGCCCGCCAAAAACAAACGCAGCTACTGGACCAACGACAAACTGCCCGCCACCAAATCCACGGGGACCAAGTACCCTGC
>NZ_JADMJK010000155.1 GCF_018780625.1 Polaromonas sp. | reverse complement strand
GACGACGGCAAGGGCGGCTCCAAGGCGCTGACCAAGAAGCTTGAAGAGCTGAAAAAAGAAGCCCTCAGCCGCTTTGACACCGTCGCGACCCTGTCGGAAAAGGTCCGCAAGATCTATGAGAAGGAAGGCTACGGCACGCCGGCATACGTCAAGGCCCAGAAGGCGCTGAGCGATGAGTTGATGACGGTGCGTTTTACCGCCAAGACCATTGAAAAGCTGTGCGACCTGCTGCGCGGCCAGGTGCTGGACGTGCGCAAGAAAGAGCGCGAGCTGCGCCGCATCATCGTCGAGAAATGCGGCATGCCGCAGGAAACCTTCATCAAGGACTTTCCGCCCAACCTGCTCAACCTCAAATGGGTTGAAAAACAGGTCGCAGCCGGCAAGCCGTGGTCAAACGTCATGGCGCGCAACATTCCGCCCATCCAGGAACTGCAGACCAAGCTGGGCGAGTTGCAGGCGCGCGTGGTGGTGCCGCTGCACCAGCTGAAAGACATCAACAAGCGCATGAACGAAGGCGAGTCCAACTCGCGCGACGCCAAGAAGGAAATGATCGAGGCCAACTTGCGCCTGGTGATTTCGATTGCCAAGAAATACACCAACCGCGGCCTGCAGTTCCTGGACTTGATCCAGGAAGGCAACATCGGCTTGATGAAAGCCGTGGACAAGTTTGAATACCGCCGCGGCTACAAATTCTCGACCTACGCCACCTGGTGGATTCGTCAGGCCATCACGCGCTCCATCGCGGACCAGGCCCGCACCATCCGTATCCCGGTGCACATGATCGAGACCATCAACAAGATGAACCGTCTGAGCCGCCAGCATTTGCAGGAGTTCGGCTTTGAGCCCGATGCCAGCGTTCTGGCCGAGAAGATGGAGATTCCGGAAGAGAAAATCCGCAAGATCATGAAGATCGCCAAGGAGCCGATTTCCATGGAAACGCCGATTGGCGACGATGACGACTCCCACCTGGGCGACTTCATTGAAGACGGCGCCAACACGGCACCGCTGGAAGCGGCGATGCAGGCCGGCCTGCGCGATGTCGTGAAAGACATCCTGGACAGCCTGACGCCGCGCGAAGCCAAGGTGCTGCGCATGCGTTTCGGCATCGAGATGTCCACCGACCACACGCTGGAAGAAGTCGGCAAGCAGTTTGACGTGACACGCGAGCGGATTCGCCAGATTGAAGCCAAGGCCTTGCGCAAGCTCAAGCACCCCAGCCGCAGCGACAAGCTGCGCAGCTTTATCGACACGCTGTAAAAACCAGCCCGTCGCCAACAAAGCGGCCAGCGCCTTTCACAAGGCGCTGGCCGCTTTTTTATGGGCAAATTTTGAGACGGCTGCCTTAGCCCGCCAGGCCCGCAAAAATATTCTGCACATCGTCATTCGCATCGATGGCGGCCAGGAAGGCCTCGACTTCTTCCAGCGCCTCGGCGCTCAAGCTGGCGGGGTCTATCGGGTTCTTGGCCTTGTAGCCCAGCTTGGCGGACAGGACGTTGAAGCCTTGGGCTGGCAGCGCGCGGCTCACCAGGTCCAGGTCGGCGGGGTCGGTCAGGAAGGTCGTCGTGCCTTCTTCCTCGCCCGGCTCAAAGTCCTGCGCGCCCGCTTCAATGGCGGCCAGTTCCGCATCGGCGCCTGGGGCTGCGGGCTCGGCTTCAATCATGCCCACATGGTCAAAATCCCACGCCACCGAGCCCGAGGTGCCAAGCTGCCCCTTGCGGAACAAGACGCGCATTTCAGGGGCGGTGCGGTTGACATTGTCGGTCAGGCATTCCACCATCACCGGGACGCGGTGCGGCGCATAGCCTTCGTAAATCACGTGTTCAAAGTGGACCGCCTCGCCAGTGAGCCCAGCCCCTTTTTTGATGGCGCGGTCCAGGGTTTCCTTGGGCATGGAGACTTTGCGGGCCTGCTCCACCACCAGCCGCAGCCGCGCGTTGGAAGCCGGGTCGGCCCCGCTGCGCGCCGCAATCATGATGTCTTTGGCCAATTTTCCAAACATCCGGCCCCTGGCATTTGCGGCCAGTTCCTTGCCTTTTGCTTTCCACTGTGCGCCCATATTGGAGATTCCTTGGTGTTGTGGCGCTTCAACGCGCCTGGCTTTGTTCGGGGTGATCAGGGCATGCGGCCTGTTTAGAAAAACGCGGCGCATGACCGATGAGGGACTGAAGTTTATACACCCATACGCATGGCCTGCGGGTAAGCGATGCGGGCCTTGTGTTCCGGCCCCTGGCCTTGGCGGCCGCATCAGTCGGGATCGGTGCTGAAGCGGTAAACCGTGGAGCCGGTCCTGGGCTGGCCCGGCAGGTAAACCGCCGAGGGAAAGTCCGGGCAATTGGGCGCATTCGGGTAGCCCTGAGGCTCAAAGCACAAGCCTTGCTGCGGAAAATAAGCTTGGCTGCTTTTGCCCGGGCCGCCCGGCAGCGCCTGGAGCGGCAGCAGCCCGGTGTAGAACTGCAGGGCCGCTTCGGTGGACCAGACCTCCATCACCCGCCCGGTTTTCGGCGCCTTGAGGCGGGCGCACAAGGCAAGTCCTTCCGCCTCGGCGCGATTCACCAGGTAACAGTGGTCATAGCCTTGCAGTTCATCACAGGGTATCCGGGCGTCCAGTACCGTAGGCTGGCGAAAGTCAAACGGGGTCTGGCCCACCGGCAGCAACGCCCCTGTGGCCACCAGATCGGGCGTCATGCCAAAGTAGCGATCCGCAAAAATGGTCACTTCATGGTCCAGCGCGCTGCCGCTGGACTCGCCGTTGAGGTTGAAAAACGCGTGACTCGCGAAGCTGGCGACCGTCGGCTTATCGAGCGCCACCGCTTCGTAGTCCAGCACCAGTGCATTGTTTTCAAGCAGGCGGTAGCTCAGGCGAAGCGCCAGCGCGCCGGGAAAGCCTTCTTCCCCGTCAGCAAACACATAGGTCATGTCGACGCGGGAGGGGCTGGTTTGCAGCGCATCGAACACCCTGAACCGCGAACCCCTGAGCCCGCCGTGCAGGCAATGCGGTCCGTTGTTGGCGCCCAGCAGGTGTTGCGTTCCGTCCAGCGTGAGGCGGGCATGGCCGATACGTCCGGCATAGCGCCCGATGAAGGCACCCATGGAAGGCGAGCCGCCCATGACGCCTTCCAGGCTGTCATAGCCCAGGACCACGTCATCCAGACGGCCCAGCCGGTCGGGCGCCAGGATCTGCTCGATCCTGGCGCCGTAGTTGGTGATGCCCGCGACCATGCCGGCGGCGTTGCGCAAGGTGAACAGGCGGACTGGCTTGCCGCCCACCTCGCGCTCAAACCGCGCCGGGTCCAGCAAGCGCGGCGATGAAAAGGCGTTGAGGTTCATGGTGAATGGTGCGTGGCTGGCTGCCGACGGGCTAGCCGCGGCGGCGCCGTTTTATCAATGAAATAGGGCTCCAGCCTATACCAGACGGGCACGCATAGCTATCAAATCAGGATTTTTCTTCAGTCCAGCTTGATGCCCGCTTCGGCCACGACTTTGGCCCAGCGGGATTTTTCTTGCATAAAAAAGGCGTCCTGTTGAGTCGGCGCCATGGTCACGACCTCGGCACCCTGCCCGGCCAGCTTGGCGCGGATGTCCGGATGGCGGATGACCTTGATGAGCTCGGCATTGAGCCGGCTGACGATGGCGGCGGGTGTGCCGTTGGTCACCAGCATGCCCTGCCAGGTGCCCGACTCGAAACTGGCCAGGCCCTGTTCGGCCAGCGTCGGCACGTCGCCGATCAGCGGCATGCGGCTGCCTTTGGAAACGCCGAGGATCTTGAGTTTTCCGCTCTGGACAAACGGCAAGGTGGCCAGCATGCCGTTCATCAGGATCTGGGTCTGGCCCGCAATCGTGTCGGTGATGGCCTGCGAGCCGCCCTTGTACGGGATGTACTGCCACTTGGCGCCACTGGCGCGCTCGACCGCCACGCCGGCCAGGTGCGGTGCGCTGCCCATGGCAGTCACGGCAAAGTTCAACTCTTTCTGTTTGGACAGCGCCACCAGTTCCTTGAGGTTGTTGGCCGGCACCGACGGATGCACCACCAGCAAATGCGGCGAATACGCCAGCATGGTCACGCCGCGCAAATCCCTGGACGGATCGAATGCCAGCCGGGTGTAGACCGAGGGGCTGATGGCCAGCGCGCCGGTGTCGCACAGCAGCAGGGTGTAGCCATCGGGTGCCGACTTGGCGACGTAATCGGCGCCCAGGTTGCCGTTGGCGCCCGCCTTGTTTTCCACGATGACCGGCTGCTTGAGCGCCTCCGACAGGGGCTGGGCAATCGACCTTGCGATGATGTCCGAGGAACCGCCCGGCGGGTACGGCACCACGATGCGGATCGGTTTGGCCGGCCAGTTGGGCGACTGCGCGCTGGCGGCGCCCATGCCAAGCGCCAGTGAAGCGCCTAAAAGATCACGTCGATTGAGGGTCATGCTTGTCTCCTTGATGTCATGAAAGCTGTGGCGGGCTCAGGCCACCGTGTGGTTGGCCATGATTTCCAGGCTGCGCACCAGCGCCGAATGGTCCAGGTCCTGCATGCCGTTGGCGGCGCAGACCTGCATCAATTGCGCCGCACCGGCGGTTTGCGGCAAGGCCACGCCCAAGGTGCGGGCACCGGCCAGGGCCAGGCTCAGATCCTTCTGGTGCAGGCCGATGCGAAAGCCCGGGTTGAAAGTCCGCTTGATCATGCGTTCGCCATGCACTTCCAGAATGCGCGACGCGGCAAAGCCGCCCATCAGCGCCTGGCGCACCCTGGCCGGGTCGGCGCCGGCCTTGCTGGCAAACAGCAGGGCTTCGCCGACGGCGGCAATGTTCAGCGCCACGATGATCTGGTTGGCGACCTTGCAGGTCTGGCCGTCGCCGTTGCCGCCGACCAGCGTGATGTTCTTGCCCATCAGTTCGAACAGCGGCTTGACCTGCTCGAACGTCGCCTCGGGGCCGCCGACCATGATGCTCAGGCTGCCGGCCCTGGCACCGACTTCACCGCCGGACACCGGCGCATCGAGGTAGTCGCAGCCCAGGGCATTGATTTTCCCGGCGAATTCCTTCGTATCCATCGGCGAGATGGAACTCATGTCCACGACGGTCTTGCCCTGGCGCAGCCCGCTGGCCACGCCATCGTCGCCGAACAGCACCTTGGCCACATCGGGCGTGTCGGGCAGCATCAGGAAGATGATGTCGGCTTTTTCGGCGACTTCCCTGGCCGAGTTGCAGGCCGTTGCCTGGCCCGTCAGCAACTCTGCGGGTACGGTGCTGCGGGTGTTGAGGAACACTTCGTGCCCCGCCGCGATCAGATGCGCCGCCATCGGCGCGCCCATGATGCCCAGGCCAATAAATCCAAGTTTGTGCATGGCAATATTCCAGTTAAAAATTTAAAAAAGGGGTTGGATGCTCAGTCGCGGTAACGGTCGCACAGGGCCTGCGTGGCCGACCGGAACGCGCCCAGGTCGCTGCCGACGCCGACAAAGGTCGCGCCCATTGCCAGGTAACGGCGGGCGTCTGCCTCGACCGGCGCCAGGATGCCAGAAGGCTTGCCGCAGGCCTTGGCATCGGCAAATACGGCGGCAATGACCGCCTGCACATCCGGATGGCCGGCGTTGCCGATGTGGCCCATGCCTGCGGCCAAATCGGAAGGCCCGACGAAAAGGCAGTCCACCCCGTCCAGTGCGGCAATCTCGCGCGCAGCCGCCGCAGCGGCCAGGCTTTCGATCTGCACCATCACGCAGATATGCGCATTGACCGTCGTGAAATAGTCAGGAATCGTGCCGTAGCGGTTGCTGCGCTGCGAAACAGAGACGCCGCGAATGCCCTGCGGCGGGTAACGCGTGGCCGCCACCGCGCGCCGGGCCTCGTCAGCGTTTTCAACGAACGGAATCAGGAAGTTGTAGAAACCGGCGTCCAGCAGGCGCTTGATTTCCACCGCGTCGTTGCAAGTGGGCCGCACTACCGGCGCGCTGACGCTGTCTTTCAGCGCCATCAGCTGCGGAATGAAAGTGGACACGTCGTTGGGCGAATGCTCGCCGTCGAGCAATATCCAGTCAAAACCGGCCACGCCCAGGGCTTCGGTGGTGATGGCATTGGACAGCGACGACCAGCAGCCGATCAGCTTCTTGCCGGCCAGCAGGTCGCGCTTGAGGCTGTTGGGAAAACTCTGGTACGGGGTGGCTGGTGTCATGGAGGGCCTCTTTTCAAGTTTGGGTAGGGTCAGGTCGGGTCAGGCCAGCGTGTAGGCGGTCTTGACGACGGTGTAGAACTCCTGCGCATAGCGGCCCTGCTCGCGCGGCCCGTAGCTCGAACCCTTGCGGCCACCGAACGGCACGTGGTAGTCCACGCCGGCTGTCGGCAGGTTCACCATGACCATGCCGGCCTGGCTGTGGCGCTTGAAGTGCGTGGCGTATTTCAGGCTGGTGGTGGCCACGCCCGCAGCCAGGCCAAACGGCGTGTTGTTGGCTTCAAGCAGCGCTTCCTCGTAGCCCTTGACACGGATGATGCTGGCGACCGGGCCGAACACTTCCTCGCGGTTGATGCGCATGCCGGCCGTGGTGTCGGTCAGCAGCGCGGGCGCCATGAAAAAGCCGTCGGTCGCGAGCTTGAGCCGCTCGCCGCCGGCCAGCAGCACGGCGCCTTCGGCCTGGCCGATGTCCACATAACTGAGATCCTGCTCCAGTTGCGCCAGCGACGACACCGGGCCAATGTCGATGCCGGCGGCCAGCGCGTCGCCGACCTTCAGCGTGGCCATACGCGCCTTCATGGCTTCCACGAATTTCGGGTAGATGCCGTCCGTGACGATCAGCCGGCTCGACGCCGTGCAGCGCTGGCCGGTGGAGAAGAACGCGCTTTGCACACTCAGTTCGACCGCCTGCGCCAGGTCGGCGTCGTCCAGGATGACCTGCGGGTTCTTGCCGCCCATCTCCAGCTGGACTTTTTTCAGGTTGACGGCGCACTGCTGGGCAATGCGCGCGCCCACACCCTGCGAGCCGGTAAAGCTGATGGCGTCCACGCCCGGATGGTTGACCAGCGGGTCGCCAATCACGCTGCCCCGGCCCATGACCAGGTTGAACACGCCGGCCGGAATGCCGCTGCGGCTGATGATCTCGGCCAGCGCCCAGGCGCAGCCCGGCACCAGGTCAGCCGGCTTCATCACGACGCAGTTGCCATAGGCCAGCGCCGGGGCGATTTTCCAGGCCGGAATGGCGATAGGGAAATTCCACGGCGTGATGATGCCGACGACGCCGACCGGCTCGCGGGTGATTTCCACGCCAATGCCAGGGCGCACCGAGGGCACGACTTCGCCCGTCAGACGCAGGCATTCGCCAGCGAAGAACTTGAAGATGTTGCCGGCACGGGTGGCCTCGCCAATACCTTCAGCCTTGGTCTTGCCTTCTTCCCTGGCCAGCAGCGTGCCCAGTTCCTCGCGGCGCGCCAGGATTTCGGTGCCGATCTTGTCCAAGGCATCGGCCCGGGCCTGGATACTGGACACGGACCAGGCGGGAAAGGCGGCGCGGGCGGCTTGCACGGCGGCGTCGAGCTGCTCGGCGCTGGCCTGCGTGTACTCGCCGATCACGTCGGACAAATCGGACGGGTTGATGTTAGGCGTGTAGTTGCTGCCAGCCAGCCATTGGCCGCCGATCAGGTTGTCGTGTTGTTGGGTCATGGTTGTTTGTTGAACAGGTTGGTTAAAAAGTGGAAAGTGTCAGCTTGCCGTGCGTCATTACCGCGCAGGCGGGAATGACGGCGGTGTTGCTTCGTGTGTCATGTGACTGGCGCCGGGTTGAACAGCACCAGCGCGTTGTGCAGCTTCCAGTGCTCGGCCCAGGTTTTCTTGCGGCCGCTGGCCACGTCGAGCATGAACTGGAACAGCTCGCGGCCGACGTCTTCAATCGTGGCATCGCCGTCGGCGATGCGCCCGGCGTTGATGTCCATCAGGTCATGCCAGCGCCGGGCCAGGTCGGTGCGGGTGGCCACCTTGATCACCGGCAC
>NZ_JADMJK010000222.1 GCF_018780625.1 Polaromonas sp. | reverse complement strand
GTTCAGCCCCCTCGGGGGGCAGCGCAGTACACGAAGTGACAAGCGTGGGGGCCATTTTTTCAGTCTCTTGTGACGCGCACCAGCTCTTCACGCGTGGTGATGCCGGCCTGCACCAGGCGCTCGCCGTCGTCGCGCATCAGCGTCATGCCGCTTTGCAGGGCGGCGGCGCGAATCTCGGCTTCTGACGCCTGGGTGTGGATCTGCTCGCGGATCGCGTCGTTGGTCACCAGCAGCTCGAACACGCCGGTGCGGCCCTGGTAGCCGGTTTGCCCGCAGACGGTGCAGCCTGCGCCGTGGCAATGGGTGCAGACCTTGCGCACCAGCCGCTGCGCCAGCACGCCCAGCAGCGAGGAACTGAGCAGGAAGGGCTCTATGCCCATGTCGGTCAGCCGCGTCACGGCGCTGGCGGCGTCGTTGGTGTGCAGCGTGGCCAGCACCAGGTGGCCGGTCAGCGAGGCCTGAATGGCGATTTGCGCGGTTTCAAAGTCGCGGATTTCGCCAATCATGATCACGTCCGGGTCCTGCCGCAGGATGGCGCGCAGGGCCTTGGCAAAGGTCAGGTCTATTTTGGCGTTGACCTGGGTCTGGCCGACGCCGGGCAGTTCGTACTCGATCGGGTCTTCGACCGTCATGATGTTCTGGCGCCGCGTGTCCAGCCGCTCCAGTGCGGCATAGAGCGTGGTGCTTTTGCCCGAGCCGGTAGGCCCGGTCACCAAAATAATGCCGTGCGGCTGCGCCACCAGTTGCTCGAAGCGCTTGAGCGCCTCGCCCTGCATGCCCACGGCTTCCAGGTTCAGGCGCTCGCCGCTCTTGTCGAGCAGGCGCAGCACGGCGCGCTCGCCATGGGCGCTGGGCAAGGTGCTGACGCGCACGTCGACCGCCCGGGTGCCGATGCGCAGGCTGATGCGGCCGTCTTGCGGCAGGCGCTTTTCGGCAATGTCGAGCTCGGCCATGATCTTCAGGCGCGAGATCAGCGCGGCGTGCAGCGCGCGGTTGGGCTGCACCACGTCGCGCAGCGAGCCGTCAACCCGGAAACGCACGCTCGAATGGCGCTCGTAGGGCTCGATGTGGATGTCGCTGGCGCCGTCGCGCGCGGCCTGCGTCAGCAGCGCGTTGAGCATGCGGATGATGGGCGCGTCGTCCGAATTTTCGAGCAAGTCCTCGATCGCGGGCAGGGCCTGCATCATGCGCGACAAATCCACGTCGCTTTCGACTTCGCTGATCACGGTGGCGGCGCTCGACTCGCTCTGCGCATAGGCTGCGCTGATGCGCTGCTGCAGCAGCTCGGGTGCTTCGCATTGCACCTGCTGCACGTCAAACTTGCGCATCACCTCGCTGACGCCGCCCGCGCCCAGGCGGTGCAGCCACAGCGTCAGTTCGCCGTCATGGTCTTCCAGCAGCAGTTGCTGGCTGCGCGCAAACGCGTAGGGCAGGGGGTAGCGCACCGGCTGCATGGCTTATCTTTCGGAAGGTGGCAGCACCGGCGAGTCGTTGATGGGCACCAGCGTGCTGGGCAGGGGCTGGGCCCGTTGCTGGGTCGTGCGCATGAGATCGTAGCGGTCCAGCGACAGCGCGTCGGTGGATGCTGCATCGCGCACCACCACGGGCCGCAAAAACACCATCAGGTTGGTTTTCTTGCGGCTGCGGCTCTCGGACTTGAACAGGTTGCCAAACACCGGCACATCGCCCAGCCCCGGCACCTTCTCCTGGTTGCCGGAGTATTCGTCCTGCAGCAGTCCGCCCAGCACGATGATGGAGCCGTCTTCGACCAGCACGTTCGACTCGATCGAGCGCTTGTTGGTGATCAGGCCGGTGGCTGAATTGACCGATCCCGGCTGCACGCTGGACACCTCCTGGAAGATGGCCATCTTGACCGTGCCGTTCTCGCTGATCTGGGGCTTGACGCGCAGGGTCAGGCCCACGTCCTTGCGCTCGACGGTCTGGAACGGGTTGACGCTGCCGGCGTTGGTGCCGCCGCCGGCGTTGGTGTACTGCCCGGTGACAAAGGGCACGTTCTGGCCGATGACGATCTTGGCCTCTTCGTTGTCCAGCGTCAGCAGGTTGGGGGTGGACAGGATGTTGCCGGCGCCCGAGGTTTGCAGAAAGTTGGCCAGAAAGCCGAGAAAGTAGACGCCGTTGCTGCGCGCCGCCACGCCTGCGTTAAAGCCCGTGCCGGGCGCCACCGAGCCGGCCTGCGTGGCCTGCGTGATGATGTTCTTGCCGCCGGTGCCAAAGTTGGTGCCCAGCAGCCCGATCAGGCTGTCGCCCTTGCCGCCCAGCGGGCCCTGCCACTGGATGCCGAACTCGGCAGCCTTGTCCACGTTGACTTCGGCAATCAGGCTTTCGACATAGACCTGGGCACGCCGGGCATCGAGCTTGTCGATGACGGCGCGCAGTTGCCGGTATTGCGGCTCGGACGCCGTGATGATCAGCGAGTTGGTGGCCGGATCGGCCTGGATGCCGCCGCCGGTGGAGGGCGCGCCGCTGGGGGTGACCGGCGACGTGGCGGCGGCGCTGGCGCCCGACAGGTTGACCGGCATTGCCGCCGCCGCGGGTACGCTCACGCCGGCCGTGCTGACACCGGCGCCAGCGGCTGCTGTGCCGCTGGTCATGGCGGCGCGCAACACCACGGCCAGCTTGGCGGCATCGGCGTTCTTCAGGTAAACCACATAAATATTGCCGGCCGCTCCGTTGGGGCCATTCATGGCGGGCTGGTCGAGTTTTTCTGCCAGCGACCGGACCAGTGCCAGCCGGGCCGGATTGGCCGCGCGCACGATCAGCGAGTTGCTGCGGGGCTCGGCGAGCACGGTGGTCTTGTAGCTGGCCTCGGTGCTTGGCTGGGCGCCGCCCGCGCTGCTTTCCAGCAGCCGGGCGATCAGCGGCGCGACGTCGATGGCGGCCACATGGCGAAGCGCAATCAGCTCCACATCAGTGGCATTGGCCACATCCAGCGCGGCGATGATGCGGCCCAGGCGGTTCAGGTTGTCGGCGTAGTCGGTGATCACCAGCGAGTTGTTGCCGGGGTTGACGTTGATGGTGTTGTTGGGGCTGATCAGCGGGCGCAGGATGGGCAGCAGGTTGTTGGCGTTCTCATAGTTGAGCTTGAAGATGGTGGTGGCAATCTGGCCGCCGCTCACAGGCACATTGGTGGACACGGCGCTGCTCTGCAGCTTGGCGTCGGCTTCGGGCACGATCTTGTCCAGGCCGGCCGCATTGACGGAGGTAAAGCCCTGCAGCCGCAGCGCGGCCAGAAACTGGTTGTAGGCCACGGCCGGGGGCACCGGGCGTTCGGTGGTCAGCGTGATCGTGCCTTTGACGCGCGGGTCCACCACCACGTTGCGGCCGGTGATGACGGCCATGGTGCGCGCCACCGCATCGATGTCGGCGTTGACAAAGTTCAGCGTGACCGGCTCGCCGCGTCGGGGCGCCGGGGTGGGCGCCTCAACGGCGGTCTGCGCCTGAATATTTAAAGAAAAAAGACCGATGGCCCCAGATAAAAGGGCGTATCCAGCTATTGAAAATATAGCAATTGGACGGTTTTTGGACACAAGATGTTTGATGCAGCGTAATTTCACGGTTAGCCCACTTTGATGATGGCGCGCGCGCCGTTGCGTCGTCCAATGATGTTCAGAAGATTCGAAAGTGCTTCGACGCGCTCAGGCGCGGCGCTGGCCACCCCGTCAAAGCGCAGCCGCTGCCCCACCCACTGGCCCTGGCCCGTCAGCTGCAGGCTGCCCTCCAGCGTTTCAAGTTGCAGGCTGGCGGTAGGCCCTCCCAGCAGTGTAAGGCGGTAACTGCCCATGGGCTTGAGCGTGGACAAGCGCGACGAAATCTGCGTGGCATCGAGTTGCAGGCGCCCCGCCAGGTTCAGTCGTCCCTGGATCCATTCCGCATGAAAGCCCTGCGTCGATGCCACGAGCTGGCCCTGCGGCTGCACGGTGTTCCAGGGCGTCCCCAGCCCGCCCAGCAGGCTGGCCGGCCACTGGGACTGGCCGTCGGCCAGCGTCAGCCGCAGGCCGCCCCAGCCCACGAGCGCGGCTTTGAGTTGCAGCGGCTGCGGGGTGCAGCACGCGGCCGAAATGTGGGCCACGGCGCCGCTCCAGGCCGGGCGGATGCGCCAGCCTACCTGGCCGGGCAGCGCCATCGCGTCGCGGCTGCCTGCGCCGCCCGACAGCACCAGCTGGGCCGAGCCCTGCCACAGGCTGCCGCGGGGCTCCAGCAGGCTGATTTGCTGGCCGCTGGCCTGGTGCACTGCGGTGGCCAGCCAGCGCGCCGGCGCAAACACCAGGGTAGCCAGCAGCAGCCCGCTCAGCGCACCCGCCAGCGCCCAGCGCCAGGGCGCAGAGGCGGCAGCAGTCGCGCGCGAGGTCAGCGTGTACTTCATGAATGCATGGCTTTAGCGTGCGGGCAACTGCATCACCAGCACGCCGTTCCAGGTCGCACCGCCGGGTGCACCAGGCGCCACGGCGCGCACCAGACGGGCTTCGGCCGGCACGGATCGCGCATTGAGCCGCGCCTGCGCCAGCCACTGGGCCAGGGCGTCGGCGGATGCCCCTTGCAGCGTGACGCTGGTACGGTCGCCTGCCGTGTTGAGTCTGGCCGTGGCGCCCAGCGTCTGCTCGGTCGCCAGGGTGAGCGCGCGCAGCGCCTCGTCAAAGCCCAGCGTGGGCTGTTGTTGCAAGGCCCTGGCTTCGGTCTGCATGGCCTGCATCTGCTGGAGTTGGGCATTGAGCGCGCGGGCCTGGTCATCAGCCGTGCGCAGCGTGGTCAGTGCCGGCGCCAGGCTCAACTGCCACAGCAGGGTGACCAGCACCAGGCCGGCCGCCAGCGCCAGCAGGCTTTTTTCGCGGGCCTGCAGTTGGGCCCAGCGGGCCTGCAGCGACTGGATCGAAGGGGGCAGGCTCATGGTTGGCGTTCCAGTTTGATCAGCAGGCTGTCGCCGTCCAGGCGTGCGCTGTAGCCCCGGGCCTGCAGGCGGGTGGGGGCATCGCGCAGCCCCTGGCTTGCAGCATCCAGGCCTTTGAGGCGCAACTCGCCGGCTGTGAATTCAATCGCCGATGGCGCGCGCGCGTCGGGCACTGAGGTCTGATACTGTGCCAGCATGGTTTCCAGGTCGGCGCTTGACGCGGTGCCGCTGCGGCGCTGCAGGTCAGCCAGCGCACGCGCCATTTGCAGCGGCGCATCGACGACCACGCGGACCTCCGGAAAGGTGGCGGTGAGGGTGTCCCGTATGGCCGCGCGCTTTGCCGCGAGCGCCGCTTTTTCCTGCCAGGCCCACGCCTGCAGGCCTGCCAGGTTGACGGCGACCAGGGCCAGGGCGGCCCAGCGTGCGGCGCGCCAGCGGGGTGCCTGGAGCAGGGTTTTGACCAGCGCGGACAGGTGCTTGCGGGTGCGCGCCCGGCGGGTGTAGAGCAGGTCGAACTGCGCCATGTCCCACGCCGACTGCGCGGCCAGCAGCCAGCGTTCGGGGCCGGTCTGCAAGGTGGCGGGGCGCTTGAAGTATTGTTCTGCCAGCGCGGCGACCGCGGGCTCGGCCACCACCTCGGCGCCTTCGGGCCAGTCTATGAGCGCGGCGCTGGCAACGGACAGCGGCAGCATGCTCACGCCGTCCGCGCCGCTTAGCACTGCTTGCGCCTGGTCGGGGTTACCGATGACGTGCAGCGAGGCGCGGCCGGCTTCTTCGGCGGGCGGCGTCATTTCGGGCACGATGTGCGCGACCGGCCGCCCGGCTTGTTCCAGCGCCGCGAGCCAGGCGTGCAGCCAGGCCCGGTCGCAGGCGGCGACCCAGATCGGCGCGCCGGCCTGGGCCTGCGGCGCAATGGCAAAGTGCAGCTGGGCCGGGTCGTCCAGCACCCGGTCTTCGAGCAGGCCGTCAAGTACGCTCCGCAGACGCGGGGCGTTGCCCTCCTGAAAAATCCCTTTGTTCAGGGTGCCGGGCGGCAGCGTCAGCCGGTGCCAGGACAGCCGGCCCACGGGCACCACGGCCACAATCTCCACGCCGGTTGGGGCGGGCAGCAAGGCCATGGGCGCCTCGACATGGCGCATGACGGTGCGCCCGTCCGCGCTCAGCACGCTGTCGCAGGGCGTGGCCGCTGTGGGGAGCGCCTCGGGAAGGGTAATGATCAGGGTGGTCATGCGTGGCTTTTGAGCGTCATTGTAGGGGGGCGTCCTGCGGCGCCTGGGCGCCCCGGTCGCGCCACAAGGTCTTCACATTCAGTCCGTCGCGCTGCACCACGGAATGTTCCTCCACCACGCCTTGCGCTTGCCGCAGCCGCCCGCGCACCTCAAAAAAGCGCGAGTTCACGCTGTGCTGCGCGGCATTGAGCGGCCCGACGGCCTCGCCCGTCAGCTTGCCCGCATCGGCCAGCGTGCGGAACGGGCTGACCTGGCGCGCGCTCACCATCCGCTGTGCCTGCGCCAGGTCCAGCCGGGGAATGCTGGCAGACAGCACCAAGGCGCTGGCGGTATTGACATTGACCGGGGTGCGCACGGGCAGCAGCGTGATGTAGGGGCGCAGCAGTGCCAGGCTGCGCGGCGACAGGCCGAGCCAGACCAGCTGCTCCACCCGCTGCGGCAGCAGGGGCGCCCGTGAGACAGCGCTACTGCCCGCGCTGGTGTCCAGGGCAAAACGCAGGTTTTCTGCCAGCGCGGTGAGCTCGCCGGGCTGCAGTCCCAGCCGTTCAAACAGCCGCGAAAAAGCCTGCAGGTCGGGCTCCGATACCGTGGCGGTCATGCCCGCGCCGGGCTGCTGGCCGCCTGCGCTGGTGCTTGCGACGGCGTCCGTTCCCTGGGGCGGCGCGGGGTTCGCCTTGCTGCCCATGTCCACCAGGTTAAGTACGTTCATGCGCGCCTGCAGGTCGCTGATGCGGCCCGACAGAAAGACCTGCAGCAGGGTGTCTGCGTTGTCCGCAGTGTTGTTTTTGTCCGCCGCCAGAAAGCTCGACAGCCGGGCTTCTTCGAGCGGCACGGCCCAGGGCTCGCCGAGGTGATCGGCCCCGCCCGAACGCCCGTCCTCGCGCAAAATCAGCCGCGACCAGTCGAGCGCGCCCGTGAGCACCCAGAGCGCCTGCACACGCGCCCGTTCGGCCGCCTCCACCTCCACGCTGCGCCACTGCTGCCACAACGCGGCCGCTGCCATGGTCGCCACCAGCGCGACGGTCAGCATCGCCGTCAGCAGCGCGGCGCCGGACTGACGGGCCTTCAAGATTTACCGCCTCCCACCGTCGGCCGCACCCAGTCGCGGGTCAGGGTGCCGCTGATGGCCTGGCCGGGCGGCAGCGTCAGCACCAGGCGCACGCCCGCTGGGAGGGACAGTGCGCTGGCCGCGGCCTGCTCGGGGGGGGGCGCGGCGTTGTCGCTGGACAGCGGGTTGGTCCACGCATCGCTGCGGAAATAGAAAACCTGCCACTGCGCCAGCGGCGTGATACGCACCTCGTCCCGTTTTTCCTCGTCACCGGGGTTTTGCGCCCACTGTGCGGCGCGGTCCCAGGCCGACTGCAGCTCGGCGCGTGTTTGCAGCGGCCGCGACTGCCAGCGCAGCCATTGGCCCGCGCCCTCCACGTTGCGCTGCGCCCAGGCCACCACCAGCAGCCCGCTGCCCGGCGCCACGGTGCTGCGCCGGGTGATGCGCAGGCCGCGCCCGTCCCAGTCCATCGGCTGCAATTGAGCGGGCAGCGGATCCTGCGCGGCAGGCAAGTCCACCATCGCATCCAGGTCGGCGGCCCATTGCGCCAGCCCCGCCTGCAGCGTCAACACCCCGTCGGCGCGCTGCTGGACCTGCGACTGCGTGCGCGCCATGCCGTCCAGCCCGCGCCAGCTCAAGCCCGCCATCAGCGCCATCACGCCGATGGCCACCAGCAGCTCGATCAGCGTGAAACCCCGCATGCGTTTGGTGGGCAATGACCGTAGCGCCGGGCCGCCCCAAGCAAGGTCAGCCCCCTCGGGGGGCAGCGCATGACACGAAGTGAAAAGCGTGGGGGCCATATC
>NZ_JADMJK010000154.1:4340-8044 GCF_018780625.1 Polaromonas sp. | reverse complement strand
TGGCTGGATAGGCCCGCATGAACTCCCGGGCCTTCTCCGGGCGGGTGCTCAGCCAGGCGTCGTAGGCGCCCTCGTTCAGGATCACCAGCATGCGTTTCTCATTGCCGGGCTGTTGGTAGCGGCTCATCAGCGCGTGGCTGTTGGCGTTCACCGTGAGCAAGGTGTAGCTGACGATGACTTCGCCCTCAGCCCCGGTCCAGCTTTCCCACAAGCCCGCCACGCCCATGGGCTTGCCATCGACCCTGGCAATGCGGGTGGGCACGGCCTTGCCGCTGCGCCAGTCGTCTTCCATGAACGCCCTCATTGGCACGATGCAGCGCTGCCCGGCCAGCCAGGCGTCGCGAAAGTTGCTGGACGTGGTCACGGTTTCCGAGCGGGCATTGACCAGCTTGGTCGAACGCAGCCTGGCGTCAGAAGCCGACTTGACCCAACGCGGCACCAGGCCAAATTGCCCGGCCACCAGCGCACGGGCCGGCGGCTCACGCGGGGGCTTGTCAGCGTCTGCGGCTTCTGCGTCTGCGTCTGCGGCCTCTTCGGTTTCCTGGGCTTGGGCCGCGCGGATAAAAACACCCGGTTGGCGCGGCCACACTTCGCGCCCCACGGCTAAAGCGGGGGCGGCCACATGGAAGGCATCGGGGTAAAGCAGGGCGCTGTGAACGCTCTCGTAATGGGTACTCATGCGGCGATGCTATCGCAATGCAGCGATCCGCCGCTGCGGGCGTTGCTGGAAAATTTTGGATCAGATTCCAATCAATTCATTATTTTTGTGGCCACGGGATTGCCAACTGGCCTGATCTGCAGCGCCCATGGGCGGGCTTCGGTTAACCTCGCAAAGTCACAACCAAAGCCAAAGGAAGCCACCATGAAAAAACTCAATGTCACCATCAAGCTGGAACTGTCCGTCCCCGATGATTGGGAACTTGTCCAGACCTCCGAAGGGGGGCAGGTGCTGAAGCTGCCTGACAACCAGTTCATGGACATTGCCATTGAGCCCCTGTTTGCCAGCAACCCTGAGGAAACCTGGGCAAGCACCGAGGACGACGATGTCCTGAACGACATTCTGGACATGGTCGAGAGCGAGAGTGTCAGCTACGCGTTCGCCAAGAACTAAGCTTTTAACTTGCAGCCCCCCCTGGGGCGACATCCATGACAAACACAAGCACAAGCCGATGGGCTGAACTGAAGCGGCTGGTGCGCGAGGAGCTGCAGCTGCTGCTGACCTTCAAACCCAGTGACCGGCTGTGGCAGATGCCGTTCGCCGCAGCGCTGGCGACGGGCCTGCCGCTGCTGATTGGCGCGTATTTTGACCATCTGGACTACGGGCTGGTCTCGTCGCTGGGCGGTCTGGTGTTTCTGTACCTGCCCAACACGCCGCTGTCGCACCGCATGGTAACGCTGATGGCCTGTGCGTTTGCCATGACAGCCTGCTACACGCTGGGGGCGATGAGCCACTTTTTCCCGCTGCTGATGATGCCGGTGCTGGTTTTCATCGCCATCCTGGCCACGATGGTCTGCCGGTTTTATGACCTGGGGCCGCCGGGCAGCCTGTTCTTTGTCATGGCGGCGGCGATCGGGGCGTATTCGCCGCTGGAGGCGCTGCAGGTTCCGCTCATGGTGGGGCTGGTCACCATGGGAACGCTGCTGGCGTGCCTGGTCGCGTTTTTCTACAGCCTCTATGCCCTGCGTCTTCAGGCGCCGCAGCCGGCGCGCCCCTTGCCGCCGGCCAGCTTTGACTATGTGGTGTTCGACGCGGTGGTGATCGGCATTTTTGTGGGCATCTCGCTGGCCCTGGCGCAGGCGCTGCAACTGGAGAAAGCCTACTGGGTGCCGATCAGCTGCCTGGCCGTGATCCAGGGCGTGTCGCTGCGCGCGGTATGGACCAAGCAGCTGCACCGGGTGCTGGGCACGGGCGTGGGCCTGCTGCTGGCCTGGGGCCTGCTGTTGCTGCCGCTGGACAAGTGGACGATTTCCCTGGCGTTCATGGCGCTGACGCTGGTGATCGAGACGGTGGTGGTGCGGCACTACGCCGTTGCCACCATCTTCATCACGCCCCTGACGATCCTGCTGGTCGAAGCCGCCACGCTGGGGCAGACATCGCCCGCGCCGCTGATCCAGGCGCGGTTTTTCGACACCGCGCTGGGCTGCCTGGTGGGGCTGGCCGGCGGCATCTGCCTGCACAGCCCGCGCTTTCGGGCGCTGGTGGGCGGGCAGATGCGGCGGCTGGTTCCGTCCCGCCTGGTGCGGTCAGGCCCTGGGGCTTGACGCAGGCGGGGACAGGCTGGACGTGGTGGCCGGCGTGCATCGTCGCCCTTATCTGACACGCTTGGGCTTTCTTCTGGTGCTAAATGTCTTTTTGGGCTTTACGGCCTGTTGTTCAACTCAAAAAGGAATTTTCCATGTCCCAGTTCGCCATGATTACCGGTGAAGTCACCTACAGGCCGGGCGAAGGTGCCCTCATAGAAATCCCGCGCGGGCGCGTGGAAGTGGAGCTTGCACCCGACAGCGCCACGCTCAGTTGGGAGGCGGCCGAAGGCGTTGTGGGTTTAACGGCCATTCCGCTGACCCAGTTTGAGGACTATGTGCGGGACGGCAAAATCACGATGACGCCGCAATAAACAGGCGACTCACCCACGCAAAATAAGGCCCCAACCCTGCGCACCGCGCTTTGTCATTCACCGTTTCCCTGGATTCGCTGTGCCCACTCCTGACCTCTGCCTCTCACACCGGCCACTCACGCGCCGCTCTGCCCTGCTGGGCGCCGCTGGCTTGCTGGCGCTGCCCGCGTCAACCCTGGCCGCAGCCACCACGCAGCCGCCGTCCGGTGTCTGGCCGAACGCCTTGCAGGTTCCCGGAGGCGTCGCCCGGCTGTCGCTCGGCCCGGCGGCGGCGCGGCCGGTCGCGCATGCAGGGGATGTGCCCTTGCTGGTGGTGGGCGATGTGATCGAGTGGACGGCGCTGGTGGGCATTGCGCTGGCCGCCGAGCCCGGCCAGGCGCGCATCACGGTGCAAACCGCCGGGGGCGGCCAGCGGCAAGTGGCCTACACGGTGGCCAGCAAGCGCTACCTGGAGCAACGCCTGAAGGTGTCGCCGCGCACGGTCGACTTGTCGCCCGAAGACACGGCGCGCTACGAGCGCGAACGCGCGCACCAGGCCACGGTGATGGCCACCTTCAGCGAGCCCTTGCCGCAGGCCTCGGCCTTGCGCATGCAGGTGCCGACGCCGGGACGGCGCTCCAGCTCTTTCGGGCTGCGGCGCGTTTTCAACGGGCAGGCGCGCAGTCCGCACAGCGGCATGGACATTGCGGCCGGCACGGGCACGCCCATCGTCGCGCCGCTGACGGGCCGGGTGATTGACACCGGCGACTACTTCTTCAACGGCAACACGGTGTGGATGGACCACGGCGGCGGCCTGCTGAGCATGGTGTGCCACCTGAGCGCCATCGACGTGAAGCCGGGCGACCTGCTGAAAACCGGCGAGCGCCTGGGCGCCGTGGGCGCCACCGGCCGCGTGACGGGGCCGCACCTGCACTGGGGCGTGATGCTGAACCGCGCCATGGTGGACCCGGCGCTGTTCCTGGACGCCTAAGCGGCTCGCATCACAAAAGATAGCCGCAAGCGTAGCGACTGCGTAAACTGAGGCTTCGCCCTACCCAGGCGCCACCAGGAGAACCGCGATGACCGACTTTTCCGATTCATCTATCCGCC
>NZ_JADMJK010000154.1:0-4240 GCF_018780625.1 Polaromonas sp. | reverse complement strand
ATGCACGCCGCCGCGCCTTGCTGGTGACATTGGCCCTGGGGCTGGTGGCGGGAGCGCCGGCCCTGGCGCAGGGCAAGCGGGTGCAAACCCCTTACGCCAACCCGAAGGTTCTGTTTGACATGTACCTGGACAGTCCGGCCAAAATGGGCTCGGCGCTGTACTGGCTGCGCTCGCTGGTCAACCCGCTGACTGAAGCGCCCTACAGCCTGTTTGCCGATGACATGCGCATCATCGTGCTGCTGCACGGCACCGAAATTGTGACGGTCGCGCGCAAGAACGAAGAAAAATACCAGGAGGTGGTGCAGCGCATGCGCTACTACGCGGCGGAGGGTGTGAAGTTCAGGATTTGCGGCCTGGCGATGCAGGACTACGGCTACACCGAAGCGGACCTGCAGCCCTTCATTGAAATCGCACCGTCCGCCATGACCGAACTGGTCCACTGGCAAAACCAGGGCTACGCGCTGATCACACCGCAGGTGCCCGACAAGCGGCATGCGATTGAAGACATACGTTGAAGCCCTGGCTTCAGCCGCCGCGTACCAGCGCCATGACCTGGGCCGCATCCAGCGTCGCCGCCTTTTGCTGGATCTGCGGCAGGTACTGGGTTTGCAGTTGCCTGGCGGGCGCTAGCAGGCCCTGGTAAGTTTCGCGCAGCAGCGCGGTGCTCATGACCCGGCCACCGGCGTAGTAGCGCTTGGCCAGTTGACCCAGCGCGTAGGTGGTGGCAAACGAAAACGCCATGCCGGTGCCGGCGCCGCCGACCTTGCCTATGGTTTTTCCCGCCAGCTTGCCGAACAGGCCACCCAGCAGCTTGCGGCCAAATTGCTCCAGGTACTGGGACGTCAGGCCCACGCCGGCGGCGGCGATGAATTCCTTGATATGACCCTGGTCCAGCGTCACGCCGTGGGCCTTGCCGATGCCGTAGACCATCTTGACCTGCAGCGGAATGATGGCCATGGACGCCCACGACTGCGGCAGCAACTCGAGCGCGCCATTGACCAGCGCGTGGTTCAGGATGGAGCGGTCCAGTTCGGCGTCATTGACGGTGGACGGCACAGCGGCAATCGCCGCAATGGCCGGTGATGGCGTGGGAACGGCCGTGTCGGGCGGGTTGACTTCGGCCAGGGCGGCAGCCTGCGCGTCAAAGGCCTGTGCCTTGGCCGGGTCTATCGCGAGCTGCCCCCTTAAATCGGCCAGGAAGCGGCGCTCCGCGTCAGTCTGCTGGCCATCGGCATCGCAGACGCAAACCGCCATTTCGTAGGCCAGTTGGCGGTGGCTGGGGTCGGTGAGTTTTTGCACTGCGGCCGCCACGCTGACGCGCTTGAGCAGCACGTCCTGGTACAGCCGCGACAGGTTGGGCGCGCCTGCTTCAGTGGACAGGGAATCCGCGATGCGGCGAATTTCCTCGCGTTCCGCATCGGCCTTGCGGCCATCGGCAAAGGCGGCCAACAGGGCGATGCAAAGGAGGGCTTCTTGCTGTTCAGGGGTCATGGGAGGGTTTCTTTCAGGCGCAAGATTGCAGAATCGGGCCTTGCCATAAGGCAATGGGGCAACAAGGCATTGAGGGCATGATAAAACTGCGCGCCACGCAGCTGAAAATGCACATTCCTTTTCCATTTCACTTGATGTGGGTTTAAACACCAGGTCTGAAGCGGGCAAGTTCGCCCGCGCCAGGGTGCCCTGTGGCCCACGCGCCGAAGCAGCAACCCGCTGCGCTACGCATCATGTTTTAATTACAAATTTTTTGAAGTAGCCCCACCATGACACTTGCACGCTCCATCCAGCTCACCGAATTCGGCGCCCCCGAGGTCATGCGCCTGGCCACGCTTGATCTGCCCGCCCCCGGCCCGGGCGAGGTGCAATTGCGCCAGACGGCCATTGGCTTTAACTACATCGACATTTACCAGCGCGCCGGCAAATACCCGCTGCCAACGCCCACCGGGCTTGGGCACGAGGCCGCCGGTGTGGTGGAAGCGCTGGGCGAAGGCGTGACAGACCTGCAGCTGGGCGACCATGTGGTCTACATGAACGCGGGCGTGGGCGCCTATGCCGACCGGCGCAATGTGCCGGCGGCCAAGCTGGTCAGGATCCCGGCGGGCATCAGCGACGAAGACGCCGCGGCCATCTTCTTCAAGGCCATGACGGCGCAGTACCTCGTCAAAAAGACCTACCCCGTGCAGCCAGGCGACGTGGTGCTGGTGCATGCCGCCGCGGGCGGTGTGGGCCTGATCCTGTGCAGCTGGGCCAGGGCGCTGGGCGCCACCGTGATAGGCACCGCAGGCTCGGCGGCCAAGTGCGAACTGGCCCGCCAGGCCGGCTGCGAGGCCTGCATCGACTACACCCAGCCCGACTGGGTGGCACAGGTGATTGAAGCCACCGGCGGGCGCAAGGCGCGCGTGGTGTACGACTCGGTGGCGCAGCACACCTTCATGGGTTCGCTGGACTGCACCGCGCCGTTTGGCATGGTGGTGCTGTTCGGCGCGGCTTCTGGCCCGGCGCCGGCGATTGATCCGGAGCTGCTCAACAAGAAAGGTTGCCTGTTTTTGACGCGGCCCTCGGTCTTTCCGCACAACGCCGATGCCGCCACCTTCCGCGCGAACGCAGCCGACGTGTTTGCAGCGATGGCCAGCGGCGCGGTGCGGGCCACCATAGGCGCGCGCTTTCGGCTTGACCAGTTGCCCGAAGCCCACCGCGCCGCCGAGGCCCGCCAGACCACCGGCGCCATCGTGATCCTGCCTTGAGCGCAACGACGGTCCCTACCCTCCTTGCTTCCCACAGCCAGCTCATGTTCAGCCCCGCCGCAGAGCGCAACAAGCAGGCCATCCTCGACGTGCTTCTCCAGGTGCTGCCAGAACGCGGCAGCGCGCTGGAGATTGCCTCGGGCACGGGTCAGCATGTGGCCTGGTTTGCCGCTGGCCTGCCCCACTGGACCTGGCAGCCCACCGATGCAGACCCCGAAGCGCTGAACGCCATGGCCGCATCGCGGGCCCCGCAAGGGGCAAGCCCTGTGCGCGCACCGTTGCGGCTGGACGTGATGGCGCCGCGCTGGCTGCCGTGCGGTACACAGCCCGAACCCAGGTTCGATCTGATTTACTGCGCCAACATGCTGCACATCGCCCCCTGGGCCACCTGTGCCGCGCTGATGCAAGGCAGCGCCCGGCACCTGGCGCCAGGCGGCAGGCTCATCACCTACGGGCCTTACCTGGAAGATGATGTACCCACCGCTGACGGCAACCGGGCGTTTGACCAAAGCCTGCGCGCGCAAAACCCGGCCTGGGGCATTCGCCGCCTGGAAGACGTTGCGCAAGTGGCCGCTGGCGCTGGGCTGCGCCTTTCAGCACGGCACGCCATGCCGGCCAACAACCTCTTGCTGGTGTGGACCTGCAAGGCGGGCCCCATGCCAGTGAACCCCTCCACGGATAATCCAGAACCATGAACCTTTCTCTTTCTCTTTTTCCCCTCGGCTGGCAGCACTATCTGCTGGGCGGGGTAATTATTGGCACGGGGGTGGCACTGCTGTTCGTGCTGACGGGTCGCATCGGCGGCATGAGCACGGTGTTCTCCAGCACCTGGTCTTTTGTGGTGCGCCGGCCGTTTTTTCAGCAGGCGCGGTTTGTGGACTCGCGCGGCTGGCGGCTGGTGTATGCGCTGGGGCTGATCTTGGGCGCGCTGGTGTGGTGGCTGGGCTTTGCCGGCGGCAAGCCGGAAGCCACGGCGGTGCCGGCATGGCAGTTGCTGATCGGCGGATTTTTGGTCGGCTACGGCGCGCGCCTGGGCAACGGCTGCACGTCGGGCCACGGCATTTGCGGGCTGGGCTCGCTGCAGTTGCCGTCGCTGATGGCGGTGCTGACCTTCATGGCCACCGCCTTCCTGACGGCCAATCTGGCCGCACGGTGGCTGCCATGAGCGCGCCAAACAAGACCCTTGCCGGCACGCTGGCCACGCTGGCGGCAGGCGCGCTGTTTGGCTTTGGCCTGTCGTATTCCAGCATGATCCGGCCCGAAGTGGTGCTGAGCTTTCTGCGCTTCGAGGATTTCGGCCTGATGCTGGTGATGGGCGGCGCCGTGATGGTGGCACTGCTGGCCTACAAGCTGGCGCCGCGCCTGCTCGCCCGGCCGCTGCTGGACGACCACTTTCACAAGCACCCCAGCGTCTGGAACCGCGACACCGCCGTGGGCGCCGCATTGTTCGGCGTGGGCTGGGGCCTGTGCGGCGTGTGCCCCGGCCCGGCCATTGCCGG
>NZ_JADMJK010000002.1 GCF_018780625.1 Polaromonas sp. | reverse complement strand
AGCATCCAGATCGAGCCGCACGACTACATGGCCGAGCTGTTCGACGCCGTGGCGCGCGCCAATACCATCCTGATCGACCTGGCGCGCGACATCTGGGGTTACGTCAGCGTGGGCTACTTCAAGCAGCGCCTGAAAGACGGCGAAATCGGCTCGTCCACCATGCCGCACAAGGTCAACCCGATTGACTTTGAAAACGCCGAAGGCAACCTGGGCCTGTCCAACGCGCTGCTGCGCCACATGAGCGAAAAGCTGCCCATCAGCCGCTGGCAGCGCGACCTGACCGACTCCACCGTGCTGCGCAACATGGGCGTGGCCCTAGGCTATGGCGCGCTGGCCTACAGCTCGCTGTGCACCGGGCTGAACAAGCTGGAACTCAACCGCGAGGCGCTGGACGAGGACCTGGACCAGGCGTGGGAAGTGCTGGCCGAACCGATCCAGACTGTGATGCGCCGCTACGGCGTGCAGGGCGCCTACGAAAAGCTCAAGGAAGTCACGCGCGGCAAAACCGTCAAGGCCGAAGACCTGCACGGCCTGATCCGCTCGCTGGAAATTCCCGAAGCGGAAAAAGAGCGCCTGCTGGCCATGACGCCAGGCAGCTACACCGGCATGGCGGCCGAACTCGCCAGGCGGGTTTAAACACCGCCAGCGCGCGCTGCTACCGCAACTCCGGCGGCATGGCGGCGCCGCATTGCCAGCACTGCTCAAACCCGCCTTCGACCAGTTCCCCGCAAATGCAGTGCCAGCGCCGCTGCGGCATGTTTTGCAGCGCGTCAAGCACGGCGCGCGCCCGGGGCTCGTCGTCATCGTGCGTGAGCCAGACTTCGGGCAGGCACTGGTCGGGCGGCAGTTCACCGGCGATGCCGCTCAGGAAATAGCGCTGCACGCTGGCCTCGAAACCGGCTTGCTGCAGGGCGTCGGCCCATAGCGCGGCAATCGCAATATTGGGGGCTTGGGTCAGTCGTCGCATGGGGTCAGTGTAGAGTCAGAGGGACGAACCACTCCAATTTATACAAATTGAATTTTATTTAATCAATTTGTATAATTAATTCATGCTTCATCGACAACTCGCCGCCACACTCGATCGCTTGGCGCAGTCCTTTCCAGTCATTGCCATCACCGGTCCACGCCAGTCTGGCAAGACCACGCTGGCACGCGCGCAGTTTGCCAGCAAACCCTATGTGAGCCTGGAAGACCCGATTGAGCGGGCCTTTGCCGAAGAAGACCCCCGCGGCTTTCTGGCCCGCTTTCCCCAAGGTGCCATTTTTGACGAGGCGCAGCGCTGGCCCGATCTGTTTTCTCACCTTCAGGGCATGGTGGACGAGAACCGCGAGGCCGGGCGCTTTGTGCTCACAGGCTCGCAGCAGTTCGGCCTGCTGGCGGGTGTGACGCAGTCCCTGGCCGGGCGCGTCGGCATGACACGGCTGCTCCCGCTGGCCGGCGCAGAGCTCGCGGGCGTGGCCGACGGCACACTGGCGCTTGACGCCCTGCTGTGGCGCGGCGGCTACCCGGTGCTGCACACGCAGGCCGTGAAGCCGGGCGACTGGTTCGCCAGCTATGTGGCAACTTACCTGGAGCGCGATGTACGGCAGGTGCTGAAAGTGCAAGACTTGGGCGTGTTTCAGCGCTTTTTGCGACTATGCGCGGGCCGCACGGGGCAGTTGCTCAACCTCAGCGCAGTGGCGGGTGAGGCGGGTATTACGCACACTACGGCGCGCGCCTGGATGTCGGTCCTGGAAAGCAGCGATGTGGTGTACCTGCTCCCGCCTTACCACCGCAATTTTGGCAAGCGGCTGGTCAAAGCGCCCAAGCTGTATTTTGTCGATACCGGCCTGGCTTGCTGGCTGCTGGGCATTCGTGAACCCGGGATGCTGCCGCTGCACCCGATGCGCGGCGCCCTGTTTGAAAACTGGGTCGTGACCGAGCACCTCAAGCAGCGCTACAACCAGGGACAGCCCGCGGACCTGTTTTTCTGGCGCGACAACAATGGCGTGGAGGCGGACTTGCTGTATGAAACCCCGTCAGGGCTGATTCAGACCGTTGAAATCAAGTCTGGACAAACGCCGACCAGCGACTACATTCGCGCCGGCCAGAAGTCGGCCCGATTCGTCACGGAGGCGGTGGCGACGCCGCGCTTGATTTACGGGGGTGACACCTCTTTTCAGCGCAGCGGCGTGGACCTGGTCAGCTGGCGCCAGTGTGGCCAGATCGGCAGCCATTCGCGCCTGAATGAATAGCTGGTCTGCGCCCGTCCTTTACAAGCTGAAGGCCAGAATGGCTTGTCACTTCAGCACTGGCCGGTTTTCCCGGTCTGCTCAAAGCCCGATCAAGGCAGCTGTTTGTTTTCCAGCGCCCGGTCGGCGTAACGGCCAAAGCGCCAGGCGCTGGCCTCCAGCGTGATACGCCGCCAGGTGCTGCGCTTTTCAAACGGTGTCATTTCGAGCCAGCGCTGCACTTCTTCAAAGCTGCGCCCGCAGCCCTTGCACAGCGTATCGCCCTGGCTGGTCGAGCAAATCGCGATGCAGGGCGTGTCGGCAGTGGTGTCGTACCAGGCCAGCCAGGCGGCCAGCGCGTCGGGCGTAAAGTGCGACTCGCCCGCCTCGTCCTCATGGTGAAACACCATGCGCGCGTACACCGTGGCCAGCGCGCGCAGCTCGGGCGCCAGCGTCACGCCGTCGGGCGAGGGCTTTTGGTGGCGCCAGTGGTTGATGGCCGCTTCGAGGTCGGTGATATGGATGCGGGGCATGGAAAAAACAAGAGCTGCAAAAATGAGGCGGTTTGCGGGTGGCAAGGCCTGGGTCCGAATTATCGGCGAGGCGGCGAAAGACCCTTTACGGAAAAAGACATTGTCTTTACGTTCCAATAGCGCCCAGAAGGGGAGTAACTCCCACGCTTTTTGGCAGCTGTTCACCTGCAACGGCACCAAATCGCATCAACAAATCGTCAATACGAAGTTCACACTTCCGGTTTGTTGGGTCTGCAGCCCTGCTGCAGGTCGAGCCAGACCTTCGATTGGAACCTGAACCGGTTTGATCGAGGCTCGCGTGGCACCCTTTTGCACCCACACGGCGCACCCTTTACCTGTTCGGTTTCAGTCATGCGGAAATCCGTCCCCTGGATTTCCATGCCGAAACTTGAGAAGGAATGTGAGCCATGGAATTATTTTCGACCCCCTGGTGGTCCGCGCTGCTGGCCATCATCATCATCGACCTGGTACTGGCTGGCGACAACGCCATCGTGATTGCGCTGGCGGCACGCAACCTGCCGCCCCATCTGCAGAAAAAAGCCATTGCCTGGGGCGCCGCCGGGGCGATTGCGGTGCGCGCCGTCATGACGGTGGGCGTGGTCTGGCTGCTCAAGATCCCCGGTTTGATGCTGGTGGGCGGACTCGGCCTGCTGTGGATTGCCTACCAGCTGCTGGCCGACCAGGGCGACAAGGCGCATGACGGCCCGGTCGCCAGCACCTTTTGGGGCGCGATGAAGACGATTGTGGTCGCCGATGCCCTGATGGGCGTTGACAACGTGCTGGGCGTGGCCGGCGCGGCGCATGGCGCGTTTGACCTGGTCGTGATTGGCCTGCTGGTCAGCGTGCCGATCGTGGTGTACGGCAGCACCATGGTGCTCAAACTGGTCGAGCGCTTCCCCATCATCATCAAGGCAGGCGCCGCCGTGCTGGCCTTCACTGCTGCCAAAATGATTGTGGGCGAGCGCCTGCTGGCCCCGGTTTACGGCGGGTCGGCCACGCTGCAGACGGCCGCGCAGTGGGCCACTTACGTGCTGGCCATTGCGGGTGTGCTGGGTGCGGGCTGGTGGGTCAGCCGGCGTGCCCAAGTGGCACGCCAGGCAGAGGCCGCGCGCACCCTGCAGGCCTGAGCCAGGCGCGCCGCAGCCCGTGGCGCGGTGGTATTCTTTGGCCATGAAACTCATCATCAACTGGCTTTTAAGTGCAGCCGCCTTGCTGGCGGTGGCTTATCTTTATTCGGGTGTGGTGGTGAGCAGCTTCACGGGGGCGCTGATTGCGGCGGCCGTGCTGGGCGCGCTGAACATGGTGGTGCGCCCGCTCCTGGTGGTCCTGACCCTGCCGGTCACGCTGGTGACGCTGGGTCTGTTCCTGTTCATCGTCAACGCGCTGATGTTCTGGGCCGCCGCCGGCCTGGTCAGCGGCCTGAACGTCACCGGCTTTGGCGCCGCGCTGATCGGCTCGCTGCTTTACTCGCTGCTGCAGCTAGCGATTGACTTTGTCCTCCAGCGCCTGCGCTTTAACCAGTGACTCCACCTGACGCGCGCGCGTGTCAATGATGGAACCCTCCACATGGTCTGCACTGCCGGGCTGGCTGCGCATCATCGCCTGCGCCGCCTTGAACCGGTCCAGCGCCGCCGGGTAGTCACGCTGTGCCACGCGGCTTTCGGCATCTGCCCGAATCGCCCGCACCGTCTGGTTTTGCTGGCCATAGGCCACGGCCAGCATCTGCCAGGCCATGGCATCGCCGGGGTGGGCCGTGACCCAGGTCTGCAGCCGATCGGACACCTCGCGCCCGCGCCGCGCCGCCGTCAGGGAACGGGACACCGTCAACACCTCGGCGCGCGTGGTGGCTTGGGCCAGATCGGCCGTGGCAGCTGAGGGCGGCACCACGCCGGCCAGCAAATCAATCTCAATGCCCAGCAGCTCCACCGCCTGCCGGGCGCGCACAACGCCCTCGGTCAGCGGCGGGAGCTGGCGCCACAGGCTGCGCGCGCCCGCAAAATCGCGCAGTTGCGCCGCGGCCAGGGCGCCGCCATACAGGACGCCGGCATCGCGAATGCGCGCCGCCGCAGTAGCAGGCGGATCGGTACGGCGCTGCGCTTCGGCCAGCATGGCGCGCAGCGCATCGACGCCGGGAACGGCCAGCACGCGGGCGCGCGCGGCCATCATGGCGTGCAGCAGCTGGGCCCGGTCCGCGTCGGCGCGCCCTTCAGGCGAAGGCGTGGCCGCCGCAGCCAGCTGCAGCCGGGACTGCGCTTCGGCGATGCGCTGGGTATTGAGCGGATGCGAGCGCAGGTAGGGAAAGGCCCCGTTGTCGTTGAGCCGCGAGGCCTGCTGCAGCTTTTCAAACATCTCGGCCACACCCCGGCTGTCAAACCCGGCGCCCTGCATCACGCCAAAACCAATGCGGTCGGCTTCGCGCTCCATGTCGCGCGAAAAGTTGAGCTGGCCCTGCGCCGCCACCGCCTGGCCGCCCACAATGGCGGCGGTGGCGGCATCCGGGCTTTTGCTGGCGGCCAGCGCGCCCAGAATCATGGCGGCAATCATCCACGGCGCCTGCCGGTTTTGCTGCGTCATCAGCCGCGAAATATGCCGCTGCGTGACATGGCTGAGCTCATGCGCCAGCACCGCCGCCAACTCGTCGGGCGTATTGACCGCGCCAATCAGCCCCAGATGCACGCCCAGGTAGCCGCCCGGCAAGGCAAACGCATTGATGCTTCGGTCCCGGATCAGGAAAAGCGCCCAGGCAAAGCGCTCGTCCAGTTCGTCCTGCAACTCGCCGCGCGCGCGCGCCGCCTTCATCAGGGGTTGCCAGATGCTTTGCAGGTAGTCGCCCAGCACAGGGTCATCGACATAGTCCGGGTCGCGGTAAATGCTGGCGGCAATACGGTCGCCCATGCGGCGCTCTGCAGCGGCGGGCAACTCGGAACTGTCGCCCATGGAAGGCAGGGCGCCGCTCATGCTTGGTGGCGCAGCGGTTGCGGACTGGGCCAGGCAAGCCTGGGCCGGGGCCATCAGCACCAGGACCGCCAGCGCCAAGGGGCGGAGTGGGCGGAACGCATGGCGCGGCGCCGGGGCAGCGGCTTGGGAATGAATCAAGGGAAACAAAAGTAATTACCTTCACAGTGCGGGCAGATTCACGGGCGCGCTCTTATGATGGCGCATCAATGTAAAAGGTTCTGTAACAGCATGTCTTCATCTTCCGTACTCACCCATTTTGATGGTCAGGGCCAGGCCCACATGGTCGACGTGGCGGCCAAGCCAGCCACGCACCGCATCGCCGTGGCGCAGGGCCGTATCGTGATGAATCCGGCCACGCTGGTTCTGATTCTGGCGGGCAGCGCCAAAAAAGGCGACGTGCTGGGCATTGCGCGCGTGGCCGGCATCATGGCCGCCAAAAAAACCAGCGACCTGATTCCGCTGTGCCATCCGCTGGCACTGACCCGCGTGGCCATTGATTTTGCAGCCACGCCCGCCACCCCGGCGCAGGCTGCCGGCCTTGCAGAGGGCGCAAAAGGAGTGGTCACCTGCAGCGCCACGGTGGAAACCGTCGGCCCCACCGGCGTGGAAATGGAAGCGCTGAGCGCCGTCACCGTCGCCCTGCTGACGATTTATGACATGTGCAAGGCGGTGGACCGGGGCATGACGATCACCGACGTGAAGCTGATGGAAAAGCAGGGCGGGAAGTCCGGGCACTTTGTCGCGAGCCGCTAGTTCCATTCCAGAAACTGCACACGAACCATGAACCGGTGCATCTTTCTCTGTCATTGCGAACAAAGTGCGGCAATCCATGACTGCGCTTTAGGGGCGATGGGTCGCCGCACTTCGTTCGCGATGACGAATCGGGGGCGGGTTCATGGAAAGCAGCGATTGAGGATTCCAGTCATTTAAAAACAGGGGCCCGTATGCGACTTGCCCTGCTTGTGCCAACAGCACCGTGCAGCAGGTGTCAATGGCCTGTAGTTTCCCTGGCCCAGCGCGCATGCGCCTCGGGAAACGCCGCACGGTAACGCGCCTGGTACAGCAAGGCTTCCTCGTCCAGGCCCAGCATCCGGGCGCTTGCGATGAGCTTTTCAGCCACGCGCGCCTCGGGCGAGTAGTGCAGCAATTGCAGCGCAAGCGTATGCACGGACTCGGCATTGCCGGGCGCCAGCACTGTCACGCTCAGCGCCGCAAAGCGCACCTCGTCTGCAAACAGCCAGCTGCCCCCTACCTTGTTCATCGTGTCCTCCCGCAAGGCGGGGCTACGCGCCTCGGCTGGCAGGTAAAGCTGGCTGACGCGGCTGTAGTCGTAGCCTGCAAATGCCAGAAATGCTATCGAAATAGCAGCTAATAGCACCCGAATATATTGGGCTACAGGCTTATTTTCCTTAAATTCTGGCGCTGCGGTCCGGCTTGATGCCGCGCGGGTCCAAAGCAGCCCCACGCACAGCCCGAACGCCAGCTGGAACGGCCCGTACCACAGCGGGTATTCCAGCAGGCTGTGCAGCAAAATCACGGCCAGCACGCCCCAGGCCAGCTGCCGCGCCGGATCGGCTTCGCGCCAGGGCTTGCCGCGCCATACCCACCAGCCCGCGCAGGCGCACAGCGCCAGGGCCGCCGGAATACCGAGCTCCACCGCCAACTGCAGCGGCAGGTTGTGGGCGTTGTCCAAAATTTCGCAAAAGCGCGGGCCCGGGTACAAGGTCATGAAATGGGCATAGTCCAGCTCGCCCCAGCCCCAGCCCAGCCAGGGCTTCTGGGCCATCAGGGTCAAGACGTTGGACCACAGCACCCGCCGGCTGCCGCAGCCCGGCGTTTCCGCCAGCCGGCCCAGCAGTCCCGCGCTGCTCAGCCCGGTGGCCGCGCTCAATAGCCACGGCAATGCGAACACCGCCAGCCCGTAGGCCAGCAGCGCCTGCAGCGCAAACAGCGCCGTCCGCCGCTGGCCGCGCAGCGCCCATCCTGCCGTCAACGCCACAATCAGCAGCCATTGCAGCAAACCCGTGCGCGAGCTGCTGGCCGCATTGCCCAGCGCCAGCAGGGCCATCGCGGCATACATCCAGCCAGGCACGCGCAGCCCGGGTGCCCGCCGCGCCAGCAGGGCCACCAGCGCCAGCAAGCCGATGCTGGTCAGCGTGGCAAACTGGTTGCGCTGGCGTAAATTAGCGAAAGCCTCCCCGGCGCCCGTCTGGCTGATCCAGGGGTTGAACACCTGCGCCAGCCCGAAATACTGCACCAAAGCAATCACTGCGCTGACAGCAGCGGCCAGCACCCAGGCAGTGGCGATCAGCCTGGCGTCCAGCCGGCGCCAGAACAGCCACACCAGCGCCGCACAAAAAGCCGAAACCAGCCACGGCCAGGCGTTGGAGAGCGGGCCTGCGGTGTAGGCGGTGAGCCAGGGCAGCACGAGCA
>NZ_JADMJK010000258.1:24414-39075 GCF_018780625.1 Polaromonas sp. | reverse complement strand
TCGAGCAGCAGCAGGCCGGAGTCATCGGCGATCTTGAACACCAGGTTGAGCACGCCCGCCTGGGTGTCGTTGAGGTTGAGCATACGGCCCAGCAGCAGCGGCCCCATGTCGGACACCGTGGCGCGCACCGGGTGACCTTGCTCGCCAAACACGTCCCACAGCGTGACTGGGCAGGCAAAAGGCGCTGGCGCTTCAATGCCGCGCTCTTTCAGGATGCCGGCCATTTTTTCGCCGATGCTGCCGGCCTGGCTGATGCCGGTCAGGTCGCCCTTGACGTCGGCCATGAACACCGGAACGCCAATTTTCGAGAAGTTTTCAGCCAGCGTTTGCAGCGTGACGGTCTTGCCGGTCCCGGTTGCGCCGGTGATCAGCCCGTGGCGATTGGCCAGGGCCGGTAGCAGCACGCATTGGGTGGACGCATTCCTGGCAATAAGCAGGGGAGTAACCGTGGATTCAGCCATGAAGATGTCCCGCAAGTGAAAAAGTAAAATGAGGGTGTAGATTAAATCAATTAATCCATCGAATAAGGAATTGTGTCGTGGCTGGTCATAGTAAATGGGCGAATATTCAACACCGCAAGGGTCGCCAGGACGACAAACGCGGCAAGATCTGGACGCGGGTGATCCGCGAAATCATGGTGGCTGCACGCTTGGGCGGCGGTGACCTGGACACCAACCCCCGCTTGCGGCTGGCTGTGGAAAAGGCCAAGGCCGCCAATCTGGCCGCCGATACCGTCAAGCGCAACATCGACAAAGCCACCGGCAACCTCGAAGGCGTGAGCTACGAGGAAGTCCGGTACGAAGGCTACGGCATTGGCGGGGCCGCGATTCTGGTCGACTGCATGACCGACAACAAGGTGCGCACCGTGGCCGAAGTGCGCCATGCGTTTTCCAAGCACGGCGGCAACATGGGCACCGAAGGCTCGGTGGTATTTCAGTTCAAGCACTGCGGCCAGCTGATTTTTGCGCCCGGCACGAATGAAGACAAGGTCATGGAAGTGGCGCTGGAGGCGGGCGCCGACGACGTGATCACGCATGACGACGGCGCCATTGAAGTGCTGACGCCCTACACGGATTTTGAAACCGTCAGAATCGCCCTGGAAGCCGCCAGACTCACGCCCGAGGTGGCCGAGGTCACCATGCGGGCCGACAACACGATCGAACTGACGGGTGACGACGCCCGCAAGATGCAAAAGCTGCTGGACGTGCTGGAAGACCTGGACGACACCCAGGCCGTCTATCACAACGCCGAACTTTCCGAATAAAAACGCCTTGAAGCAACAACCTTGAGATCTGCAGCATGAAAGTTTTAGTGGTGGGAGGCGGCGGCCGGGAACACGCATTGGCCTGGAAACTGGCCCAATCACCCAAAGTACAGGCGGTTTATGTGGCGCCCGGCAATGGTGGCACGGCGCTCGACGCGCGGCTTGAAAATATAAACATCACCGATATTGACGCCCTGCAGGCCTGGGCCGTTGAAGAAAAGATAGCGCTGACGGTCGTCGGCCCCGAGCAGCCGCTGGCCGCAGGCATTGTGGACAAGTTCCGCAAACAGGGGCTGCGGGTGTTTGGCCCGACACAGGCCGCCGCGCAGTTGGAGAGTTCCAAGGCATTTTCCAAGGCCTTCATGGTGCGCCACCAGATTCCCACCGCGCACTACGCCACCTTTACCGATGCAGCATCGGCGCACGCCTACGTTGACGAAAAAGGCGCGCCCATCGTAGTGAAGGCCGATGGTCTGGCGGCCGGCAAGGGCGTTGTGGTGGCGATGACGTTGCACGAAGCCCATGAGGCGATCGAGTTCATGCTGCCCAGCGGCCCCGAGCACAACGTGCTGGGCGTTACCCACAACGAAGGCGGGGCTCGGGTGGTCATCGAGGAATTTTTGCTGGGTGAAGAAGCCAGCTTCATCGTGATGTGCGATGGTAAAAATGTGGCAGCCATGGCCACCAGCCAGGACCACAAGCGCCTGCTCGATGGCGACCAGGGTCCGAACACGGGCGGCATGGGCGCCTATTCACCGGCCCCCGTGGTGACGCCCGATGTGCATGCCCGCGCCATGCGCGAAATCATTTTGCCCACCATCAAAGGCATGGAAAAAGACGGTATCCCCTTCACCGGATTTTTATACGCAGGCCTGATGATCGACGCCCAGGGCAAACCCAAAACGCTGGAGTTCAACTGCCGCATGGGCGACCCTGAAACCCAGCCGATCATGATGCGCCTGAAAACGGACCTGTTCGACGTGATGATGGCCGCGACCTCTGGCGCGCTTGACCAGATCGAGCTGGAGTGGGACAGGCGGCCGGCGCTGGGCGTGGTGATGGCGGCGCACGGCTACCCGCTCAATCCGCGCAAGGGCGATGTCATTCGGGGTTTGCCGAAAAACGCCGAGGGAACCGAGGATGTCATGGTGTTTCATGCAGGCACGCAAAAACAGGGCGATGACACCGTCACCTCCGGTGGCCGCGTCCTGTGCGTCACGGCGCTGGCTGACACCGTCAAGGCCGCGCAGCACCTTGCTTACGAGGTGGCGCAAGGTATTTCATTTGACGGTGCCCAGTACCGTAAAGACATTGGATACCGGGCGATTAAATCCTGAGTACGCGATGCCTGGCGGCGGCCTTCGCGGCAGGCTGTCAGGCGCCTCTCCCTTGTATTTCTTATTTCCGGATTCGTGAGCATGATTGATTTACCGAGCGTCAGGACATTCTTGCTGGGCCTGCAGACGCGCATCACCAGCGCCGTGTCCGCACTGGACGGCCAGGTATTTGTGTCTGACCACTGGCAAAAAGAACCAGGTGAGTTGCTGCAGGGAAGCGGCATCACCCAGATCATGGAAGGTGGCCGGGTGTTTGAACGCGCAGGTTGCGGTTTTTCGCATGTGCGCGGGCCTCAACTGCCGCCCTCGGCCACCCAGCACCGCCCTGAACTGGCGGGTGCGCCATTTGAGGCCATGGGCGTTTCGCTGGTGTTTCACCCCCGCAATCCTTATGTGCCGACCGTGCACATGAACGTGCGCATGCTGGCGGCTACGCCAGTGGCCGGCAAGGGCGAGCCGGTTTGCTGGTTTGGCGGCGGCATGGACCTGACGCCTTATTACGGCTTTGACGAAGACGCCGTGCACTTTCACCAAGTCTGCAAAGACGCACTGACACCCTACGGCATCGACAAATATCCGCGCTTCAAACAATGGTGCGACGAGTATTTTTACCTCAAGCATCGCCAGGAGCAGCGCGGCATTGGCGGGGTATTTTTCGATGATTTCCAGGAACTGGGCATGGACAACAGCTTTGCCATGATGCAAAGCGTGGCGGATTCGTTTTTACAGGCCTACCTTCCGATTGTTGAACGCCGGCAGGACACGCCGTATGGCGAGCGCGAGCGCGATTTCCAGCTTTACCGGCGCGGCCGCTACGTCGAATTCAACCTGGTGTGGGACCGCGGTACCCACTTTGGCCTGCAATCGGGGGGGCGCACCGAGTCGATTTTGATGTCCATGCCGCCGCTGGCGAGCTGGTCCTACCAGCGCCAAGTGGAGGCCGGGTCTGCCGAAGAGCGGCTGTACAAGGAATTCCTGGTCAGGCGGGACTGGGTTTGAACGCAACAAAGGCGCCAGGGACTCAGCGCATTGGCGTGTTTGGTGGCGCGTTTGATCCGCCGCACAACGCGCACATCGCACTGGCGCAGGCCGCGCTGGCGCAGTTCAGGCTGGACCGGCTGTATGTGATTCCCACTGGGCAAGCCTGGCACAAGGCCCGGGCACTCAGTGCCCCGGCGCACCGGCTGGCCATGACCCGGCTGGCATTTGAAGATATGCAGCATGTCGTGGTGGATGACCGTGAAATTCAACGTGCAGGACCCACCTTCACGATAGACACCTTGCAGGCCCTGCAAGCGGAAAATCCGCAGGCTCAAATCTACCTTTTCATTGGGGCCGACCAGTTTGCCGCCTTCCGGCAATGGCACCGATGGCAGGACATTCTTGAAATTGCTATAATTTGTATAGCTGATCGCACACAATCCGTGCTGACCCAGACGCAATTTGATGCTTATGCTGGCAGTAACTACCGGTTCTCCAGGCTAGAACTACCCCTGATGCCTGTCAGCGCCACCCAGATTCGCCAGCTGATGGCCTCGGGTGAAGCCACAGCCGGGGCCATCGCCCAACTGGTCCCCGAGCCGGTTGCGCGTTATATTTCGCTTAAGCAGCTATACCGTTCCCATTAATTTTTACCTCATTGAAGCAAAACACTGCATGACCTCCAACATTGACAAAACCACCGGCACCGAAGGCAAAAAAGATGTCCAGAAATTGCAGCGCGCCATCATCGACGGGCTGGAGGATGTCAAGGCGCAGGATATCCAGGTATTCGACACCGAACACATCACCTCGCTTTTTGAGCGCGTGATCGTCGCATCCGGGACCTCCAACCGACAGACCAAGGCGCTTGCCGCCAGTGTGCGCGACGCCGTGCGCGACGCCGGCTTTGCCAAGCCCCGCATTGAAGGCGAGAGCAATGGAGAATGGATCATTGTTGATTGTGGTGCAGTCGTCGCCCATGTCATGCAGCCGACCATTCGCCAGTACTACAACCTGGAAGAGCTTTGGGGCGACAAACCCGTCAAGATCAAGCTGGGCGCACCCGCACCTTTGGTGAAGGCGGCCAAGCCTGTTGTGAAGGAAGTGGCTGAACCCGTTGCCAAACGCAAGCCTGCCGCAAAATCCGCGCTCAAAGCGGGGGCCAAAAAACCGGTCAGGGCCGCAAAAGCACCGCCCAAGGATCCTGCCCTGGTGCTTGCCCATGTGACCGACTCCAGCTATGTGGGCCGGGTGGGTAAAACCAACGACTGGACCGCCAAGCGCAACGCGACAGCGCCGGCCGCTGAACCCGCCGTGAAAGTGGTCAAGCCCCGCGCCAAGGTGGCGGCCAAGGCTGCGCCAGCAGACAAATCGACGGCCAAAGCCCCTGCAACCAAAACTCCTCTGGTCAAAGTGCCTGCCGCTAAAAAGATGGTCGCCCGAAAAGTCGCTGTTAAAGCTGCAGCCAAACCGGCTGCGAAAAAGCCAGCAGCCAGGAAAACCACTCCCCGGAGCAAATGAAGCTGACGATCGTCGCCGTCGGCCAGAAGGTGCCTGACTGGGCACAGACCGCTTATGACGACTACGCCAAACGCTTTCCGCCCGAGCTGAAAGTGGAGCTCAAGGCCGTCAAGACCGAGCCTCGCGCATCCAAGACCCTGGACAACTTGCTGGCGGCTGAACGCGGGCGCATTGAAGGCGCCATTAGCCGGGGCTGCCACGTGGTAGCGCTGGATGAGCGCGGCACGGCGGTGACGACCATGGCGCTTGCCGAGCGCCTGAAGCGCTGGCAGTTGTCTGGCGACGATGTCGCCATCGTGATTGGCGGGCCCGATGGGTTGGATGCGGGCTTCAAGCAAGCGGCGCATGAGCGTTTGCGCCTGTCAGACCTGACGCTGCCGCATGCCATGGTGCGCGTGCTGTTGATCGAGCAGCTCTACCGCGCCTGGAGCATCACCATCAACCACCCTTACCACCGCGAATAAAAATGATATCCGCATGTGTTGCTTCGCGTACCAAGGTACAAGCGCTTATTTTGGCGTTCGCCCATGGATGACTTTGTCTATCTAGCCTCCCAAAGCCCAAGGCGCCGGCAGCTGCTTGAGCAACTCGGCGTGCGGTATGAATTGCTGCTGCCTGATGCCGCTGAAGATGCTGAAGCCCTGGAGGCCGTGCTTCATAACGAGGTGCCTGCGGCCTACGTCAAGCGGGTCACGGGTCTCAAGCTTGATGCGGCTGTAGCGCGCCGGAAGCAGCGCCAACTCCCACCCGCCCCCATTTTGTGCTCCGACACCACGGTGGCGCTGGGGCGCATCATTTACGGCAAGCCAGACGATGCCCGCGACGCTGCCCGCATGCTGGGCGAACTGGCCGGCCATACGCATCGCGTCTTGACAGCGGTAGCGCTGCAGCGAGGGGATCAGCGGTTTGAGGCGCTCAGCACTTCACGGGTAAGCTTTGATGCCATGACAGCGGACCAGATTCGGGCTTACGTCGCTAGCGGGGAGCCCCTGGGCAAAGCCGGCGCCTATGCGATACAGGGCAGGGTAGCCATGTACATCGCCAAAATCAACGGCAGCTACAGTGGCATCATGGGGCTTCCATTGCGCGAAACGGCCTTGCTGCTGCACGCCGCCCGCTTCCCCATTTAGCGTTTCACTTTTTACTGCCCATGCAACAAGATATTCTCATTAACTGGTCGCCACAAGAAACCCGGGTGGCCGTGATTGAGCAGGGCGCGGTGCAGGAATTGCAGGTTGAACGCACGCTTGAGCGCGGCATTGTGGGCAATGTCTATCTGGGCAAAGTGGCGCGCGTGCTGCCCGGGATGCAATCCGCCTTCATCGACATTGGCCTGGACCGTGCTGCCTTTTTGCATGTCGCCGACTTGATGAGCAGCATCACCAGCCGTCACGCGGATAACGGAGCACAGACTGCAGGCGCGTTGACGCCTTCAGGGACGGCACCGCTTCAGCCGATTGAAAGGCAGCTGTTCGAGGGACAGGCACTGATGGTGCAGGTGCTCAAGGAGCCCCTTGGCAGCAAGGGCGCGCGCTTGACCGCGCAGATCAGCATCGCCGGCCGATTGCTGGTTTTTTTGCCGCAGGACAACCACATCGGCATCTCGCAAAAAATACCGCCACGCCAGCGGGAGGAGTTGCGCCTGCGGGTGCAGGCACTGGCGGGCGAAGCCGGCGGAGGTTTCATACTCAGGACCAACGGCGAAGACGCCCTGGACGCCGCACTGGCAGAAGACATCGCCTATCTACGCAAAACCTGGTCGCGTATCAAGAGCGCTTCGCAGCGCCTGCCGCCTGCCTCCGTGCTGCACCAGGACCTCAGCCTGCTGCAGCGCGTGCTGCGCGACGTGGTGGTCGAGAGCACCCAAACCATCCGGATAGATTCCCGTGAGCAGTTTGGAAAGCTGAAGACATTTGCCGAAGAGTTCATGCCTGCGACAGTCGCAAAGCTTCAGCTCTACAGCGGTGAGCGCCCCATATTCGACCTGTTCAACGTGGACGAAGAAATCACCAAGGCGCTGGGCCGGCGAGTAGACCTCAAGTCGGGCGGTTACCTGATCATTGACCAGGCGGAAGCCCTGACCGTGATAGACGTGAATACGGGCGGCTTTGTAGGAGCCCGTAACTTTGACGACACTATTTTCAAGACCAACCTGGAAGCGGCGCAGGCCATTGCCCGGCAACTACGCCTGCGCAATCTGGGAGGCATTGTGATCGTCGATTTCATCGATATGACCAAAGAGCACCACCAGGATGCCGTGCTGGCCGAATTTCAGAAGCAGTTGGCACGCGACCGGGTCAAAACCGCAGTGAATGGGTTCTCTGCGCTGGGTTTACTGGAAATGACCCGCAAACGCACCCGCGAATCGCTGGCCCATCAGTTGTGCGAGCCGTGCATTGCCTGTACCGGAAAAGGTGTGGTTAAAACAGCCCGAAGCATTAGCTACGACATTCTGCGTGAAATTTTGCGCGAAGCGAGGCAGTTCAATCCGCGCGAATTCAGAGTGGTGGCGTCGCCCCAAGTGATAGAGATTTTTCTGGATGAAGAAAGCCAGCACCTGGCGAGTCTGAGCAGTTTTATTGGAAAACCGATCTCATTGCAGGCCGAAGCGGCTATGGTGCAGGAGCAGTACGATATTGTGCTGCTGTAATTTCTCCAACTTGAGAACTAAATCAATCTATTAAAAAGATCGATATGTTTCTGCATTTCAGTCTCCAAATTAAATTTTCTTCCTAGTATTCCTGGCCCAGCGCGTCCCAGCTGCTCACACAAGGCATTATTGGTAAGAAATTTTTCTAAAGTACGGGCCAACGAGATCGGGTTGGCAGGCTCAAACAGCAGTTCAGGACTTACAGCACTAACCAATTCCAGCGCTCCACCGACATTTGACGTGACCACTGCAAGCTCGGCCGCCATGGCCTCGGCAATGGCGTTTCCGATACCTTCCCCGGGCGCAATCGTGGGCTGCACATACAAGTCAGCCTGTGCAAGAAGTTCTCTGGCATCTTTGCGGTATCCCAAACACAAGACCCTGTCTTTCAGTTCGGGGGATAGGGCTATTCGTTTTCGCGTTGATTCACTGACCTCGCCAATCCACATCAGTTTCCAATCCTGAAACTGGAGGTGGGATTCAAGCGCATCCAGTAAATATCCCATGCCTTTGATTGGGCGCTCGTTGGCGATGGTCGCGATGACCTTTGTACTTTGAGTTGACCGGCTACTGTGATCGCGCTTGGTGGCGGTTGGGACCAGTGATGAATAGCCCTGGTAAATCGTAACAAATTTCCCTGGATGCCACGGCCAGAAACGTCGAGCCTGCTGTTCAAGACGACTTCGAATCGCATCAGACATGCATATAACGGCATCCAGTGACGGATTCAAATAACTGAACCAGTCCTGTAAATACCAACAGCTGATACCACCGACTGCGCCTCTCGTACCAACAATCGGTACGGATAGTTTTGCTTCCCGCTTCGCTTTTAATGCTACAGATAATGCCCTGCTCGTGTAGCAGAGACATATATCCGGTTTATTTTCAACAATTATTTGAGCGTATTGCCTGGCGGCTTGTTTATCGAGGCGACCACGCAGCGGAACCTGAGCGATGATTCGCAGATTGCTCTTCCATTTAGGAAATTTTTCGAGCTGTTGAGGGTCGATGACACATAAAACTTCATGGCCGTGTTGACTCAGCCCAGAAAGTAGCTGCTCAGAGTAGAAATCGAGATCTTTCGTAAAAACCAGAATTTTCAACATGACTCAGGTGCTACTTGAAGATTTAGTGCCCAGGCTATCGTCACCGGAGTTATTCGCAAACCGCAGCATCCTTGAATAGGGTCCCGGGCGCGATGTCAGTTCCTTGTGATTGCCGATTTCCAGGAAGTTGCCTTTCTCCATCACCACAATTTTGTCCGCGTGTTCGATGGTGGACAAGCGATGCGCCACTATCAGGGTGGTTCGACCGCGCATCAGTCTTTGCAGTGCGGTCTTGACGGCTTGCTCGGAAGCAGAGTCCAGCGCGGAGGTGGCTTCATCAAGAAGCAGTATGGGGGAATTTTTATAAATGGCCCGTGCAATGGCGAGCCGCTGGCGTTGACCGCCCGAGAGTTGGGTAGCGTTGTGCCCCACCGTGGTGTCCATGCCTTCGGGCAGACTTGATATGTAGTCAGACAGATTTGCCGCGTCAAGGGCTTCTGCCACACGGGCACGATCGACTGAATGGCCCAAGGCGACGTTAGCTGCAATAGTCGTGTTGAGCATGACAACATTCTGGTCGACATATGCAATTTGTTGACGAAGTGCGTGAATGTTCCATTCCCGAATGTCCACACCGTCGAGCAATACCTGGCCTGATGAAATATCTACAAAGCGGGGCAACAAATTAACCAGGGTAGTTTTTCCAGAACCCGAAGATCCAACAATTGCGATGGTTTCTCCTGCCTTGATGGAGAGGCTGAACCGATTGATGGCGGGTACGGCGTCGGCTTTATACACCACGCAGACGTCAGAAAAATCGATGTTGCCAGACGCCCTGGATTTTTCATAAACCCCTCCCATCTCATCGTCCGTCAGGTCCATCAGGTCCAGGCCACGCTCGAGTGCAGCCAGTCCTCTGGTCACTGGTGTGGCCGCATCGGACAAGCTTTTGACGGGCGCAATCAATAGCAGCATGGCCGTCACGAATGCCACAAACCCCCCCACAGTGGTTGTGCTTTCGGCACTTTGAACCAACGCAATAGAGATCACAGCCGAAAGCGCCACAGCCGCCAGCACTTGCGTGATGGCGCTCATGCCCGCATAGGCTGCGGTTGACTTCATGGACAGGCGGCGCAGCGAATGGCTCAGGACGTCGAAGCGGTCAGCCTGGCTGGCTTGCGCATCATGGAGGCGGACATCACGGTAGGCCATGACGTTTTCTTCCACGACATAGGCCAAATTATCGGTGGCCCTCTGGCTCTCTTTAGTCAGTCTGTAAAGTCGCTTGGACAAAACCTGAATGACGAGTCCAACCGCTGGAAATAAGAGTGCAACGATGAGGGTAAGCTTCCAGTTCAAATAAACCAGATACCCGATGAGCGCCAACAGCGTCAGCAGATCCCGCGCAAGTTTCATGATCGCATTGATCAGCAGGGACGAGCCATTGAAAACTTCATACACCACGGTATTGGCAATGGCGCTGGAACTCTGGTCCGCGAACAAATTGGTCCGGGCCGTCAAGAGCTTGCCAAACATGGCCTTGCGCAGCTTTAGCAGACCATCGTTGGTGACCTTGGCCAAGGCAAACTGCGCCAAAAAACCAGAAAGGCCTCGTAGGGTAAACAGCAGCATCAGCGCAAGCGGAACCAGCCAGAGGCTAAACGAGTCCTTTTGAAAGCCACGATCCAGCAGCGGTTTTAACAAGGCCGGTATGAATGGCTCGGTGGCTGAAGCCGCAATGGTCGCGCCAATCGCAAGCGCCCAGCCCGCCCGTGAACCGCTGAAATACGGCCAAACTCGCGCAATTCTGCGGAGCATTGTTTTTTTCTTTGCCACATCAGCGGCACCTTCTTGTGGGGGCTCTATCACGTGGTTTACTTGCTATGAACGGGTGAAATGCTGTGGTCTTGCGGTTTGCTCTGGGCAAGTATAGTGCGCGGCCCTACCGCTTTAGAATCGGACGCAATGCTGTTAACTCCTGTACAAGACACCGCTATCAATAGCACTGCGCCCTCTATTTGCCCCCCAACTGGCGAGTCACTGCGCGCCTGGCCCAAGCGGCTTTTACTGGTGCTATTGGCCTTGTTGATAGCCGCGCCAGCGTCAACCAAAGTGGCTGGTGCCGCATGGTTGCTGATTGGACTCATCGGTTTGTGGGCGGTTCTTCGCATTCCTGTTGTGCGTTCGGTCAATAGCGCTTTGGTGCAATCGAGCCTGGTATGGCTTTCTGCCTGCTTTTTGGCTTTTGCACTGCAAGCTGTTGTCACCTATTACTGGGCCGACCCGTGGGGCGACCGACATGTTGAAGTTCGTTTACTGCTTGGCGCAGCTGCCACCTTCGCATTGGTGCGCCGGCTTTGCTTGTCGCCTCAGCAAAAAACCTGGCTGACACACGCACTGGCACTGGCTTGCTGGGTTGCGCTAGGCATAAGTTATATGTATGGCCGCGAGACACCCAGCAACGCCATACCCTGGGCGGCAGGCGTGAGTTTTTTTGTTTGTCTATTGCTCCCCTTGTCCATGCAGTCACATGTTACGGGCTGGCGGCGAGGAGCATGGAGTGTCTCGGTATTGGCAGGCGTGGCGGCCGTCTTGCTAAGTCAGTCGCGGGGCAGCTATGGGTTGGTGCTTTGGCTCGTCTTGTTCGCTGGAATAGCGGCTGTAACACAGTTAATTCAGCGTCGCAGGTCGATGGGCAAGGCGTGGTCAAGGGGAGCAGCCTCCCGTTTGGGTAACGCGGTGGTCGCTGTCAGCTTGCTGGTCTTGGTGCTCGTGAGCTTTCCGCGTATCCATCAGGAGCCTTTAGCCCGCGTCCAGCAGGCCTGGAGTGAGATCAAGGAAATGAGCGCGCCCTCTTTACCCCAAGCCCAGGTAATCAATTCCTCGGTTGGTGCGCGACTTTACATGTGGCGAATGGCCTTCAAAGAAATTCGCGAGGCCCCGCTGCTCGGCCATGGGAGCAAAGCACGAATCGCCTGGATTCACCGCCTGGGTGAGTCAAGTGGGTCAGACGCCATAAAAAGCCTGGATCATTTGCACAGTGACCTGTTGACGACCGTGTTTGACCATGGCCTGCTGGGTCTGCTCAGCTATCTGAGCCTGGGAGTTGCGCTTGCATGGATTGCGCTGCGGAGCAAGCTCTATGACGCCAGACTGCGCTGGAGCGTGGCTGGGGTACTTTGGATGCACTTGAGTTCGGGCTTGACCAACACGAACTTTGGGCATAACTACTACGGCGTGATGCTGGCATTGAGTCTGGCGCTCGCATGGATGCTCTCGACAGATGAAACAAAAGAAGCTTGAGATTGACTCCAGCGCGGCGTTCTTCGCTTCAGGTGCTTCAGGTTTTGTGTTTCATGTGGCAACTTATATTTAAACCGTCAAGAGGTATTCATTGACCCGCTTATCCGTCATCGTGATCACCAAAAATGAGGCTGCGAATATCGAAGCTTGCCTTCGCTCGGTGCCATTTGCAGACCAGATCGTGGTACTGGATTCAGGCAGCACCGACGACACCGTCCGGATAGCGCGCTCACTGGGTGCAGATGTGAGCATTAGCCATGACTGGCAGGGCTTTGGCATCCAGAAAAACCGGGCACTGGCGCTAGTTAATTCTGACTGGGTGCTTTCACTGGACGCCGATGAGCGGCTTTCGCCCGAATTACAGACGGAGATCCGCGCTGTACTTGATGCGCCTAGATTCGACGCTTATTCCATCCCTAGGCTATCGAGTTTTTGCGGTCAATACATGCATCACTCCGGCTGGTACCCCGACCGCGTGACGCGTCTTTTTCGCAGGCAAGCAGCCCGGTTTTCAGATGATCTGGTGCACGAAAGAATTGTGACTTCAAGCGTGGTCGGAAAGCTTCGCGCCGAACTGTTGCATGAAAGCTACCGGAACTTTGAGGCAGTCCTTGATAAAGCCAATCGTTATTCAAGCGCAGGCGCTCAAAGCTTGCAAAACAGAGGCAAAACAGCATCGCTGCAGACTGCGCTTGGACATGGACTATGGGCTTTTTTTCGAACTTATTTTTTACGTCTGGGGTTTCTGGATGGCCGCATGGGTCTTGTCTTGGCCATTTCAATTGCGGAAGGCACTTACTACAGGTATTTGAAACTATGGCTTCTCGGTCGGGATTCCGGAGAGGGTCCGCCGGTATCTTGAACGCCACTGGAAGTCAGCAACAAACTGTTTCACCTCCCTATTCTGGCCGAGTGTTTATTCGGTGTACAACAGGAGCGCCATAGTCATGGTAGCTGAAGCTATAACTTTGACAGCTTGCTGCGCCTATTCTTTTGGATCAGTGATATGGCAACATGCAGATTTCCATCTCGAACCGACTTGGGATTGCTGCTAAACCAGGCCCCTAACAAAAACCACATCAATTTCGGCCTCGCTGAAATATTCGTGATCAAGCGCCCGCCAGCGAAAATGGCGGTGTCAGACGACACTAAAACTGATCTGTTGGCGCTGAAAAAGGGATCTATGGATTCGACCTTGAATCGCCCGCAAAAGTAACCGAACTGGAATAGGTAAAAATTTTTTATGCGCATCTCATCTCCTTTCAACCGTCGAACTCTTATTGGCCTGCTGGCGGTGGGTGCGTCGCCAGTATTCGCACAATTTCGGGTAGAAGTGTCCGGCGTGGGCCTGACGCAATTACCTATCGCGGTAGCCGAATTTCGTGGCGAAGCGCAGGCGCCTCAGAAAATTGGCGCGATCGTCAGGGCGGATCTTGATCGAAGTGGCATGTTTCGGGCGGTTGATGCCGCTGGCCTGGTAGCAGACGAGAACACGCGGCCCGACCTGGCCAATTGGCGGCAAAAAGGTGCTGATGCGATGGTGACGGGCAGTGTCTCGCCCCTCGCTGACGGACGATTCGATGTCCGGCTCCGCTTGTGGGACATGGTGAGGGGGCAGGATTTGGGTGGGCAGAGCTACACAGTGTCCAAGGCTGATTTACGTCTTTCTGCACACCGTATTTCCGACTTTGTCTATGAAAAGCTCACGGGTGAAAAAGGCATTTTTTCAACGCGGATTGCCTACGTTACCAAGGCGGGCCAGCGCTACAACCTCTGGGTGGCAGATTCAGACGGGGAGGGTGCCCAGTCAGCGCTTGCAAGCGCAGAACCGATTATTTCGCCCGCCTGGTCACCGAGCGGCGCCCAGTTGGCTTATGTTTCCTTTGAGTCCCGAAAGCCTGTCATTTATTCGCACGATGTTGCGACTGGAAAACGTCGTCTGCTCGCCAACTTCAGGGGCTCGAACAGCGCACCAGCCTGGTCACCGGACGGCAAGCAACTGGTCGCGACCCTGAGCCGGGATGGAGGTTCGCAAATTTATGCCTTGAGCCTCACAGGGGGCGATCCCAAAAGGCTGACGCAGTCCTCCAGCATTGACACTGAGCCGGCCTATTCGCCGGACGGAAGGTACGTTTATTTCGTGAGCGATCGTGGCGGCGCGCCGCAGATCTACCGCATGAGTCCTGCTGGCGGCAACCCGGAAAGGGTGACCTTCACGGGCAGTTACAACATATCCCCGGCGGTCAGCCCTGATGGACGCTGGCTGGCTTATGTTTCAAGGGTGGGAGGCGCATTCAAGCTTCACGTGATGGAAATTGCCGGTGGTACGGCCACCGCTATCACAGACACTTCAGCCGATGAAAGCCCGAGTTTTGCGCCGAACAGCCGCTTGATCGTCTACGCGACCCAGCAGCAGGGCAAAGAGGCGCTGATGACTACGACGCTGGATGGCAAAATAAAGGCAAGACTGTCGGGCATCAGCGGCGATATCCGCGAACCGGACTGGGGTCCTTTCCAGCGATAGACCCTGATATCTCATTTGTTATTGTTATTGTTATT
>NZ_JADMJK010000258.1:0-24314 GCF_018780625.1 Polaromonas sp. | reverse complement strand
TTGTTATTGTTATTGTTATTTTTTAAGGTACTTCATGAAGCGCACCCTTTTTTCAATCATCTCTTCGCTTGTTCTTTTGGCCGCATTGACGGCCTGCGGCTCCAGCGTCAAGCTGGCCGATGTTCCTGTGGAGGACAAGTCAGGCAGCGCCAGGCAGGTTGACGATGCGGCAGGTGCTGCGAGCAGAAGCGTGGCCCCAGTTCAGATTGACGGCAGTAACGTGTCGGGTGCCGGACCTGCGAATACGCTCAAAATCATTTACTTCGATTTCAACAGCTATCTGATCAAGCCTGAATTTCAAAGCACGATTGAGTCGCATGCCAAGTACTTGACGGCCAACAAGTCGCGCAAGCTGGCTATCGAAGGCCATACCGACCAACGCGGTGGCCGCGAATACAACCTCGCTTTGGGGCAAAAACGGGCTGAGGCGGTGCGCCGGTCGCTCGGACTGCTGGGTGTCGCAGACGCCCAGGTAGAAGCCGTGAGTTTTGGCAAGGAAAAGCCTGCCGCTTCCGGTTCGGACGAGGATTCGATGGCCAAAAATCGTCGTGCCGAGATCAACTACCGCTAACCCGGTTTTAGAACTGTGAATATATTCAAAGCTTCCGCCGCTGTGGTGGCCTGCCTGCTGGCGCTCAATGCGAACGCCGCCTTGTTTGACGACGACGAAGCACGCAAAGCCATTCTTGATTTGCGGCAAAAGGTAGAGGCTTCGCAGCAGCGCTCTTCGGAAGACTTGAGAAGAGTCAGCGATGAAAATGCCCAGTTGCGCCGCAGCGTGCTTGATCTGTCCAACCAGATTGAGACGCTGCGAAACGATATGGCCGTACTGCGTGGACAGAACGAGCAACTGACCCGGGGCATTTCAGACATCCAGCGCAACCAGAAAGACCTGACGCAAGGCGTGGACGAACGCCTGCGAAAGTTTGAGCCAGCCAAGGTCACGGTGGACGGAAAAGAGTTTGTGGCGGAGTTGGTTGAAAAGCAGCAATTCGAGGCTGCGCTTGCTACCCTTCGAACAGGTGATTTTGCGGCGGCTCAAACAAGTTTTGTCGCGTTCACAAAACGCTATCCGCAAAGCGGCTACAAGTCCTCTGCACTTTTCTGGCTGGGCAATGCGCAATACGCCTTGCGTGACTACCGGGAGGCGATGGTGAATTTCCGCACGCTGGTCGCCGCCGAACCGGATCATTTGCGCGCACCGGAAGCGCTCTTGTCAATGGCCAATTGCCAGGTGGAACTCAAGGACGTCAAGTCTGCGCGCCAGACCTGGGCTAGCCTTGTAAAGGCTTATCCGCAGTCTGAAGCCGCCACGGTGGCAAAAGAGCGCCTGGCCAAGCTGAAATAACAGTCGGCAGGCAGGACTCGGGATTTCCATTCCCGCCTAAAATTCGGGGATGGATATTCTCGGACTCAACATGCTGACCACCCAGGTTCTCTGGGCGGCCTTCATCCTGTCAATGCTTTTTGGCGCCATCGCGCAGCGCACCCATTTTTGCACCATGGGAGCCATCAGCGACATCGTGAACATGGGGGACTGGACGCGCATGCGCATGTGGGGCATGGCGATTGGCGTTGCCATGATCGGTTTTTTTGGCATGGCGGCGGCAGGCCTGATCGACCCCGACAAAACCTTATACGCGTCCAGCCGCTTCATTTGGCTTTCCGCGCTCGTCGGCGGTGCGATGTTTGGTTTCGGCATGGTTTTGTCCTCTGGCTGCGGCAGCAAGACGCTCGTGCGAATTGGAGGCGGCAGTCTTAAATCGCTGGTGGTTTTTGCCATCATGGGGATTGCAGGGTTTGCCACACTCAAAGGCATCACCGCTGTGGCGCGCGTGGCCACGATAGACCAGATCGCCGTTGATTTCACCGTCAATGCCACGCTGCCCAACTGGCTGGCTGCCGCGTGGGGCGTGGCGCCGTCTGCTGCCGGGCTGGGGCTGGCCCTGCTGCTTGGATCGGGTTTGATCCTGTGGGCTTTATCGGGCAAGGAATTTCGGAACTTTAACAACCTGCTGGCCGGATTCGGTATAGGCGCCGTGGTCGTGGCCATGTGGTGGGTCAGCGGTGTTCTGGGCCATGTGGCCGAGCATCCTGAAACCCTGGAGGAAATCTTTGTTGGCACCAATACCGGCAAGGCAGAAGCCATGAGCTTTGTTGCGCCCATGGCCTACACCCTGGACTGGCTCATGTTTTTTAGCGACAAAAGTAAAGTCCTCACACTGGGGGTCGTGTCGGTGTTTGGTGTTGTGCTCGGTTCAGCCGCACAGGCCTTGGCGACACGTCATTTTCGCTGGGAGGGTTTTCGCGACGTACAGGACACTGCCAACCACCTGGTTGGTGCCACCTTGATGGGTGTCGGCGGGGTAGCCGCGATGGGCTGCACCATTGGCCAGGGCCTGTCTGGTATCTCTACCCTGAGCGCCACGAGTTTTGTCGCCGTGGCAGCCATCGTGATGGGTTGCATTGCTGGTTTGAAGTACCAGATATGGCAGCTTGAGCGCTCGCTCTGATACAGCTTCCCAAAGGTAACAACATGACATCTGAGGCAGAGGTGATTTCTGCCGATCTCGATCGGCGTTTTGGCGGTCTCGCGCGGCTGTATGGGGCCGCTGGTGCCCAGCGGATTCGTGCTGCGCACATTGTGGTGATAGGTCTGGGCGGTGTTGGTTCATGGGCAGCAGAGGCCGCTGCACGCAGCGGGGTGGCCCGCCTGACGCTGGTCGATCTTGACCACATTGCCGAATCCAACATCAACCGTCAGGTGCATGCACTCGACAACACCTTGGGGCAGGCCAAAGTCCAGGCGATGCGCGAACGCATCGCCCAGATCAATCCGTCCTGCAAGGTGGACTGCATTGAAGAATTTGTCGATTCCGGCAATTGGCCAGACGTTCTGACTCTGGGCGATGGGTTCGACTACAGACAATTGGCTGTGATTGATGCCTGCGACCAGGTCAGGGCCAAGACCGCCATGGCGGCCTGGGCTATCCGGGGCAATGCCACCTTGATCAGCGTTGGTGCAGCAGGGGGCAAGCGGCTTGCGCACCGCGTCGATATTGAAGATCTGTCTCTGGTGACCCACGACCCATTGCTGGCGCAAATGCGCTACCGCCTGCGTAAAGAGCATGGCGCTTCCCGCCAGGGAAAAATCGGTGTCGCCTGTGTTTTCAGCAGGGAAGCGGTGCTTCAACCTGCCGTTCCCAAAGCACTGGACGCTCAGGGAAATCCTGCCATGGAGACTCTTCAAGTACAAGGCGACGCAGTGGCGCAGAGCGATGGCAGTCTTAATTGCCACGGCTATGGATCGGTCGTGAGTGTCACGTCTACGTTCGGCGTGTGCGCAGCCGGTTGGGCTCTCAGTAAAATTGCTGGGTAATTTCTAAAACAGCTAAAAATTGACGCTATAATTTGAGGCTGTGCTGCAGACGATGCAGTGCAAACCAAGAGAAATCTTGGGACCTTAGCTCAGTTGGTAGAGCAGCGGACTTTTAATCCGTTTGTCGCGGGTTCGACCCCCGCAGGTCCCACCATCCATCTCCCGGGTTCTTAGCTCAGCCGGTAGAGCAGCGGACTTTTAATCCGTTTGTCGCGGGTTCGACCCCCGCAGAACCCACCAATATTAAATTCTCATTAAAAATTTTAAACCCGTGCGGTTTGAAGTTTTTTTGTCGATTATTTAAAGTCATTTAATCACGTGTCATTCAACACGTGGATTCACCAATAGACCTGATACCCCTGCAAAGAGGGGATTTCCAGTTGCTACGCGAACAGAATTTAGCCGCGTTGAAGGCTTGTGAATATCCGGCTGGGCGTCAGGATTTAACGGGTGACGCCAGTCGCAAAATTCATTTACGCCGTGACCGTCTCAATCTGATCGGTCAACTCCAGCCAACGCTCTTCCAGTGCGCCCAGATCATTTTCAATGGCCTTCAGGCGTTTGCCCGTCTGGGCAATTTCCACAGCGGCAGTGGCGGTCGTGAGCAGGGTTTGCAGGCTTCCCTGCTCGCGGGTGAGCGCCTGCATCTGCCGGTCTATGGTTTCCAGTTCCTTGCGCAGCGGCTTGGAGGCATCTGATTGCTGCTGACGGCGCTGGGCTTCCTCTTTTTTAGTGGATGCGGTTTTTGAATCCGGCGTATTCGCTGCCTTTGCCGGCTCAGCGGCAGCAGGTGCTGCTTTGGCTGCCATGGTGGCAGGCTTGGCCGCGTTGCTGGTGGACTTTTTGGCTTCTTCGCGCTGACGCTTGGCTTCGTCAAGCAAATAACGCTGATAGTCATCCAGGTCACCGTCGAAGGGCGCTACGCCGCCGCGGGAGACCATCCAGAACTCGTCGCACACGGCACGCAGCAGCGCACGGTCGTGGCTGACCAGCATCACGGTGCCCTCAAATTCATTGAGCGCCATCGACAACGCTTCGCGGGTGGCCAGGTCCAGGTGATTGGTTGGCTCATCGAGCAGCAAGAGGTTGGGGCGCTGCCAGACAATCATGCATAGCACCAAGCGGGCTTTTTCGCCGCCGCTCATGCTGCCCACGGCCTGCTTGACCATGTCGCCACCAAAGTTGAAGTTGCCCAGGAAGCTGCGCAAGTCTTGCTCGCGCGTGGGCTGGTTGCCCAGTTTGCCGGCCGCGCTGACTTCCTTGACCAGCCGGATCATGTGCTCCAGCGGGTTGTCGTTCAAGCGCAGCACGTCAAGTTCCTGCTGCGCAAAGTAGCCAATGTTCAGGCCCTTGCCTTCGGTCATGTCGCCCTGAATCGGGGCAAGGGCGCGTGCCACGGTTTTGACGAGGGTTGATTTACCCTGGCCGTTGGCACCCAGAATGCCGATGCGCTGGCCGGCCAGTACCGATTTACTGACGTTTTGCACGATGACCGTGGGCGGTGTGCCTTCCGGTGCGTCTTCGGGTGCCGGGTAGCCAAAATAGGCGTTCTGCATCGACAGCATCGGGTTGGGCAGGTTGGCAGGTTCCTTGAACTCGAAGGTGAAATCGGCTTCCGCGAGCAGCGGCGCGATTTTTTCCATGCGGTCCAGTGCCTTGACACGGCTTTGCGCCTGCTTGGCCTTGCTGGCCTTGGCCTTGAAGCGGGCAATGAACTTTTGCAGGTGGGCGATCTTGTCCTGCTGCTTGTTGAATGCGCCTTGCTGCAGCGCCATCTGCTCGGAACGCAGGTCTTCAAACTTGCTGTAGTTGCCACCGTAGCGCGTGAGTTTGGCGCTTTCAATATGCACCGTCACGTCGGTCACGGCATCGAGAAATTCGCGGTCATGGCTGATGACCAGCATGGTGCCCTGGTAGCGCTTGAGCCAGGCTTCCAGCCAGACCAGCGCGTCCAGATCCAGGTGATTGGTCGGCTCGTCAAGCAGCAACAGGTCGGACGGGCACATCAGCGCGCGCGCCAGTTGCAGGCGCATGCGCCAGCCGCCTGAAAAGCTGTTGACCGGGTTGTCAAGTTCGTTGAGCTTGAAGCCCAGACCGAGAATCAGGGCTTGTGCCCGCGCCTGCGCATCGTGCGCGCCCGAGTCGTACAGATTCATGTAGGCGTGGGCCATGCGGTCGCCGTCGCCGCTGGCTTCGGACGCATCGACCTCGGCCTGCGCGGCCAGCAGCACCACGTCGCCTTCAATCACGTAGCTAGTGGCGCTTTGCTCGGTCTCAGGCATGTCCTGGGCGACCTGCGCCATTTTCCACTGCGCAGGAATATAGTATTCGCCGCCGTCTTCGTGCAGCGTGCCGTTGAGCATGGCAAACAGCGATGACTTGCCTGCGCCATTGCGCCCGACCAGGCCGACTTTTTCGCCGGGGTTGAGGGTGACAGATGCGCTGTCGAGAATCACTTTGGCGCCACGGCGCAGCACCACATTTTTAAGGGTAATCATTTAAACAAACAGACTCAAGAAAATTAGGGGGCGCAGTGTTCCACGCCCATGAGTGGGATATTCCGGTCGCTCACCAAACGTGCAAATCAGTGGATCAAACCAATTGTTCGCGCGTGATCAGCATGACCTGGTCACTCCCGGCGCTGGTTTCAAACCAGAGCACTTCAAGGTGCGGGAAGGCGCGCTCAAAATTCTCGCGCTCATTGCCGATTTCCAGCACCAACACGCTATTTTCGCTCATATGGCGCGCGGCTGTGGAAAAAAGGTTTCGGATGAAGTCCATGCCGTCTTCGCCGCCGGCCAGCGCCAGCCCGGGTTCGGCCCGAAATTCCGCCGGCAAAGCCGCCATGGTGGCCGCATTCACATAGGGCGGGTTGCACAGGATCAGGTCATAAGGGCCGGGGCAGTTGGCCAGCCCATCGGACTGGATCAGCGTGATGCGCTGCTGCAACTGGTGCCGCTCAACATTGATGCGGGCCACCGCCAGCGCGTCAGCACTGATGTCAGCCGCATCGACCTGCACCTCGGGGTAGGTCATGGCTGCCAGCACGGCCAGGCTGCCGTTGCCGGTGCATAAATCAAGGACGCGGCGCGTGTCTTCGCTGAGCCAGGGGTCTATGCTGCCGTCGGCCAGCAGCTCGGCAATGAAAGAGCGCGGAATAATGACGCGTTCATCAACATAAAAGGGCACGCCTTGCAGCCAGGCCTCCTGCGTCAGGTAGGCGGCGGGCCGGCGATTCGTGATGCGCTCGTCAAAAAGCCTGGCTACCTGCTCCATATCGGCAGGCGCTACCGGCATTTTTTCTACTGAATCGAGTTCATCCAAAGGCAAACCCAGCCGCCACATGACCAGCCACGCCGCTTCGTCGAAAGCCGTCAGCGTACCTTGGCCAAAGCCGTCGGACTGCGTCAAGCCTGCCGTTTCCAGCCGCTCGGCCATCTGCTCAATCAGCGCCAGCACGGTCAGCGCACTCATGCTGCGGCCAGACGCTGCAAAACGCCTTTGTAGATATTTTTCAGCGGGTCGAGGGACGCCACGGCGACGCATTCGTTGATTTTGTGAATGGATGCATTCAGGGGCCCGAACTCGATGACTTCGGCGCAGACTTTGGCGATAAAACGACCGTCGCTGGTACCGCCAGTGGTCGACAACTCGGTCGCAAGGCCGGTTTCGGCCTGGATGGCACCGCGCACCGCATCGACCAGCGTGCCGGGCGTGGTCAGGAAGGGCAGGCCGCCCAGCGTCCATTTCAGGTCATATTCAAGCTGGTGCCGGCTCAGCACGGCCTGCAAGCGCTGCTGCAGGCTTTCCGGCGTGGACTCTGTGGAAAAGCGGAAATTAAAGTCAATGACCAACTCGCCTGGAATGATATTGGAGGCGCCCGTGCCGCCATGTACGTTGGAAACCTGCCAGCTGGTCGCGGGAAAAAATTCGTTGCCCCGGTCCCACTCGGTCGCGACCAGTTCAGCCAGTGCTGGCGCAAACAGGTGAATCGGATTTTTGGCCAGGTGCGGATAGGCGATGTGGCCCTGCACCCCCTTGATCGTGAGCTTGCCGCTCATGGTGCCACGCCGGCCATTCTTGATCATGTCGCCGAGCTTGACCACCGAGGTCGGTTCGCCCACGATGCAAAAATCGAGCACCTCACCGCGGGCCTTGAGTCGCTCGCAGACCACCACCGTCCCGTCAAGCGCCGGTCCTTCTTCATCACTGGTGATCAGGAAAGCGATCGACAGCGCAGGCTGCGGATGCTCAGCCAGGAACTCCTCGACGGCGACCACCATGGCGGCGATGGACGCCTTCATGTCGGCGGCGCCGCGTCCGTAGAGTTGTCCATCGCGATGGCTGGGCGTGAACGGATGGCTATGCCACTGCTCCAATGGGCCCGTGGGCACCACGTCGGTATGACCGGCAAAAACCAGTGTCTTGGGCTGCGTCGAGCCTGAATTTGATTTGGTAGCGGCTTGCACTGGCAAAGATTTGGCCAGAGGCCTGAAACCCTCAAATTTTGCCCATAAATTGGTCACGCGGAAGTGCTCAGGCCCGCTGAATATGGTTTCGCACTTGAAGCCCAACGCGGCCAGCCGCTCAGCCAGAATGGCCTGGCAACCTGCATCGTCGGGGGTGACGGAAGGGCGTGAAATCAGCTGTTCAGCCAGACGGAGTGTTCGGGACATGGTGGTTAGGTTCGGGCGGGGCCGGTCTAGAAGAAAAAAAGTGCAGGTGCCCGCGCATGACACACCGTGAAAAGCGTGGGGGCCATGGTCATCAGCCGTGCATCACATCCAGCGTAATTTCAGTGAAGGACGGCTGGTCGTCCGCGTCCGGCTCTGGCGTTTGTTGCTTGGCCTTGGCCGACGAAAAATCGTTTTCAAGCCGCCACATCAGGTTGGTTGGCGAGTCAGCATGCTGCAGGCCTTCCTTGCGCGTGACGGTTTCTTGCCCAATCAATTTGGCGATGTCCTGCTCGAATGTTTGTGAACCGTCGGCCATGGATTTTTCCATGGCCTCCTTCACGCCCGAGAAGTCGCCTTTTTCAATCAGATCGGCGATCAGTTTGGTATTGAGCAAGACTTCCACGGCAGGTGTTCTGCTACCGTCCTGCGTGCGCAGCAAGCGTTGCGAGACGATGGCCTTGAGGGCTGCACCCAAATCGCCCAGCAGGGTCTTGCGTACTTCTGCGGGGTAGAAACTCAGGATCCGGTTAAGCGCCTGGTAGCTGTTGTTGGCATGCATGGTGGCCAGGCACAAATGCCCGCTCTGGGCATAGGCAATAGCGGCTGACATGGTCTCGCGGTCGCGAATTTCGCCAATCAAAATCACGTCGGGGGCCTGCCGCAGTGCGTTTTTCAGCGCCACCTGCAACGACTGCGTGTCGGCGCCCACCTCGCGCTGGTTCACCACCGATTTTTTGTTGGTGAATAAAAACTCGACGGGATCTTCAATCGTGAGAATGTGGCCCTGCGCGGTTTCGTTGCGGTGATCCAGCATGGCGGCCAATGTCGTGCTTTTGCCCGATCCGGTCGAGCCCACCATGAGCAGCAGTCCGCGCTTTTCCATGATCAGATCGGCCAGGATGGGCGGCAGGCTCAGGCTGCCAAGCAGGGGAATCTCGCTCGGAATGAAGCGAATCACGGCCGCATAGGTTCCACGCTGTCGAAATCCACTGATGCGAAAGTTGCCCACGCCCTCCAGCGCCCGGGCCGTGTTCACCTCGCCCAATTGTTCCAGTTCCTGGATTTGCACGGGCGACAGCACCTCGGCCAGCAACTTGAGGGGGGCGTCGGCCGGCAGAATCTGGGCATTAATGGGGATGGCCTGGCCGTTAATCCTGATGAGAACGGGCGAGTGAGCCGACAAGTAAACGTCCGATGCCTTCTTGTCCGCCATCAAACGCAAAATTCTCTCCATCGTGCTCATAGTCACCCTTCGGTCATCGTCAATTTACGCGCGCAGGCCTGTTCCGGATCAATCAGTCACGCAGCAGATCATTCAGGCTGGTTGTGGCACGCGTCTTGGCGTCCACGCGCTTGACGATCACCGCGCAGTACAGGCTGTACTTGCCGCCAGCCTTGGGCAGGTTGCCCGAGACCACGACGGAGCCTGCCGGAATGCGGCCGTAGCTCACGGTATCGGCTTCACGGTCGTAAATCGGCGTGCTCTGGCCGATGTACACGCCCATCGAGAGCACCGAGTTTTCCTCGACGATCACGCCTTCGACCACTTCGGAGCGTGCGCCGATAAAGCAGTTGTCTTCAATGATGGTCGGATTCGCCTGCATCGGCTCCAGCACGCCGCCAATGCCCACGCCGCCCGACAGATGCACGTTCTTGCCGATCTGGGCGCATGAACCCACGGCGGCCCAGGTATCGACCATCGTGCCTTCATCGACATAAGCGCCGATGTTGACGTAGCTGGGCATCAAAATCGCGCCCTTGGCGATGAAGCTGCCGCGCCTGGCCACGGCAGGCGGCACCACGCGCACGCCGGTGGCGCGCATTTCCTGCTCGCTCAGGTTGGCAAACTTGGTGGGAACCTTGTCGTAAAAACCCAGTTCGCCAGCGCGCATGAGTTCGTTGTCCTTGAGGCGAAAGCTCAGCAGAACGGCTTTCTTGAGCCACTGATGCACCGTCCACTGGCCCACGGCTTCGCGGGTGGCCACGCGCAGTTTGCCGGTATTGAGCTGGTCAATCGCATGCTCAACGGCATCCAGCACCTCTTTGGGCGCGGCGGCAGACGAAAGGTTGGCGCGGTTTTCCCAGGCGGCGTCGATGGTGGCTTGCAGGTTGTCTTGGGTCATTTGATGAGTTTTCAGTGAACTTTGGATTGGATGAATTGAACGATGCGCTGGGCCGCTTCCACGCATTCTGCGGATTCGGCCACCAGGGCCATGCGGATTCTGCCGGCACCCGGGTTAAAGCCCCGGGCATCGCGCGCCAGATAACTGCCGGGCAGCACGACGACATTGTAAAGAGCCAGCAGCTCGCGCGAAAACGCCGTGTCCGAACCCTGGAAAACATCGGGAATAGCGGCCCACAAGTAAAAGCCCGCGTCAGGCAGGGCCACATCCATCACGCCGGCCAGCAAAGGCGTCACCTTGGCAAACTTTTCGCGGTACAGCGCGCGGTTTTCGACGACATGCAGCTCGTCGTTCCAGGCGGCGATGCTGGCCGCCTGGACGATCGGGCTCATGGCGCTGCCGTGGTAGGTGCGGTACAGCAAAAAAGGCTTGATCAGCGCCGCATCACCGGCCACAAAACCGCTGCGCAGGCCGGGCACATTGCTGCGCTTGGACAGACTGGTCAGCGAAATCAGGTTTTTGAAGTCATGCCGGCCCAACTGCGCGGCGGCCTGCAGCCCGCCCAGCGGCGGCTCGTCACGGAAATAAATTTCGCTGTAGCACTCGTCAGAGGCGATCACAAAGCCGTACTGGTCACTGAGCCCGAACAGCAGTTCCCATTCGGCCAGCCCCATCACCGCGCCCGTCGGATTGCCCGGTGAGCAGACAAACAGCAGCTGGTTTTTGGCCCACACGGCTTCGGGCACGGCGGCCCAGTCCACGCCAAAGTTGCGCGCCGGGTCGCTGGGCGCAAACCAGGGCTGGGCCCCGGCCAGCAGGGCCGCGCCTTCGTAGATTTGGTAGAAAGGATTGGGGCAGACCACGGTGGCGCCGGGCTGGCTGGGGTCAATCACGGTTTGCGCCAGCGCAAAAAGTGCCTCGCGCGAGCCGTTGACCGGCAGGATTTGCGTGGCCGGGTTCAGGCTCAGGTCGTAGCGGCGCTTCAGCCAGTCGCTCATGGATTGGCGCAAGCGGGGCTCGCCCGCCGTGGCAGGGTAGCTCGCCAGGCCGGCCAGGCTGCCGGTCAGCGCATCCTTGATCAACTGGGGCGTGGCATGGCGCGGCTCGCCAATGCCCAGGCTGATGGGGCGGTAGGCCGGGTTGGGGGTGATGTCGGCGTGCAGTTGGCGCAGCCGCTCGAACGGGTAAGGCTGAAGGCGTGAAAGCAGGGGATTCATGCGCCGATTATCCAGCCTTGGCACCACGTTTTGCGCCCAGGCTTGCGGTGGCCTGCTGCCACAGGACCCCCAATAGCTATTAAATTTATAGCTAATAATATCCGTATTTATTGGGCTAGACGCCGATTTATTGAGAATTTTCAGCGGGACTGCTGAATTTCGGTGTTGCCGCGCGATGCCAAAGGCCACCAGGCTTTGCGCAGCGCGGCGCTCGGGTAACATTGCGGGCTGCGCAGGGCTCTATGCCGTGCGTGTCATGTCAGCAACTCGTTAAAATTCCATAACAATCAACGGGTTAGCTCAAGGCGTAAGTCAGGCTCAAGAAAACAGGGACAGCTGTGCGTCTCAATTCGATCAAATTAGCGGGGTTCAAGTCGTTCGCGGAACCCACCAATTTCATACTCCCCGGACAACTGGTCGGCGTGGTAGGCCCCAACGGGTGCGGAAAGTCCAACATCATGGATGCGGTGCGCTGGGTGCTGGGCGAAAGCAAGGCGTCCGAGCTGCGCGGCGAGTCGATGCAGGACGTGATTTTCAGCGGCACCACCACCCGCAAGGCCGCCAGCCGCGCCAGCGTGGAGTTGGTGTTTGAAAATGCCGACCACCGCGCCGGCGGCCAGTGGGGCCAGTTCCTGGAGATCGCCGTCAAGCGCGTGCTGACCCGCGACGGCGCCTCGAACTACTTCATCAACAACCAGCCGGTGCGCCGGCGCGACGTGCAGGACGTGTTCCTCGGCACCGGCCTTGGGCCGCGCGCCTACGCCATCATTGGCCAGGGCACGATCAGCCGCATCATCGAATCCAAGCCTGAAGAACTGCGCCTGTTCCTGGAAGAAGCGGCCGGCGTCTCGAAGTACAAAGAGCGCCGCCGCGAAACCGCCAACCGCTTGAGCGACACGCGCGAAAACCTGACCCGCGTCGAAGACATCCTGCGCGAACTCAATGCCAACCTGGAGCGCCTTGAAAAGCAAGCCGAGGTGGCCCTGCGCTACAACACGCTGCAGGCCGCGAGCACGCTCAAGCAGCACCAGCTGTGGTTTTTAAAGCGCACCGAAAGCGAAGCCGACCAGGCCCGCATCAAGGCCGACGCCGAAAAATCGGTGAACGACCTGGAAAGCCGCATTGCCGACCTGCGCCACATCGAAGCCGACCTGGAAACGATACGGCAGGCGCACTACGCGGCAGGCGACCAGGTCAATCAGGCCCAAGGCAAACTTTACGAAGCCAGCGCCGAAGTAGGGCGGCTGGAGGCCGAAATCCGCTTTGTCGTCGATGGCCGCCTGCGCGTCGAGCAGCGCCTGGTCCAGCTCAAGGAGCAAACCGCCCAGTGGGCCATGCGCCAGGACGAAGCGGCGGCCGAAACCGAAAGCCTGGCCGAACAGGCCTTTAATGCTGAAGAAAAAGCCGAGCTGCTGACCGCGCAAAACGAAGAGCAGCAGGACCAGTTGCCCGCGCTTGAAGAAGCGCTGCGCCATGCCCAGGGCAAGGCCAACGAGCAGCGCGCCAGCGTCACCCAGGTGCAGCAGCAAATTCAGGTGCTGGCCGCCGACCAGCGCAATATTGAAGAGCAGTCGCGCGCACTGACCCTGAAGCGCGAACGGCTGACGGCCGACCGCAACGCGCTCAATGCCCCCGACGAGGCGCGGCTGGCCAACCTCGGCACGCAGTTTGCCAGCGCGCAAGAAGCCCAGTCGGTGGCCGAGGCCCGCCTGCACGAACTGACCGACAGCGTGCCGCAGCTCGACGACGAGCGGCGCCGGCTGCAGCAGACCGTCAACACCGAATCGGCCACACGCGCAGGCCTGTCGGCCCGCATGGAAGCGCTCAAGGCGCTGCAGGAAAAAGTCAAGACCGACGGCAAGCTCAAGCCCTGGCTGGACAAGCATGGATTGGGCGGGCTGCAAGGATTGTGGAGCCGCCTGCACATTGAGCAGGGCTGGGAAAACGCGCTCGAAGCGGCGCTGCGCGAGCGCCTGGGCGCGCTCGAAGTCAGCCGCCTGGAACTGGTGCGCGGCTTTGCCGGCGCCAACAGCCAGGACGCACCGCCGGCCAAGCTGTCGTTCTACACACCGCCCAGCGCCGGGCTGCCCGAGCCCACCAACGCCCTGCTCAATCTCAAGCCACTCGCAGATATGCTCCGGCTCAACGACGCCGGTCTGTCCGCCCTGCTGGGCGACTGGCTGCAGGGCTGCTTCACCACGCCCAGCCTGGACGACGCGCTGTCGGCGCGCGACAGGCTGCAGTCCGGCGAGGTGATTTACGTCCTGGGCGGCCACGCCGTGACCCGGCACAGCGTGAGCTTTTATGCGCCCGATTCCGAACAGGCCGGCCTGCTGGCGCGTGCCCAGGAAATCGAAAACCTCGACAAGCAGCTCCGGGCCCAGGCCCTGATCAGCGACGAAGCCCGGTCTGCGCTGCTGCGCGCCGAGGCCGCCTATCAGGACGCCGCCCAGCGCCTGGCCACGGCCCGCCGCGAGGCCGCTGAAAATCAGAGCCGTGCCCACGAACTGCAAGTCGAATTGCTGCGCCTGAGCCAGCTGGCCGAGCAGGCCCGCGCCCGCAGCGCGCAGATTCAGGCCGACATGGCTGAAATCGAAGCCCAGCTGGACGAGCTGCAGGAGCGCAAGGTCACGGCCGAGGCCCGCTTTGAGGAACTCGACATGCAGCTGGCCGACAGCCAGGAACGCCATGCGCAACTCGATGACCGCGTGATCAGCGCCGAGCGCCGCCTGGGCGAGTCGCGCGAGCAGCAGCGCACGCTGGAGCGTCAGGCGCAGGAAGCACAGTACGCGCTGCGCAGCCTGGCCGCGCGCCGCGAAGAGCTGGCGCGCACGCTGGCCATCGCGGTCCAGCAGGCGGCCAGCGTCGCGCAGGAAGATGCCCGCGCCCGCGAAGAACTCTCCCGCCTGAACGACGCTGCCGCGCAGGGCGGCCTGCAAAGCGCACTGTCTGCCAAGCTGGAACGCGAAGCCGACCTGAGCGCCCAGCGCAGCCAGTACGACGATCTGACCCACAAGCTGCGCACCAGCGACGAACGGCGGCTGCAACTCGAGCGCGAACTCGACCCGCTGCGCCAGCGCATCACCGAATTCCAGCTGAAAGAGCAGGCTGCGCGTCTGGGCGTGGAGCAATACGAGCAGTTGCTGACCAACGCCCAGGCCGATCTGGCCGCTGTGGCGCAGTCGATTGAAGCGGGCAACGTGCGGGTGAGCGGCTTGCAGGGCGAGATTGACCGCATCAACCGCGAAATCCAGTCGCTAGGCGCTGTGAACCTGGCCGCGCTGGACGAGCTGAGCACGGCGCGCGAGCGCAAGCAGTTCCTCGATTCCCAGTCGGCCGACCTGAACGACGCCATGGCGACGCTTGAAGACGCGATCAGGAAAATCGACATGGAAACCCGCGACCTGCTGTCCAGTACCTTTGACGCGGTCAACGGGCATTTTGGCCGCATGTTCCCCGAGCTTTTTGGCGGCGGCAATGCCCGGCTCATGATGACCGGCGAAGAAATTCTGGACGCAGGCGTGCAGGTCATGGCACAGCCGCCCGGCAAGAAGAACCAGACGATTCACTTGCTGTCGGGCGGTGAAAAGGCGCTGACAGCCATTGCGCTGGTGTTTGCTATTTTTCAGCTCAATCCGGCCCCGTTTTGTTTGCTTGACGAGGTGGATGCGCCACTGGACGATGCCAACACCGAACGCTATGCCAAACTGGTATCCAGCATGAGTAAAGAAACCCAGTTTTTGTTTATCAGCCACAACAAGATCGCCATGGAAATGGCCGAGCAGCTGATCGGCGTGACCATGCAGGAGCAGGGCGTCTCGCGTGTCGTGGCCGTTGACATGGAGGCAGCCCTCGGCTTTGCCGAGGCCGCATGAACAGCATGAGCACATTTCAGATCAGTTTGGCCATCGTGGGCGCCTTGGTGCTGTTGGGCGTGGTGGTCCACAGCGCCTGGTCGTCGCGCAGGAACCTGCCTAAACGGCCCATTCAGCAAGCGCCCCCCCGGCAGGAACCTGCGGGCACGGAGCCCCACGAGGATGCGCCGCCCGCGGATGACCTGGCGCGTCGTCAGGAGCCCAGTTTTGACACAGACGCTGGCCTGGCCGCGCTGGCCAAACGGACGACGGCCGAAAAAAGACCCGCCCTCGATGCCTTGATAGATGCCATGGCCCCGGTGGTACTGGAATCCCTGGTGTCCGGTGATGCTGCATTGGCGGCCATGCCCAGCACGCTGCGAGCGGGGAGCAAGCCTTTCGGCGTCGAAGGCTTGAGCGCAAACACGGGCGAGTGGGAATTTCCGGCCCCCGGCCAGCGCTACAGCGCCTTTCAGTGCGGTGTTCAGCTGGCCAACCGAACCGGCGCACTCAACGCGATCGAGTATTCCGAATTTGTCATGAAGACCCAGGCTTTTGCCGACGCCCTGGGCGGCGAGCCCGAGTTTCCTGAGATGCTGGACGAGGTTGCCCGCGCCCGCGAGCTTGATCAGTTTGCCAGCGGACACGACGCCCAGCTGAGCTTTACCCTGCGCGCCATGCACGCAGCCTGGAGTCCGGGCTATGTGCAGCAAAGCGCCGCGCGAATCGGCTTTATCGCCGGCTCCATGCCGGGCCGCATGGTGCTGCCTGCCAGCGAGTCGGGCCATGCGCCCATTCTGGGGCTCTCGTTTGACACCCAGGCCGCCATGGCGGATGACCCCGAGCAGACGGCGCTGCGGGAAATTACCCTGTCGCTGGACGTGCCGCAGGTCCTGCGCTCGGAGCAGCCTTTTGTGCGCATGTGCGAGGCTGCGCTGGCGCTGGCGGCCAGCATGGACGGCGCGATCATTGACGACAACGGCAACCTGATCCGGGCTGAGGCCATGGAGGCCATCCATGCCGATCTTGAGCAGCTCTATGACACGCTGGACGCACGCGACCTGGCCGCCGGCTCGGTGCTCAGCCGGCGGGTTTTTTCGTGAGTGCCCGGCAAGCCATGACCCACCCTGATTTATTTGCGCCGCCGCCATCGCCCGCAAAGCGTATCGCGGCCTTGCGCGCCGAGCTGGACCTGCACGACCACCGCTATTACGTGCTCGATGCGCCCAGCATCCCCGACAGCGAATACGACAAACTGTTCAGGGAACTGCAAGCGCTGGAGGCGGCGCACCCCGAATTCCTGAGTCCCGACTCACCGACGCAGCGGGTCGGCGGCAAGCCGCTGGAGCAGTTTGTCAGCGTGCGCCACAAAGTGCCCATGCTCAGCATCCGGACCGAAACCGACACCGAGCCCACCGGCGCGCAAAATTTTGACGCCCGCGTGCGCAAGGAACTGGGGCTGGCAGATTCAGACCCGCCGGTCGAGTACGTGTGTGAACTCAAGTTTGACGGCCTGGCCATGAGCTTGCGCTACGAGCACGGCGTGCTGATGCAGGCCGCCACGCGCGGCGATGGCGAGATGGGGGAAGATGTCACGCAAAACATTCGCACCATCCGGCAGATTCCGCTCAGGCTGCCCGCCACAGCGCCAGCCGTGATCGAGGTGCGCGGCGAGGTCTATCTGAGCCGCGCTGATTTTGAAGCGCTGAACGAGCGTCAGCGTGAAAAGATCGCGCAAGGCGCCAAGGGCGAAAAAACCTTTGTCAACCCGCGCAACGCGGCGGCCGGTGGCGTGCGGCAACTGGACCCGGCCATTGCGGCCGAGCGGCGGCTGAGCTTTTTTGCCTACGGCGTGGGGGACATCACGCTGCCCGAGCAGGGCGGGCCGGTGTTTGATACCCACTTTGAGCTGCTGCAAACCCTGGAGAAATGGGGTTTTCCGGTTGCAGCCCAAACCAGGACTGCACAAGGCGCAAGCGAATTAATAGCGTTTCACCAAGCCATTGGACGCCAGCGCGACAGCCTGCCCTACGACATTGATGGCGTGGTCTACAAGGTCAACAGCCTGGCACTGCAGCAAAAGCTGGGTTTTGTCTCGCGCGAGCCGCGCTGGGCCGTGGCGCACAAATACCCGGCGCAAGAGCAGCTGACCACCGTGCTGGGCATAGAGGTGCAGGTGGGCCGCACCGGCAAGCTGACGCCGGTTGCAAAGCTCGCGCCGGTCTTCGTTGGCGGCGTCACGGTGACCAACGCCACGCTGCACAACGAAGACGAGGCGCGCCGCAAGGATGTGCGTGTGGGCGACACGGTGATCGTGCGCCGCGCCGGCGACGTGATTCCTGAAGTGGTCAGCGTGCTGCCCGACAAGCGCGTGCCCGGTGCGCCCCTGTTCACGATGCCGCGTACCTGCCCGGTGTGCGGCTCGGCCGCCGTGCGCGAAGAAGGCGAAGCCGACTACCGCTGCACCGGGGGCCTGTTCTGCGCGGCCCAGCGCAAGGAGGCCATCCTGCACTTTGCGCATCGCCGCGCGGTGGAGGTGGAAGGCCTGGGCGACAAGCTGGTCGAGCAACTGGTGGACGCCCACGTCATTCGCACACTGCCCGATTTGTACAAGCTGGGATTTACCGCGCTGGCCAGCCTGGACCGCATGGCCGACAAATCGGCCAACAAGCTGCTCGAAGCCCTGGAAAAATCCAAAAAAACCACGCTGCCGCGCTTTGTCTTCGGGCTGGGCATTCGCCATGTGGGTGAAGCCACCGCCAAAGCACTGGCCCGCCATTTCGGCCAGCTCGACGCCATCATGGACGCCACGGAGGCGCAGTTGCTGGAAGTGGACGACGTCGGGCCCATCGTCGCCAAAAGCATCCGCACCTTCTTTGACCAGCCGCACAACCGGGAAGTGGTCGAGCAGCTTCGCGCTTGCGGCCTGACCTGGGAAGAGGGCGAGCCGGCGGCGCGGGCGCCTCAGCCGCTCTCGGGCAAGACCTTTGTGATTACCGGCACGCTGCCTACCTTGGGCCGCGATGAGGCCAAGGACCTGATTGAAGCGGCGGGCGGAAAAGTCGCCGGTTCGGTCAGCAAAAAAACCGACTACGTCGTGGCGGGCACGGAGGCGGGCAGCAAGCTGGCAAAGGCCGAGGCGCTGGGCGTGGCCGTGATTGACCAGGCGGCCTTGCTGGCGCTGCTTGAACCTTCTGAAAATTGAACACTGTACCCACGAGGCCGCGCTGCGGAACCCAAGCTTATGACCATTCATGAAATCCTGAAAATGGGCGACGAGCGGCTGCTGCGCATGGCCCAGCCCGTGAGCGAATTTGACACCGACGCGCTGCACCTGCTGGTTTCCAGCATGTTCGAGACCATGCGGTCGGTCGATGGCGCGGGCCTGGCGGCACCCCAGATTGGCGTGGATTTGCAGCTGGTTATCTTTGGCACGGACGCACCGAACCCGCGCTACCCCGATGCACCATTGGTGCCGCGCACCGTGCTGCTCAACCCCGTGATCACGCCCTTGAGCGCGGACGAAGAAAGCGATTGGGAAGGCTGCCTTTCAGTGCCCGGCCTGCGCGGCCTGGTGCCGCGTTTCTCGCGCATCCGCTACACCGGGTTTGACCAGTATGGCGACCCGATTGACCGCACGGTGGACGGCTTTCATGCGCGGGTTGTGCAGCATGAATGCGACCACCTGATCGGCAAGCTCTACCCCATGCGTATCCGGGACTTCACGCAGTTCGGCTTTACCGAGGTGCTGTTTCCGGGGCAGGAGGCCTTGGCCGACGACTGATCATAGCCCTGCACGCCCAGCCCGACGCCGCGGTGCTGATCGTCGACCCGGACCGCAGCAACCGGGTCAGCTTCAACCTGAAAATGAATGCGCTGGGCTATTTACACACGGGCAGCACGCGCCAACGCCTTCAGGCGTTCAGTGCTTCCAGCAATTCGGTTTCAATCGCAATTTGTGCCCGGTTGTATTGCAGCTCGGGGCCGTCGATCAGGAAGGTATCTTCCACGCGCTCGCCCAGCGTGGTGATCTTGGCCAGCTGCAGGTTGATGCGGTGGCGGGCCAGGATACGGGCGATCAAATAGAGCAGGCCGGCGCGGTCGCTGGCCGACACCGTGAGCAGCCAGCGCTGTGCTTTTTCATCAGGGCGCAAATCCACGCGCGGCGCAATCGGAAAGCTCTTGACGCGGCGCGACACCCGTCCCTTGCCGGGTGGCGGCAGCGGGCCGGACTCTTCGATCGTGCGGCTCAGATCCGCCTCGACCATGCTGGCCAGTTCGCGGTAATGCTCGGACAGCGTCGGACTGACAACCTGAAAGGTGTCCAGCGCGTAGCCATTTTGGGCCGTATGGATCTTGGCATCCAGGATGCTGAAACCCGCCGAGTCAAAGTAACCGCAAATGCGCGCAAACAGGTCAGGCGCATCGGGCGTATAGACCAGCACCTGCATGCCTTCGCCCGCCAGGGAGCGGCGCGCGCGAACAATCACCTTGGCTTTTCCCACATGGCGCGACAACTGGCGGGCATGCCAGGCAATGTCGGCCGCCTCGTGGCGCCTGAAGTAACTCACGTCCAGCGTCGCCCACAGCGCCTTGTGCGCCTCAAACGGCTCGGCGTGCAGGGCCAGAATGGTCTGGGCTTCGCGCTTGCGCGCCTCCACAATGGCGCCGGCATCGGGTGCGCGGCCACCCAGCACCCGCAGCGTGTAGCGGTACAGGTCTTCCAGCAGCTTGCCTTTCCAGGCGTTCCAGACCTTGGGGCTGGTGCCCCGAATATCGGCCACCGTCAGCAGGTAGAGCGCGGTCAGGTAGCGTTCATTGCCCACGCGCCGGGCAAACGCGGCAATCACTTCCGGGTTGCTCAGGTCTTCCTTCTGGGCAATCCGGCTCATGCTCAGGTGCTCGCCCACCAGAAATTCGATCAGCTGGGCGTCTTCAGCGGCAATGCCGTGCTGGCGGCAGAAGGTGCGAACATCCTTTCGGCCCAGTTCGGAGTGGTCACCGCCGCGCCCCTTGGCGATGTCGTGAAACAGCGCCGCAATGAACAGTATCCAGGGCTTGTCCCAGCCGGCCGCCAGCTGCGAGCACGTCGGGTACTCGTGGGAATGCTCGGCGATGAAAAAGCGCCGCATGTTGCGCAGCACCATGAGGATGTGCTGGTCCACCGTGTAGACATGAAACAGGTCGTGCTGCATCTGCCCGACGATGTTGCGAAACACCCAGAGGTAGCGACCCAGCACCGAGGTCTGGTTCATCAGCCGCATGGCATGGGTGATGCCCTCGGGCTGCTGCAGGATGCGCAAGAAGGTGGCCCGGTTGACCGGATCACTGCGAAAGCGGCTGTTCATCACGCTGCGCGCGTTGTAGAGCGCCCGCAGCGTGCGCGCCGACAGGCCCTTGATGCCCACCGTGGTTTCAAACACCAGGAAGGTCTGGAGAATCGCGTGCGGCTCGCGCTCGTACAGGTCGTCGCTGCTGACTTCCAGCATCCCGGCCTTGTCGCTGAACCACGCGTTGATGGGCCGCAGCGGGTAGGTGTTGGGGCGCAGGCGCTCCTCGATGTTGAGCAACAGGATCTGGTTGAGCTGGCTCACCGCCTTGGCCGCCCAGTAGTAGCGGCGCATCAGCGCCTCGCTGGCGCGGCGCGGCAGCTTGCTGCCATCGTCGGAGTGGGCCGAGTAGCCGAATGATTCGGCCACGGCCGTTTGCAGATCAAACACCAGCCGGTCTTCGCGGCGCCCGGCCAGGATATGCAGGCGCGCCCGAATCAGGCTCAGCAACGCTTCATTGGCCTTGATCTGCCTGACTTCAAAGGGCGTTGCCAGGCCGCTTTTGGCCAGATCTTCCCAGGACTTGCCCAGGCCAGCCGCACGGGCCACCCACAGCACGACCTGCAGGTCGCGCAGGCCGCCAGGCGACTCCTTGCAGTTGGGCTCCAGCGCGTAGGGTGTGTTTTCAAACTTGTTGTGGCGCTGGCGCAGTTCCAGCGTTTTGGCCACAAAAAAAGCCTGCGGGTCCAGCAAAGCCTCAAGCTGGTGCTGAAGGGCCAGAAAATTATCCTTTGAGCCCGCAATCAGCCGCGCCTCCAGCAAAGAGGTCTGCACCGTGACGTCTTTGGCCGCTTCTTCCACGCAATGCGACGTGGTGCGCACGCTCGAGCCTATTTCAAGGCCGCTGTCCCAGCAATGGCCGATGAAACTTTCCACTTTTGCCTTCAGGGCCGGATCGCCCTCCGCGTTGGCGTCGTCGGGCAGCAGCAGCAGCACGTCCACGTCTGAATGAGGAAACAGCTCGCCCCGGCCATAGCCGCCTGCTGCCACCAGACAGGCGCCCGCCGCAAAGCCGGCATCCTTCCACAGCAACTGCAGCGTAGCGTCAGTGTGCCGTGACAGGCTTTTCAGCACGCCATGAATGCCGCGGTACGAAGCGCCGCTGTCTGCCAGCGATGCCAGCAATGCAGTTTTACCGGCCCGGTATTGCTCGCGCACCTGCAGTAGATCAAGCATGGGTAAAACGAACCATGGGGAGCCTTTAATGTGCGCTGGAGGGCGGCTACGCGCCGGGTTCAGGCGTCGGCAGCTGGCAGCTTGTTTTGGGGCACAAACGCCGGAATCGGCGGGCTGCCCGCAGACAGCGTCAGCACCTCGTAGCCAGTTTCGGTGACCAGCACCTCGTGCTCCCACTGGGCCGAGAGCGAGTGGTCGCGCGTCACGATGCTCCAGCCGTCTTTTTCGGGGCCGTCCTTGATGTCGCGCTTGCCGATGTTGATCATGGGCTCGATCGTGAAGATCATGCCGGGCTTGAGCTCTTCCTGCGTGCCGGGACGGCCGTAGTGCATCACCTGGGGCTCTTCGTGAAATTTCCGGCCAATGCCGTGGCCGCAAAATTCGCGCACTATCGAATAGCCCTGCTTTTCTGCAAAGGTCTGGATCGCAAAACCGATGTCGCCGAGCCGCACGCCCGGCTTGACGCGCATGATGCCGTGCCACATGGCCTCATAGGTCACCTGGCACAGACGCTTGGCCGCAATCGAGACCTCGCCGACCAGAAACATGCGGCTGCTGTCGCCGTGCCAGCCGTCCTTGATGCCGGTCACGTCCAGGTTCACGATGTCGCCTTTTTTCAACGGCTTGTCGTTGGGAATGCCGTGGCACACCTGGTGGTTGACCGACGAGCACAGGGACTTGGGGTAGGGCGCGTAGTTGGGCGGCCCGTAGCCCAGCGTCGCCGGGATCGTGCCCTGCACCTGGACCATGTAGTCGTGGGCCAACTGGTTGATTTCATTGGTGGTCACGCCGGGTTTGACGAAAGGCGTCAGGTAGTCCAGCAACTCGCCAGCGAGCCTGCCAGCCACGCGCATGCCTTCAATTTCTTCCGCATTTTTGTAAGTAATACTCATGCGCTGATTATCCCACCGGACTATTTCGCCTGCAGGGCAGCGGACTTGCAGCGGTTTGCGCAGACTTTTTGAAACGCCCGCAGTCAAAATGCAGCAGTTTGGCGCTTGCGCCCGAGGCGCTGATAAAATTGCCGCTTCATGCGCAGCCTGCCGACCTCTGACAATTTTTTGCAAAACCGGTGTCATGCGGGCGACCTCAGGTCCCCACTACAGCTTGCCGGCTGCCTCTTCACACTCCACCACAAGGCCACCAGGCCACTACTACCGTGACCCTGCACCTGACGACTTTTGAGGGCGATGCCCACGGCATCAGCGCCCTGAGCGAATTTCGCGTCCAGCAACTTCTTCCCCGCCTGCAAGGCATTCACGACAAGATCATCGGCGTCAGCGCCCGGTTTGTGCACTTGGTGGCCACCGAAGCTGCGCCTTCGGATTTCCTCAAACAGCAACTGGCCGCCCTGCTGACCTACGGCGACCCTTGCCCTGCCGCGGCCCCTGACGGATTGCTGTTCATCGTGTCGCCGCGCTTTGGCACCGTGTCGCCCTGGGCGTCCAAGGCCACCGATATTGCGCACAACTGCGGCCTGGCGGTCAAGCGCATCGAGCGCATCACCGAATACCGCCTGATGCTCAAATCCGGCTTTTTCAGCAAAACGGCCCTGACCGATGCCCAGCATGAACAGGTTGCCGCGGTGCTGCACGACCGCATGACCGAAAGCGTGGTGTTTGACCGCGCGCAGGCCGCCGCCGGCCTGTTTACGGAACTGCAGGGCGCGCCGCTGCAAACCATTGACGTGCTGCAAGGCGGCAAGGCCGCGCTGGAGCGCGCCAACACCGAATTCGGCCTGGCGCTGGCCGCCGATGAGATTGACTACCTGGTCAACGCCTTCACACAGTTGCAGCGCAACCCGACCGACGTTGAACTGATGATGTTCGCGCAGGCCAACAGCGAGCATTGCCGCCACAAGATCTTCAATGCCGAGTTCACGATAGACGGCGTGCAGCAGGAAAAAAGCCTGTTTGGCATGATCCGCAACACCGAGCAGCTGAACCCGCAGCACACGGTGGTGGCGTATTCAGACAACGCCTCCGTGATGGAAGGCGCAAAAATCCAGCGATTTTATGCCAAATCAGCTTCCAGCCCAGACGGCACGGGGGCGAGCAGCTATCAAGCCTATAGCGCCACGGACGACGTGCTGACGCATGTGCTGATGAAGGTCGAAACCCATAACCACCCGACGGCCATCTCGCCGTTCCCCGGCGCATCAACGGGCGCCGGCGGTGAGATTCGCGACGAGGGCGCGACCGGGCGCGGCTCCAAACCCAAGGCCGGCCTGACCGGTTTCACCGTCTCCAAACTGTTCGATGGCGACTATGGCAAGCCCGGGCACATTGCCAGCCCGCTGCAGATCATGACGGAAGGCCCGCTGGGCGGCGCCGCGTTCAACAACGAGTTCGGCCGGCCCAACCTGGCGGGCTACTTCCGCGAATACGAGCAGACCGTGAACGGCCAGCGCTGGGGCTACCACAAGCCCATCATGATTGCCGGCGGCGTCGGCACCATTGACGCTGAACTGACCCACAAGATTTTGTTCCCGGCCGGCACCTTGCTGATCCAGCTCGGCGGCCCCGGCATGCGCATCGGCATGGGCGGCAGCGCGGCCAG
>NZ_JADMJK010000158.1:5691-8174 GCF_018780625.1 Polaromonas sp. | reverse complement strand
CTTCCCGGCGCTGGCGCCGCTCCGAAATTTTGATGAATCAGGCCTTTAGCCCATACAGGGCCATGACAAACAGCTATTTATTAAATAGCATTAAAACGTTGTCAGGGCTGAACCAAAACCCCGCACCCCTCAAAAAACCCGCTGCTGGAACCACCAGGCCGCCACCAGGATCAGAAGCACCGAGCCGCCGCGCACCACCACCCGGTGGTACCACGGCTTGCGCACCACCAGTTGCGACACCAGTACCCACACCGCCACGGCCATCAGTTGCCCGGCCTCCACCCCCAGGTTAAAACCGGCCAGCGCCCACGGCAGCAGGCCCTCGGGCGCAGCCGCCTCCTGAAGCAAGCCGGCAAAACCAAAGCCGTGCACCAGGCCAAACAGCAGCGCCAGCACATCGGTGCGGACCCAGTGCACCGGTCGCAGATTGAGCAGCGCAGTCACGGCAATCGACAGCGCAATCACCGGCTCCACCCACAGCGGGGACGCCTGCGTCACGCCCAGCGTGGCCAGCACCAGCGTGATCGAATGGCCCAGCGTGAACGCCGTCGCGGTGCGCAACAAGGCCCACCAGGCGCTGCCGGCTTTCGCGCTGGCGCTGGCCCGGCCCGCCCTAAAGCCCAGGACCAGCTGCAGCGGCAACACCAGCGCGAGCAAAAACGCGAGGTGGTCAAAGCCCTCGAGCAAATGGTGCATACCCAGGCTGAAATAGGCGCGCAGCGCGGCCCAGCGGCCCGACGGCGGCGACTCCGCTGCCATGCCCACATCCTGCGGGATACCCGGGCTCAGCAGCAAGCCGGTTTTCTGCAGCGGCGAGGTGGTGGTCAGCAGGTCGCGGCCTGCCATGCGGCCCGCCACCAGCAGGCGGTGCGTGGCATCCACGTTGCCCAACAGCGTGTAGTTCAACAGCAGCGCCTGCGCGGCCGGGCAGCGCGCCTGCGCCGTCATGCGGACGTAGGTGCCGTCGCTGCGCCGCTCCAGGCCGTCCGACTGCCAGTCAAGCCGGCACGGCGCAGCCCCGGTCGAGGCGTCACCACCGGCGCTGATCGTGGCCGCGCCATTCAGCAGCGCCTGTACCTGGGGCATGGCGGCCTTGACTTCGCCCCAGGTCACGCGTGCATCGGCGTTGGCGTCCAGCGGCACCAGCAGGTCAAGGTCCTTGATCGCGACGGACAGCACGAAGCGGACATCCCGAACGCCAGCCGACGCGGGCGCGGCGCCTGCTGCAGCCAGGACGACCTGCTGTACATCGAGATAAGCATCGCTGCCCTTGTGCGCCAGCGCCGGACCGACGGCCACGGTGGCCAGCGCCAGGACCAGCCGGACAGCGGCCTTGTTCAGGAAACCAATCATTTGGTGCTCCTGCCCACGGCGTTGGCATTGCCCGGCGCCAGGGACGCCAACCGGGTGTCCTGCAGCCCGGTGGCACGAAGCGCGGCGGCCAGCTCGGCCATTGCGGCCGGGTCCCTGGCCGCCTGCGCGCTTTGCGCCGCGACCCACCAGTCGATCGGCTCGCGCTGCAGCAGCAGGTTGCGGCGTGCCAGCGCCAGCGCGGCGGCCGGCCGGTCGTCAAGCCACAGCGCCGCCAGCGCCAACTCGCGCCCATGCAGCGCCGGGTCGTCGCCGCGCCGCGTGAGTTCCGCCACGCGCGACTGCAGCAGATCCCGCGCGGCCTGCCAGCGCGCGTCACCGAGCGCACGCCAGGCGGCGGCCCGGCGCAGCACCACGGCATCGGTTTCGGGCGACGCGGCAAGCACCTGCAGCGCCTGCGCCGGCTTGCCGGTACGCAGCAGCAGGTCGCTGTAGGCAATCGCGGTGTACAGGTCGGCCTGGGCCGACAGGCTGGCGGCATACGACTGCGCGGCGGCCCGGTCCTGGCCGGCCCGTTCCTGGCTTTCCGCCAGCAGCGACAGCAGCCAGCTGCGCTGGCCGGCATTGGTCGCGGAGCTGGCGATAAGGGCCTGAAGGCCTTGCGCCGCCGGGGCGTTCCGGCCCTGCAAGGACTGGGTTTCGAGCGTGCAGGCCTGCGCGTACAGCGGCTGCCCGGCACGCGCCACGGCATCGCAGGCGCTGAGCGCCCTGGCATAGTCGGCGGACAACCGTTCCAGCGACGCCAGGTTGAGCCAGCCCTGCGCATGGCCGGGTGCGCGCGCCAATGCGGCGGTCAGCAGCTGGCGCGAGGCGCCAAACTCGTGCCGCCCCTGCTGCACCGTCGCCTGCAGCACGGCCAGGTCGACCGGCGCATCGGCGCGGTCCCACCAGGGCGCCAGCACGGCCTGCGCACGGCCCCAGTAGCGCGTGTCGCCGGTCTGCCGGGCCACCGAAATATCCTCGCGGGCCTGCCGGGCGGCGGCATCGGGGGCCATGGTGCTGGCGGGCGCGATGGCCGCGAGGGACGGCCGGCTGCGCGTGACCAGCGGCAAGACTTCGAGCACCTCGTCGTCGCGCGCGGGCTGCACGGCGGTTGCCGCAGCGGCCTGGAA
>NZ_JADMJK010000158.1:0-5591 GCF_018780625.1 Polaromonas sp. | reverse complement strand
GGCTCGGTGTTTTCACCGTTGCTGGCGATCAGCTTGCTGATGAAGGCAAACACGTCGGTGATGGTCTGCTCCATGGTCATCGGCGCAGGCGGGCTGACGACCCCCTCGGTACCGCCAATCCCGCCGCCACCGCCACCGCAGCCGGCAAGCAGCACCGCGCTTAGCGCGGCGCCTGCCCAAAGTTTTGCATTGCTTTTATGCATGATTTTTCCTTTGTTCGCCAAGGCTTAACGGGAACCTGCGTTCGGCGTATTGAGGTACGGAAAGGTGCTCAAAAACGGCACCGTGGCCTGGTCCACCGCATCATGGATGTTGGCGGCATTGGGCAGGCCATTGGTGCCCGCGGCGGCCATCAGCGGGGTCAGCGCCGACGCATCGCACCTGGACATGAGCGACGGAATGCCGGGCACCGAATTGAGCTTCAGGGAATCGTTGGCGCCGTTGATGGCGCACAGGCCGCCCACGGTGGCCACCAGCGCGATATCAACCACGTCATCCTTGGGACGGCGACCGTTCGGGAAGCCCGCGAGATCCTTGGCCATGGCGAGGTTGGCGGTGCCGCCCACGCGCAGCACTTCGCCGGCCACGCCCAGACGGTTCTGGTCGGCGAACTGCACCGGTGCAATGGCGGTGTTCAGGCGCAGCATTTCCGACGGGGTCGGCGTTGCAGGCTTGTTCACGCCGGTGATGCCGGTCAGGAAGGTGGTCAGCAAATCCGTGCGCGGCAGGTTGACAGGCGCGACCGCCTTGGCATCGCCGGCCAGCACAATGCCGAGCAGGGCCGGCAAGGTCGGGTTGGACACGTAGGTGAGGAACTGGCCATCGTCTTTCGGGCTGGAGGCGTTGAACTTGTCCTTGTCGGGCAAACCAATCACCAGCTCGTTGACCAGCGGGTTGCCCAGGCGCGACACCTGCGTCCAGGCACCGCCGGCCTTCTCGGCCTTGTCGTTGCCCGAGCCCGGCTGGCCATTGATCAGCCGGCCCTGGCGCAGGCTGGCGGTGGTCCAGCCGCCAATGACTTTGTCGCTGCCGGCGGTCAGGCAATCCTTGTGCACTTCGAGTGCAATCGTGGTGACGTTGGATTTTTGAACCACATGCTGGCCGGCCATGCCGGCCGCGTCCTTGTTCGCCGGGTCCAGCAGCACGCCTGCGGGTGCGTTGACCAGGTCGAACACCGGGCCCAGGTTGACGGCAAAGCCTTCCTGGCGCTGGCCGACAAACACCTTGCCGGGTGCCGCGCAGCCAGGAATGGTCACGCTGTGGATATGCTTGCCGGCATAGGCCGCGTAGGCCGCCGAGTCGCCCAGCGTCTTCACCCCGATGTAGTCCACCGGTTTTTCAAACACACCGTTGCCACCGGTCTTGACCACTGCCGCGCCCGCGTTCTTGCGCCGCTCGCCGCGCACCACGTTGACGCTGTAGGTTTCATTGACATTGAGGTTGGCATCGTTGAGCGCGCTGACCGTGCCGGCCTGGATCAGCGGAATCGGCACGCTGGCCGAACCGATGGTCAGGGGAATGGACTTGAGGGCGTTCTTGAAACGAAACTGGAAGGTGATGTCCTCCACCGCGTCGCCGTTGTTGTCCACATGGATTTCATAGAGGGCGTTGGGGTCCATCTGGAAGTAGTTGGGACCGCCGTAGGGTGCCTGCAGCGGCTGGTAGTTGGCCAGCAGGGTCACATAGTCAGAGCGGCCGCCGCTGCCATTGGCGGCAATGCCTTCATAACTCCGGAACATGTAGAAATCAGTCCCGTCGACTTTGGGCGCCGAGGTGATGAAGGGCGCCTCGCGGTGGCTGGACGCCATGGCGCTGCTGGCGGCTATTAACAACAGGCACGCTTTGGCAAGGTGCCCCAGTTTCGTTTTCATAGTGCGATCTCCAGATGTGTATCGGTACAGCAAATGCTGTGTAAAGAATACGCAAGGGAAATCAACCTGGATTCAAAAAACAAACCGGCTTTAGCGCTTTATTTGCACCAACAATCACCGCCAGATGACGGCGGGCGCATCAACTCCTTCTTTTGGGGGTCGCAGCCAACTACTGGCGCGCCATGCGGACATTGGCCGGCAGGCCCTGCGGGTGGCTGGTGCGAAACGGGTTGATGTCGAGCCCGCCGCGCCGGGTGTAGCGCGCATACACCGACAGCTTGGCGGGCTTGCACTGCGTCCACAGGTCCATGAAGATGCGCTCTGCGCACTGCTCATGAAATTCGTGGTGGTTGCGAAAACTCACCAGGTATTGCAGCAAGCCGGCCTGCTCGATCTGCGGGCCGCTGTAGCGGATCTGCACGCTGCCCCAGTCGGGCTGGCCGGTGACCAGGCAATTGCTTTTGAGCAGGTTGCTGGTCAGCACCTCGCTGACGGGTTGCTCGTCGAACGCGGCGCGCAGCAGGTCGGGCGCCGGCGTGTAGCGGGTGCATTCCATGTCGAGCCGGTCCAGGCTCAGGCCGTCCATTTCGTGCACCGGCTCGCGGTCAAACAGCTCGGGCAGCAGCAGTTTGACGCCGACGATGGACGGCTGCGCCGCACCGCGCCAGGCGGCCTCGCTGATGTCTGCCCGCAGCCGCGCCTGCACCTCGGCCGCGTCGGCAAAGCGGGTGTTGTTGAAGCTGTTCAGGTAGAGCTTGAAGGACTTGCTTTCAATGATGTTGGGCGTCTCGCAGGGCACGGTGAAGTGCGCCAGCGCCACCTGCGGCTTGCCGCGCGGGTTGAGCCAGCTGAGCTCAAAGGCGGTCCACAGGTCAGCCCCCAAAAATGGCGGCATGCCGGCAATGCCGAGTTCGAGCCGCTTGGCCAGGCGCGGAATCGGAAACAGCAGCGACGCGTCGTACTGGTCGGCATAGGCCGATGTTTTCCCAAGCTGTGAGTGTTCAGGGATGGTCATGGTTCAGGCTTTTTTCAATAGGTGGGTTTCAGGCGTTCTGGTCAGTCGCCCTGCCGGCGCCTGAACACCAGGCGGTCCACGCCGGACACGCCGGGCTCGAAGCGGTAGCCTTCGGCGTCAAAGCCTTCCAGTGCTTTCACGCTGACCAGCTGGTGCTGCACGGCGTAGCGCACCATCAGGCCGCGTGCGCGCTTGGCCATGAAGCTGATGATCTTGTACTTGTCGCCCCGGAATTCTTCAAACACGCAGGTGACCACGCGGGGCTTGAGCGCCTTGCGGTCCACGGACTTGAAATACTCTTCGCTGGCCAGGTTGACGATGACCGGCGAGGTGTCGGCCGCCGCGCGCGCATTGAGGTAGTCGGCAATCTGCGTACCCCAGAACTGGTACAGGTTCTTGCCGCGTTCCGTGGCCAGCGCCGTGCCCATTTCAAGGCGATAAGGCTGCATCCAGTCGAGCGGCCGCAGCACGCCGTAGAGCCCGCTCAGGATACACACATGGTCTTGCGCCCAGCCCAGTTGCGCCTCGCTCAGGGTCTTGGCGTTCAGCCCTTCGTAGACGTCGCCATTGAAGGCAAGCACAGCCTGCTTGGCGTTTTTAGCGGTGAACTGGGGCGACCAGGCCTGGTAGCGCGCCACGTTCAAGCCAGCCAGCGCATCGGACAGCTTCATCAGCGAACTGATGTCCTGCGGCGACCTGGTTTTAAGCACGTCGATCAGTTCGGCCGACTGGCGCTTGAACAGCGGCTGGCTGTGCGTGGCCAGGTGCGGCGGGGTGTCGTAGTCCAGCGCTTTGGCGGGCGAGAGTAAAAACAGCATGGCGTGGGTTCTTCAGATCAGGCAAAAGCTTGACTTTACGACAGCTGCGGCACGGCCTGCACGCCGCAGCCGTCAAACCCGGAAAAACCCCCAGGCTCAGCGCAAGTCGCCGCCAGCGATGCCAGCGTTTGTGCCGCCATCGTGGTGCGTGCCGGGTAGTGGGTGTGGTCGCAGCCGGGCGGCAGCGCAGTCGAATAAAATCAGGAGAGTTCCCTCCAACCCCAGGCGGCATCCCTGCGATGCCGCTTCTCATTGCCCCATGACTGACGCTGCCACCCCCACCCCTGCCGCCCCTGCCCCCGACACCGCCAAGGTGTTTCCCCCCACGCCGGGGCTGGACAGCCTGGCCAAGTCGTTTGAGCCTTCGGCCATTGAACGCCACTGGGGCCCGCTATGGGAGCAAAGCGGCCAGTACGAGCCGACGCTGGACGAGTCCAGGCCGTCGTTCTGCATCCAGCTGCCGCCGCCCAATGTGACCGGCACGCTGCACATGGGCCATGCGTTCAACCAGACCATCATGGATTCGCTGACGCGCTACCACCGCATGCGCGGCGAGAACACGCTGTGGGTGCCCGGCACCGACCACGCCGGCATTGCCACGCAGATCGTGGTGGAACGCAAGCTGCAGTCCGAAGACGGAAAAAACCGCCACGACCTGGGCCGCAAGAATTTTGTCGCCAAGGTCTGGGAGTGGAAGGAAGAATCCGGCTCGACCATCACACGCCAGATGCGCCGCATGGGCGACTCGGTGTCGTGGAAGCATGAATACTTCACCATGGACCCGAAGATGTCCAAGGTTGTCACCTCGACTTTCGTGCAGCTGTATGAACAGGGCCTGATCTACCGCGGCAAGCGGCTGGTCAACTGGGACCCGATCCTGAAATCCGCCGTGTCCGACCTGGAAGTCGAGAGCGAGGAAGAAGACGGCTTCATGTGGCACATCCGCTACCCGCTGGCCGACGGCTCGGGCTCGATCACCGTGGCCACCACGCGCCCCGAAACCATGCTGGGCGACGTGGCGGTGATGGTGCATCCGGAAGACGAACGCTACCAGCACCTGATCGGCCAGCAGGTCACGCTGCCGCTGTGCGGCCGCACCATTCCGGTGATTGCCGACGATTACGTGGACAAGGAATTCGGCACCGGCGTGGTCAAGGTCACGCCGGCGCACGACACCAACGACTATGCCGTCGGCCAGCGCCACCAGTTGCCCATCATTTGCGTCCTGACGCTCGATGCCGCCATCAACGACAACGCGCCCGAAAAATACCGCGGGCTGGACCGCTTCGTCGCCCGCAAGGCTGTCGTCGCCGACCTGGAAGCGCAGGGCTTTCTGGTCGAAGTGAAAAAGCACAAGCTGATGGTGCCGCGCTGCACCCGCACCGGCCAGGTGATCGAGCCGATGCTGACCGACCAGTGGTTCGTCGCCGTGAACAAGGTCAGCGACCAGGACCCGACCGGCAAGTCGATTGCGCAAAAAGCCATCGACGCGGTGGACAGCGGCGCGGTCAAATTCGTTCCCGAGCAGTGGGTCAACACCTACAACCAGTGGATGGGCAATATCCAGGACTGGTGCATTTCGCGCCAGCTCTGGTGGGGCCACCAGATTCCGGCCTGGTACGACGAGGACGGCAAGGTCTATGTCGCCACCAACGAAGAAGAAGCGCAGAAACAGGCGCCCGGCAAGCTGCTGCGCCGCGACGAGGACGTGCTGGACACCTGGTACTCCTCCGCGCTGGTGCCCTTCTCGTCCCTCGGCTGGCCTGAAAAAACCAAGGAGCTGGACCTGTTCCTGCCCTCCAGCGTGCTGGTCACCGGCTACGACATCATCTTTTTCTGGGTCGCCCGGATGATCATGATGACCACGCATTTCACCGGCCAGGTGCC
>NZ_JADMJK010000226.1 GCF_018780625.1 Polaromonas sp. | reverse complement strand
TGACGGCCAAAGCAGGCACAATACCGTCCTTTTTAACCTCGCTGGAACACACGCATGTCGCAACTTCATTTTGTGAAACAAGGCCAGGGTCCCCTGGTCGTCTTGAGCCACGCGCTCGGTTGCGATCTGACCATGTGGGACGGCGTGGCCGCCGCGCTGCAGGACCGCTACACGGTGCTGCGCTATGACCAGCGTGGCCATGGCCGCTCTGCCGAACCGGACAGCGCCTACAACATGGATGACCTGGCCGACGACGCCGCCGAGCTGATTCGCGCCCAGGGCGCGAGTCCGGCGCATTTTGTCGGCCTGTCGATGGGCGGCATGACGGCCCAGGCACTGGGCGCGCGCCACCCGCAATCGGTGCGCAGCCTGACCATCGCCAACTCGGCCAGCCACTACGACGAGGCGGCCCGGGCCATGTGGCAAGCGCGCATCGACACGGTGCTGGCCCAGGGCGTATCCCCGATTGCCGAAGGCGCCATGCAGCGATGGTTCACGTCCGAGTTTCGCGCGGACGCCAACGGCGGCAGCGCCCGCGTGGCCGCCTTGCGTGCGGTGCTCGAAGCCACTGCGCCCACGCCTTATGCCCACGCCTGCGCGGCCGTGGCGCAGATCGACCTGGCGGCGGGCAACGCCCGCATCACCTGCCCGACACTGGTGATCGCCGGCAGCCGTGACGAAGCCACACCGCCCGCCATGTCGCAGGCGATTGCCCAAGGCATTGCCGGTGCGCAACTTAAAAGCCTGGATGCTGCGCACCTGAGCGCGGTGGAACAGCCCGAGGCCTTTGCCCGCCTGCTGACCGATTTTTGGCAGAGCTTGTAAATCCCGCCCACCCCCTCACAGCAAGGGGGTTGTGAGCAGCAGGGCCGCAAAGGCCCGCGCAGCCGCGCTGCGCGATGCACCGCGCCGCCACAAAATGCCGGCGGTGCGCACCATGTGCGGCTCGGTCAGTGCAATGGTGTGCAGATCGGGTGCTTGCCGCGCGGCGCGTTCAGGCACGATGCTCGCCAGCTCGCCGAACCGGCACACGCCCAGCAAGGCTTCCACCGAATCCATTTCCACCCTGACGCTCGGCACCACGCCGGCCTGACGCAGGCTTGCGTCAATCAGCCGGCGCGTGGCAAAGCTGCGCGGCAACAGTGCCAGGGGCAGGCCCGCGAGGGCTTTCATGGCCAGGCTGCGCCGCCTGGCCAGGGGATGCAAGGCGCCTACCACCAGCAGCATGCGCTCGTCAAACAGCGGCTCGGTCTCAATTTCCTCGTGCTCGGTCGGGTGAAACGCAATGCCCAGGTCCAGCTCGCCGCGCAGCAGCAAGGCCTCGATCGCGCCGGCGCGCAAGTCGCGCACCTCCACCATCACCCCGGGGTGCGCCTGGCTGAAGGCGGCCACCGTGGCCGGCACCACCGTGTTCAGGAAAGTGGGAAAGGCGCCCACCGTCAGCGTGCCGGACTGCAGCCCACTCAGGTCAGCCAGCGCCATGCGGCCGGCCTCGATTTCCTTCAGCGCCCGGGTGGCATAGACGCGAAATTCGGCCCCGGCTTGCGACAGCTTCAAGCCCCGCCCCAGCCGGTCGAACAGGGTCACGTCCAGTTCCTGCTCCAGCTGGCGCAGGCCGTGCGACAGCGTGGACTGGGTCACAAACAGGTTTTGCGCCGACTGCGTCAGGTGCTCGGTCTGGGCAATGTCGAGAAAGTAGCGGAGCTGGCGGATTTCCATGGGCTCATCGTACTTCAATCATTCGAAGATATCGAATGATTTGTACCAAATAAATCATTGGAAGCGGGTCTTGTTTGCCCTTAATCTTCAGATGTTTTTCACTTCCGAAGCAAGGGCCTCCTTCATGACGAGCCGTTTTCCGATTGAGCGCATCGAGGCGCGGATTCTGGACATTCCCACCATCCGTCCGCACAAGCTGTCGTTTGGCTCCATCAGCCGCCAGAGCCCCGTCATTGTCCAGTTGTGGCTGGCCAACGGCGCGTGCGGTTTTGGCGAGGCGGCCACCATTGGCGGGCCATCTTGGAATGAAGAATCGCCCGAAGGTATCCAGCACGCCATCAACGCCTACCTGGCGCCCGCGCTGCTGGGCCAGGACGGCGCCTGCTTTGAAACCGCGCTGACCCGCATGGACCTGGCCTGCAAGGGCAATGCCTTTGCCAAGAGCGCGGTAGAGATGGCCTTGATCGATGCCGTGGCGCGCTCGCTGAACCTGCCGGCCTGGCAACTGCTGGGCGGCAAGCGCCACCAGAGCCTGCCCCTGGCCTGGACGCTGGCCAGCGGCGACGTGACGCGCGACCTCGAAGAAGCCCAGTTGCGCCTGGAGCAAAAGCGCCACCGCATCTTCAAAATGAAAATCGGGGCCCGAAGCCCGGAAGCAGACGTGGCCCACGTGTCGCAAATCGCGCGCGGCCTCCAGGGCCGCGCCACGCTGACCGTGGACATCAACCAGGCCTGGGACGGCAACACCGCGCGCCGCTTTCTGCCGCAACTGATTGATGCCGGGGTGACCCTGATCGAGCAACCCGTGGCCAAGTGGAACGTGGAAGCACTCAAGACCCTCACCGCGACGCTGGGCGACCGTGCCAGCATCATGGCCGATGAAACCGTCTGCACCCCGCAGGACGCGATGCTGCTGGCGCGCGCCCAGGCCTGCCATGTGTTCTCGCTCAAGGTGGCCAAGCACGGTGGCCTGCTGCGCACGCGCCAGGTCGCCGCTGTGGCCGATGCGGCCGACATCGGCTGGTACGGCGGCACCATGCTGGAGACCTCGATTGGCAGCGCTGCCGCCGCGCACTTGTTCTGCACGCTGGGCACCCAGCACCACGGCTGCGAGCTGTTTGGCCCGCAACTGCTGGTGGACGACATCGTCACCGAACGCATGCCGATTCGCGACTTTGAGCTACAACTGCCTGACGGCCCCGGCTTTGGGGTCGAGGTGGACATGGCCCAGCTCAAGCGTTTTGACCGCGCCCGCACCGGCCTGGCGCCAGTACACATCGATCTCGGCCATCGTGCCGCCACTGTTTAGGGAGCACCCGCATGTTATTTTTAGTTCGTATGGATGTGAACATCCCGCGTGATCTGCCCGCCGCCGAGGCCAACGAGATCAAGGCCCGCGAAAAGGCCTATTCACAGGACCTGCAGCGCGACGGCCGCTGGAAGAGCATCTGGCGCGTGGTCGGCGAATACGCCAACTACAGCATTTTTGATGTGGCGTCGAATGACGAACTGCACCAGCTGCTGCAAGGCCTGCCCCTGTTCCCGTTCATGAAGATCGACGTGACGCCGCTGGCAGCGCACCCTTCGGCAATTGCCTGATCTGAAACCGCATTGCAACAAAAAATAACGGAGACAACGCTTTGAAAACTCAACTGCTCACCCTGCTGGCTGCAGGCATCACCCTGGCCGCCGCGCCTGCTGCCCATGCGCAATCTACCAACAGCGACTGGCCCGGCAAGCCGATCCGCTGGATTGTTCCCTTTCCCCCGGGCGGCGCCATGGATGCGATTGCCCGCACGCTCGGCGAGAAAGCCGCCAGGGCGCTGGGTCAGCCCTTCGTCATCGAGAACAAGCCCGGCGCGGGCGGCAACATCGGTGCTGATTTTGTTGCCAAGGCGCCCGCCGACGGCTACACCATGATGATCACTTCCATCGGCATGGCGACCAACAAGCCCTTGTACGGCAAGCTCAACTACGACCCGGTCAAGGACTTTGCCCCGGTCAGCCTGCTGGCCGTGGTGCCTAACGTGCTGGTGACCAATTCGACCCAGCCCAACGTGAAAACCGTGGCCGACGTGATGGCTGCCGCCCGCAAGGCGCCCGGCACACTGACCTATGCCTCGGCCGGTAACGGCACCTCCATTCATCTGGCGGGGGAAGTGTTCACCTCGCTGGCCAAAGTCGAGATGCTGCACGTTCCCTACAAAGGCAGCGGCCCGGCCGTGGCGGACTTGCTGGGCGGCCAGGTCAACTACATGTTTGACAGCATCACCTCGGCGCGGCCGCACATCCAGTCCGGCAAGCTGCGCGCGCTGGGCGTGACCACCGCCAAGCGCTCCAGCGCCCTGCCCAATGTGCCCACGCTGGCTGAAGCGGGTTTGCCTGGCTATGAAGTGTCGCCCTGGTTTGCGGTGTTTGTTCCAGCGGCGACGCCCAAGCCCGTGATTGCCAAACTCAATGCCGCGTTGCTGGATGCCATGAAGCAGCCTGATGTGGCCGCACGCTTTGAAACGATTGGTGCCGAACCCGTCGGTTCGACGCCTGACGAGCTGGCCGCGCACCTGGCGCGCGAATCGGCCCGCTGGAGCAAGCTGATCGCCGAGCGCGGCATCAAGCTGGACTGAGCGCATTGCGCACAACAACTTTTTCTGTTCCCAACTTAAAACCACCTAGAGGAGATACCACCATGGCAGAACTTACCCAAAAGCAATTGCTTGACATTGTCAACACCAAGCACATCGCACCCGGAAATCCGCGCCTGCGTCAGATCAGCGAGCGTATCGTGACCGATCTGTTCAAAACCATCGACGAGCTGGACATCACCCCGGATGAGTTCTGGGCGGCGACTGACTGGCTGAACCGCCTGGCCCAGGGCGGGCAGGTCGGTCTGATCACTGCCGGCTTGGGCTTTGACCGCCTGTTGGATATCCGCATGGATGAAGCCGATGAAAAAGCCGGCCGCGCTGCTGGCACGCCGCGCGCCATCGAAGGCCCGCTGTTCGTCGCCGGCGCCCCCACCGCCCAGGTGGAAACCCGCCTGGACGAGGGCGAGCCCAAGGGCGAAATCTTCGTGATGGAAGGCCAGGTGCTGGACACCGACGGCAAGCCTGTCGCCAACGCCATGATGGACGTGTGGCATGCCAACGAAGTGGGCGGCTACTCGCACTTCTTCCCTGGCATGAAGCCCTACGAGTTGCGCCGCCGCATCGAGACCGACGCGCAAGGCAACTACCGCTTTCGCAGCTACCTGCCGCCAGGCTACGCCATTCCGCCCAACAGCCCGACCTCCGAACTGTTTGCAGCCCTGGGCCGCCACGGCAACCGTCCTGCGCACATCCACTTCCTGGTGGTCGCGCCCGGTCAACGCACGCTGACCACGCAGGTCAACATCCCTGGCGACACTTACATTGATGATGATTTTGCCTTTGCCACGCGTGACGGATTGATTGTGAAGATCGAGAAAGATGTCGCACCCGCAGGTTACGAGTCCTTGGGTATCACCGCACCCTTCACGCGCGCACGGTTTGACTTCGTGATGCAAAAAGCGTTGAACGAAGACGAAGCCTCCCCTGCCGCCCGCATGGCGCGCGTTACCGCCTGATCGCCTGTGCAGCCATCAGGCGCAATCAGCTGCGAACCAGCCTAAATGCGCCTTGACTTCCCGTCCGTCATACCCGCGCAGGCGGGTATGGCGCAGGAAAGTCATTGCTGACTGCATACTGAAAAGCCGCCTTCGAACGAAGGCGGCTTTTTTCGTCGAAACTCAGCGCAAACTTCGAGGCATTTACCATGACCCCCACTGAACCCCTTGACGCTTCCGAGTCCTTGCAATGGGGCGATCAATTCCTGCTGGGCTACACGCCGATTGACGAGGTGCATCAGGAATTCGTTGACCTGACAGGCCAGATGCAGCGCGCCGCCGATGCCGCGCTGCCCGCCTTGCTGGCAGAGTTCACCGTCCATCTGAAGCATCATTTTGAGATGGAAAACGAGTGGATGCTGAGCACCGAATTCCCGCCCCGGGAGTGCCACATGGACGAGCATGCGGCGGTGCTGCAGTCGGTCCAGGAAGTGCAGGCCCTGCTGGCGCAAGGCAACGTGGCAATCTGCCGCGATCTGGTGGAGCACCTGGCCCAGTGGTTCCCCCAACATGCGGACCAGCTCGATTCGGCCCTGGCGCACTGGATGTTCAGCCGGACCATGGGCGGCAAGCCGGTGGTGCTCAGGCGCGGCCTGTCCCTGCGGTGATCAGGTCTGGGTGCCGGCAGGCGGCTGCCGGCTTTGCGCCAGCAGCTTTTCAGCCGCCTGGGCGCGGTACACCTCGTCAATCAGTGACCTGAGCAGCACGATGTCCTCGGACTGGTCGTTCAGCCGCGTACACATGATGATGGGCGAGACCGCGCTGGCCTCCAGCAGCGGGCGATAGACTACTTCGTCGCGTCGCAGCCTTTGCGCGCTGGCCGGCACCACGCACACGCCCATGCCGGAGGCCACCAAGCCCAGCGCGGTCTGCATTTCCTGCACCTCGTGGACCGTCATCGGCTCGACGCCCTTGTCGCGGAACAGGGAAAGCACCTGGTCGGCATAGCTCGGCCGGGGTGAGCGGGGGTAAATCAGCAGGGTGTAGGGCACGGCCTCCAGCAGGCTCAAGGGTGTGGTGGCGCCGGCCAGCGGATGCTCGGCCGGTATGGCGAGCACCAGCGGTTCCTCGCGCAGCACCTCTCGCTTGACGCGCGGGTCGTCCAGCCGCAGGCGGCCAAAGCCTACGTCAATCCGCCCGGCGTTGAGCGCCTCGTTTTGTTCAACCGACAGTTTTTCCACCAGCACCAGTTCGGTTTGCGGTTTGACGGCGCGAAACAGCCGGGCAATGCGCGGCAACGCGCCGTACATGGTGGAAGGCACAAAGCCGATCACCAGCCGCCGTTCAACCTGGGCCACGCGCCGCGTCATGGTGACGGTCTCGTTGACCTGCTCTAACAGGCGCACGGCACGGGCATAAAAGAAGCGTCCGGCTTCGGTCAGCCGCAGCGGCCGGGCATCGCGGTCCAGCAGTTTCATGCCGATTTCGTCTTCCAGCTGCTGAATCTGCCGGCTCAGCGGTGGCTGCGAGATGTGCAGCCGCTCCGCCGCCCGGGTGAAGCTGCGCTCTTCGGCCACCGCCACAAAATATTTGAAGTGTCGAAAATCCATAGCATGCTTTTTCGGTATGGAGTGAGTCTAAAACGGTCTTTGATGTCCGCGCCACTTTATTTCAAAATCGTGACAAGAATTAAAAAAACAGACCTTGCTGATGTCCAGCCTATCGGCTGCCATCAGGGTGCTGCTGACCTGCCACCCCTGGGTTGAAGCCGCTGCCAAAGGTTCTTTCCCCCAAGGAAAGAGAGACAAATAAAAAAGAAATCTATCCATGCGACGGTGCGTCGCTGCGTCCAGGCCACGTCGGCATGCATGCCAAAAACGCATAATTTTCCCGGTGGCGATGCCTCGTCAATGCATCGTTGCAGGAGTTCCTTGCAAACGAGAAAAGAACGGAGACTTTTTATGAGCACCCCTACGCACCCTTCCAACGTTCAGGAGCGACTCGATGGCATGCTGGTCGAAGACAAAGAGCAGCACATCTATCGCCTCAACCGCGCCGCTTTTACCGATCCCGAGTTGTTCGAACTGGAGGTCAAGCACCTGTTTGAAGGCAACTGGATTTACCTGGCCCACGAAAGCCAGATTCCGGGCAACAACGATTACTTCACGACTTACATCGGTCGCCAGCCGATCGTGATCACGCGCAACAAGCAAGGCGAACTCAACGCCCTCATCAACGCCTGTTCCCACCGTGGCGCCACGCTGGCCCGCCGCAAAAAGGGCAACAAGGCCAACTTCACCTGCACCTTCCACGGCTGGACGTTCAACAACAGCGGCAAGCTGCTCAAGGTCAAGGATGGCAACGACGGGGCGGGTTACCCCGAGTCATTCAACAAGGAGGGCAGCCATGACCTGAAGAAGGTCGCGCGTTTTGAGAGCTACCGTGGTTTCCTGTTCGGCAGCCTGAACGACGATGTCAAGCCGCTGTCGGAATTCCTGGGCGAAGCCACCAAGATCATCGACATGATCGTGGACCAGTCGCCCGAAGGACTGGAAGTGCTGCGCGGCGCCTCCACCTACACCTATGACGGCAACTGGAAGCTGCAGACCGAAAACGGCGCCGACGGCTACCACGTCAGTTCGGTGCACTGGAACTACGCAGCCACCACCAACCACCGCAAGCAAAGCGAAGCCGGCGACAACGTCAAGGCTATGGACGCGGGCAGCTGGGCCAAGCAGGGCGGCGGTTTCTACTCCTTCGAGCATGGCCACATGCTGCTGTGGACCAAGTGGGCCAACCCCGAAGACCGCCCGGCCTATGCCATTCGAGGCGAACTGGTGGAGAAATTCGGCCAGGCCCGCGCCGACTGGATGATCAACCACTCGCGCAACCTGTGCCTGTA
>NZ_JADMJK010000186.1 GCF_018780625.1 Polaromonas sp. | reverse complement strand
AAGTCTTCGCCGCCCAGGAAGGTGTCGCCGTTGGTGGACAGCACTTCGAACTGCTTTTCGCCATCGACATCGGCAATTTCAATGATCGAGATGTCGAACGTGCCGCCGCCCAGGTCATAGACCGCAATCTTGCGGTCGCCTTTTTCCTGCTTGTCCAGGCCAAAGGCCAGGGCTGCTGCGGTGGGCTCGTTGATGATGCGCTTGACATCCAGACCGGCAATGCGGCCAGCGTCCTTGGTGGCCTGGCGCTGTGCGTCATTGAAGTAAGCAGGCACCGTGATCACGGCTTCCGTGACCGGCTCGCCGAGGTAGTCTTCGGCGGTTTTCTTCATTTTGCGCAGAATGTCGGCGCTGACCTGCTGGGCAGACATCTTCTTGCCGCGCACTTCAACCCATGCGTCGCCGTTGTCGGCCGCCACGATCGCGTAAGGCATCAGGTCGATGTCCTTCTGGACTTCTTTTTCGCTGAACTTGCGGCCAATCAGGCGCTTGACCGCGTAGAGCGTGTTCTTGGGGTTGGTCACTGCCTGGCGCTTGGCAGACGCGCCGACCAGCACTTCACCGTCTTCCTGGTAGGCGACGATGGACGGCGTGGTGCGTGCACCTTCCGAGTTTTCAATGACGCGGGGGGTGTTGCCCTCCATGATGGAGACGCAGCTGTTGGTGGTTCCCAAGTCGATGCCGATGATTCTGCCCATGATTAACTCCTGCTTTTTTGTTTCGTTGGATATTGGATGGTCGAGGCCAGTGACTCAACCGCCTCGGCGATCACTGTGATGAAGAATTGCGGATAAGTTCCGTAACTTCAAGTGCCCCGGCACTTTTTTGTGTTTATTTGGGTGCGGTGACCGTCACCAGGGCGGGGCGCAGCACGCGCTCGGCAATCAAATAGCCCTTTTGCAGCACGCTGACCACGGTGTTGGCTTCCTGCTCGGCAGGCACCATGCTGATGGCCTGGTGCTGGTGCGGGTCAAACCGGGTGCCTGCGGCGGGGTTGATTTCAATGACCTTGTTGCGCTCGAGTGCGCTTTTCAGCTGCTTGAGCGTGGCTTGTGCGCCTTCGCGGAATTGCTCCAGCGTGGCATCCTTGATGGAAAGCGCCGCTTCCAGGCTGTCGGCTACGGGCAGCAGGCTTTCAGCGAAGCTTTCCAGCGCGAATTTACGCGCTTTGGACACTTCGTCGTCAGCGCGGCGGCGGGCGTTCTCGGTTTCGGCCTTGGCGCGCAGGTAGCTGTCGGCCAGTTCGGTGTTTTTGGCCTGCAGGATGGCCAACTCGGCTTGCGCGCTGTTTTGCGCGTCAAATTCGTTGGCCGCCTGGGCGGCTTCCTGCTCTTCGGGGCTGGGCGCGCCGGTCAGGTTTTGGTTTTGATCGGATGGTGTATTTTGGGACATGCTGGATGACAGAATTGAAGCCAATAATTTATGTAGCTGGGGCCTGCAAACCCCTTTTCAAGACATGGGATTCGCCGCTGAACCGGAAAAAGTTGCTTTGCAGCGCCATGTCAGCCCGTTCAGCAAGCTGCAAAAAAGCAGGCGCAAGGCCTGCCTGAATGGAAAGCGGAAAAAATCAGTCCGCCGGGGCCAGTGCTGCCTTGGCCTGGCTGGTAGCCCATTTGCCGGCAAATGCCTGCAGGTCGTTCAGGCGCTTGAGCAGGTCTGCGCCCAGCGTGGTCACCGTGTAGCCGTCGCCGCCGTGCACCATCAGGCCGGCTGCACGCAATTCCTTGATGCGGGTATTGAGGGTGTTGGGCGTGATGCTGCCAACGCTGTCTTGCAGGAGGCGAAAGGTCTGGGGATGGCCGTCTTTCAGGGCCCAGAGCACGCGCAAGGCGTAGCGCGACTCAAGCAGTTCAAGCAGCTGGCCTATAGCGACATTTTCTTTTGCACTCATCAGGTTATCTCCTCGGGTCACAGGTGGTTTTAAAGCGAAAAGCTTGGCTTCAAATATAACGCAAATTCCATCCTGCTACGAGTTTTATAGCTGCTAACGCCCGCTGCATGTGCGCTACAGGACTAAAACTTTGCAGATTCAACTACAAAGTGCATCAGGTGGCAGTTTAAGCGGCGTCATTTTCAAGTGACAAAAGACCTCATGCGGGGTGCGCAAGGGTGAGGGCGTATTCAGCGCAGCATGCAGGGCATCTTGCTGTTGAACTTCCAGTCGGGAATCAAATGCTGCATGGCGGCGGCGTCATCCCGCGCGCCCAGCCCGTGCGCCAGGTAGAGCTGGTGCGCTTTTTCCACTTCAATCATGTCCAGTTCCACGCCCAGGCCCGGTTGTTGGGGCACGGCCACGCAGCCATCCACGATTTGCAGTGGCGCTTTGGTCAGGCGCTGGCCGTCCTGCCAGATCCAGTGGGTGTCGATGGCGGTGACCTTGCCTGGCGCGGCGGCCGCGACGTGGGTGAACATGGCCAGCGAAATGTCGAAGTGGTTGTTGGAATGCGAGCCCCAGGTAAGCCCCCAGGTCTGGCAGATCTGCGCCACGCGCACCGAGCCCTGCATGGTCCAGAAGTGCGGGTCGGCCAGCGGGATGTCGACCGACTGCAGGTGAATCGTGTGCGCCAGTTCGCGCCAGTCGGTCGCCACCATGTTGGTGGCTGTGGGCAAGCCGGTGGCACGGCGGAACTCGGCCATCACCTCGCGCCCCGAGAAAACACCTTCGGCACCGCAGGGGTCTTCGGCATAGGCCAGCTCCTTGTGGCGGTCGCGGCACAGCCGCACCGCGTCCTTGAGCAGCCAGCCGCCGTTGGGGTCCAGCGTGATGCGGGCCTCGGGGAAGCGCTCTGACAGGGCGATGATGGCGTCCATTTCTTCGTCGCCGCGCAGCACGCCGCCCTTGAGCTTGAAGTCCTTGAAGCCGTAGCGCTGGTAGGCCGCTTCGGCCAGCGCCACGATGGACTCGGCGTTCATGGCGGGCTCGTGGCGCAGGCGCAGCCAGTCGTCTGCGGCATCGGGCGCCGAGGCATAGGCCAGATCGGTCTGCTTGCGGTCCGCGATGTAGAACAGGTAGCCCAGCATGGCGACCGAATCGCGCTGCTGGCCTTCCCCGAGCAGCGCGGCCACGGGAACGCCCAGGAACTGGCCGAGCAAGTCGAGCAGCGCGCTTTCCACGGCCGTCATGGCATGGATGGTCACGCGCAGGTCAAAGGTCTGGTTGCCGCGGCCGCCGCTGTCGCGTTCGGCAAAGCGGCTGCGCAGCGTGTTCAGGATCTGGTTCCAGTTGCCGATCGACTGCCCCTCGATCAGTTCGCGCGCATCTTCCAGCGTGCTGCGGATTTTCTCGCCGCCCGGCACCTCGCCGACGCCGGTGCGCCCGGCGCTGTCGCTCAGGATCAGGAGGTTGCGGGTGAAAAACGGGCCATGGGCGCCGCTCAGGTTGAGCAGCATGCTGTCTTGTCCAGCCACGGGAATCACCTGTACCCGGGTGATTCGTGGTGTTTGCGCGGGGGAGGGGGTGTTGGAAGCAGGCATGCCGGATCTGTAAAAAGTGGATCGGTTTATTGATCAGACATCGTACAACTAGTTTATTTTTTACGCAAGCGTGTTCACCCCGATGGAACCTGGCTCCGGGGTTTCGGCAGGGCCGGCCTGCGGCTGCGTGGTGTGCGCGTTGCTGCCCCGGCGCAGGCGTTCCCGGCTGTTGGACAAATGGGTGCGCATGGCGGCGCGCGCTGCCTCGGCGTCCTGGTCGCGAATGGCGATGAAAATGCTTTCGTGCTCGCTGTTGACGCGCTGCAGGTAATTCAGGCGGCCTTCCGGTGCGCTGTGCGCCGTGTTGACCCGGGTGCGCGGAATGATCATGGTGCCCAGGTAAGTCATCAGGTCGGCAAAGTGGCGGTTTCCGGTGGCGCGGGCGACTTCCATATGGAACTGGAAGTCGGGCGGCACCGCATCGGAGTCGCGGCTGATGGAGTCGTGAAACGCGTGCAGGGCCGCCTCCAGCGCGACAAGATTTTCCGGGGTTCTCCTCTGGGCAGCGAGGCCGGCCGCCTCGGTTTCAAGGCTGATGCGCAACTCAAGGACCGAAATGACGTCGGCCACGGTGGCAAAGTCTTCGGCCGTTATCTTGAAGTTGCCGGCCTCCTGGGGCGGCAGCACAAAGGTGCCAATACCGTGACGGGTTTCGACCAGCCCCGAGGCCTGGAGCCTGGAAAGCGACTCGCGCACGACAGTGCGGCTGACGTCAAAGCGGGCCATGATTTCCGCCTCTGTCGGCAATTTTTCACCCGGTTTCATTTGACCTGTGCGAATGCTGGCGGCCAGGTTTTCGACGATTTCGCTAACCAGCCCGCGCGGCCGGCGGACGCGCTGGGGTGGCTCGCCGCTTGAACGGGCGTCGCCGGTTTTGGCGAGGCTAGGGGTTTTCCATGAGTTCATTTAAAAACCGTTGACAGGTTGAAGGGCTGCTTGGACAATTTAAGTCATCAGACAACGTATGACTGATGTTCGATGGAATGACTCTAACAAAGCTATTGCAAAAGTCCAGTGTTTTTAAACGAAACGGCCTTTAAAAAATGACGATCAAAGTGCACGAAAAGCTGCTGTTGACCGGCGCAGCAGGTGGGTTGGGCAAAGCCTTGCGAGACCGCCTCAAAGCCAACTGTTCCGTCCTGCGTCTGTCCGATGTGCGGGCTTTCGGGGATGCGGCCTGCGGGGAAGAAATCATTCTGGCCGATCTGGCGGATGCTGCTGCGGTAAACGCCATGGTCCAGGGCGTGGACGCCATCGTTCACCTGGGCGGAATGTCGGTCGAAGGGCCGTTCGGCCCCATCCTGCAGGCCAATATTTTAGGCGCTTACAACCTCTATGAGGCAGCCCGCAAGCATGGCGTCAAGCGCGTCGTGTTCGCCAGCTCCAACCATGTGACCGGTTTTTACCGGCAGGACGAAACCATCACCGCCGACCACCCGGCCCGGCCCGATGGCATGTACGGCCTGAGCAAGGCGTTTGGCGAGGACCTGTCGCGCTTTTACTTTGACCGCTACGGCATTGAAACCGCTTGCGTGCGCATCGGGTCCTCGTTCCCAGAGCCCAGGGACCGCCGCATGCTTGCCACCTGGCTGAGCTTTGATGATTTGCACCGCCTGATCACGGCTTGCCTGACCACGCCGGTGCTCGGTCACAGCATCATTTTTGGCATGTCCGACAACGCCGTGACCTGGTGGGACAACAGCCGGGCCCGCCACATCGGTTTTGTGCCGCAGGACAGCTCGGACCTGTTCCGCGACGCCGTTTATGCCCGCACCCCCAACCCGGACCTGAACGATCCGGTGGCCCAGTACCAGGGTGGCGGCTTTGTGGTGGCCGGACCGTTTGGCGACTGAGCACCATGCGTGCTACCCCAAAGGTTGAGTTGGTGCTCGACGCGCGCAATGGAACCGGTGAAAGCCCGGTCTGGCATGGCGCGGAGCAGGCGCTGTACTGGGTCGATATTCCGGCGCGCAAGCTGTGCCGCTGGACGCCCGCCACCGGCGAGAGCCGTAGCTGGCTGGCGCCTGAGATGCTGGCCTGCGTGGCACCGATGGCCGGGCCTGGCCGCTGGATCGCCGGTGCCGAAAGCGGCGTGTTCGCGCTTGAACTCCGTGACGACGGACAACTGGGCTTTGAAAGCCTGGCGCCCGTCGGCCACGCCATGCCCGGCATGCGTTTCAACGATGGCCGCTGCGACCGCCAGGGCCGCTTCCTGGCTGGCACCATGTTGATGAATATGGCCGCTGGTGCAAGCGTGGGCTGTGTTTATAGCTATCAGAAAGATACTGGCTTGATGCCACTGCTGGACGGCTTCATCACGCCCAACGGCATGGCCTTCAGCCCGGACGGCCGCACCCTGTACCTGTCGGATTCGCATCCGTCGGTGCAGTCGGTCTGGGCCTTTGACTACGACCTTGATACGGGCACGCCGTCGAACCGCCGGCTGTTCATCGACATGAACCCGCTGCCCGGCCGGCCCGATGGCGCGGCGGTGGATGAAGATGGCTGCTACTGGATCTGCGGCAACGACGCCGGCCTGATTCACCGCTTCACGCCAGCCGGCAAGCTGGACCGCTCGCTGGCCGTGCCCGTCAAGAAACCGGCCATGTGCGCTTTTGGCGGCGCAGGCCTGGACACCCTGTTCGTGACATCGATTCGCCCGGAAGGAATCGATTTATCTGACCAGCCGCTGGCCGGCGGTGTGTTTGCGCTGCGCCCCGGCGTGCGCGGACTGCCTGAGCCGACGTATCTGCATTCTTAGAAGTTTTCCGCTACCACCCTTAACTACACAGAGGATGACATGAAGATTCAAAAAACACTGTTTGCCGTCGCAGCCACACTGGCCATGACGCCATTGACCGGTTTCGCCGCCGACTTCCGTTCCGCCGACATCCACAATGCCGACGATTACCCGACCGTGGTCGCCGTCAAGTACATGAGCGACGTGCTGAATAAAAACAGCGGTGGCAAATACAAGATCAAGGTGTTCAACAAGGGTGCGCTGGGCACTGAGAAGGAAACCATTGACCAGGTCAAGATCGGCGCGCTCGACTTGACCCGGGTGAACATCAGCCCCATGAATTCGATCTGCCAGAAGACGCAGGTTCCGACCATGCCCTTCCTGTTCAAGTCGGTCGAGCACATGCGTAAATCGCTCGATGGCCCTATTGGCGAGGAAATTCTGAAGGACTGCGAAGCCCAGGGCTTCATCGGCCTGGCTTTTTATGACAGCGGCGCGCGCTCGATCTATGCCAAGAAGCCGATCAAGACCGTGGCCGACGTGAAGGGCATGAAGATTCGCGTCCAGCAGTCCGACCTGTGGGTCGCCCTGATTGGCGCCATGGGCGGCAACGCCACGCCCATGCCTTACGGAGAGGTCTACACCGGTCTGAAGACCGGCCTGATCGACGCAGCCGAGAACAACATTCCTTCCTTCGACACGTCCAAGCACTACGAAGCCGTGAAGTTCTACTCCAGGACCGAGCATTCGATGGCGCCGGAAATGCTGCTGATGTCCAAGGTGATCTGGGACAAGTTGCCCAAGGCCGACCAGGACATGATCCGCAGCGCGGCCAAGGAGTCGGTCGCCGTCCAGCGCAAGAAGTGGGACGAGCAGGAGGCCAAGTCGCTGGCCGTGGTAAAGGCCGGCGGCGCGCAGATCGTCGAGGTGGACAAGGCTTCGTTCCAGTCCGTGATGGGGCCGGTTTATGACAAGTTCATTGTCACGCCAGACATGAAGCGCCTGGTCAAAGCCGTTCAGGACACCAAGTAACCATTAGCCAGCAAGCCCCATCCCCCGGCGCCACGCCAGGGGATGGGCAGCGCTTCGTCCCTGTGTTGGGTGCGGGCGACGCGACAAGGCAAGGCGAAAAACATGAACTTCTATACAAAATTTTGCGCGATGCTGTCCAAGATCAGCCTGATCCTGGCCGTCATAGGACTGCTCGCCGTCGTCCTGTGCGTGCAATGGCAGGTGATTGGGCGTTACGTCCTCAACGACACGCCGACCTGGGCCGAGGCACTGGCCCTGCTGCTGGTGCTGTTTGTCACCGCGTTCGGCCTGGCGGTCGGTGTGCGCGACGCCGGCCACATTGGCCTGGAATCGCTGGTCGTGCTGTTGCCTGAAAAATGGCAGCACCGCATTGAAATCCTGATCCATGTGCTGGTCGGCCTGTTCGGCGCGCTGATGGTGCATGGCGGCTCGCTCTGGATGATGGCCAAGTGGAACGAGAAAAAACCCATGATGCCCGTTCCCGATGGCATCGACTACCTGCCGCTGGTGATCGCCGGCGTGCTCATCGTGCTGTTTTCAATTGAACATATCATCGCGCTGCTGCGCGGCCAAGTCGTGGAGCCAGCATGGAACTGACAGTACTCGCCCTGAGCTTCACGCTCCTGCTGATCATCGGCGTGCCGGTCGCATTCGCGATTGGCCTGTCTTCGGTCGCCACCATCATCGCCGCGGGCCTGCCGATCGCGGTGGTGTTCCAGAAGATGGTCGGTGGCATGCAGATATTCTCCTTCCTCGCCATTCCGTTCTTTGTCTTCGCCGGCGAACTGATGCTCTATGGCGGCATTGCCGAGCGCATCGTGCGGTTTGCCAATAGCCTGGTCGGCCATGTGCGCGGCGGCCTGGGCATGAGCAACGTCATCGGCTGCACGCTGTTCGGTGGCGTGGCCGGATCGCCCCTGGCGGACGTGTCCGCCATCGGCTCGGTGATGATTCCGCTGATGAAGAAGGAGGGCTACGACGCCGACTACGCGGTCAACGTCACCACCCATGCCGCGCTGGTCGGCGCCATCATGCCGACCTC
>NZ_JADMJK010000244.1:3953-8303 GCF_018780625.1 Polaromonas sp. | reverse complement strand
GCGATCGCCACCAACCGCTGCAGCGCCCTCAAGGCCAACGGCCTGGTTACCGGCACCACGACCGCCGAGCAGGCCGCCAGCGCCATGGACGCGCTGATCGCGGCCGGCTGGCAGCCCGAAAGCAATGTACTGCAGGCTTCGCACTACTCGTTTGCAACCCTGTCGGTCGGGCTGACCTATGCCAACACCTACGGCCGCTTCAGCGTGAAAGACAACCTGTGCGGCTACAGCTTTGCGGCCACCGGCGCAGCAGCATCGGCCACGCCGAACGCACCCGTTCCGGCATCTGCGGCCGCGCTGGCCACCTCGTTCGGCACCTCCAACGGCGTGCCGCCTATCGGCCCGGTAGGCCTCAATATCGTCAACAACAGCAGCGTGGGCGGGCCTTTGCTGGATGCCGCATCGCTGTCCGCGGGCAGTGTGCAGGACTACAACTTCGCCGGCGCGCTGTGCATGCGTGAGCTGTTCACGGGCACCAGCGACAACGCCGTGCGCGTCAGGCAGGGCATGAGCGAAGTGGTGCGCAGCGCCAATTTGCGCGGCAAACCGGCGCTCATCGTGCAAGGCCGCGCCGACACCTTGCTGCCGGTCGCCTTCACCGGACGGCCCTATTTCGGCATGAACAAGATCGTTGAGGGCGCCAGCAGCAAGCTGTCGTACATCGAAGTAGCCAATGCCCAGCATTTCGACGCTTTCCTCGCCTTCCCGGGTTATCCAGAACGCATGGTGCCGCTGCACCGCTACTTCACCCAGGCCATGGACATGATGTACGCCAACCTGAAAACCGGCGCCGCCCTGCCGGCCAGCCAGGTGGTGCGCACTGTGCCGCGCGGCTTGACGGGCACTGTGGCCAATCCGATCACGGCAGCCCATGTGCCGCCGATCAAAACGGTGGCCGACACGGCTGACCGGATCACCTTTGCCAACAATGTGGTGACCATCGCCGATTGATCAGGCTCCGCCTGCAAAGGCCCCCTGGCGCAGCCTTGCGCCCGGGGGCTTTTTTATGCCCTGAAAATTTGTGATTTTTGTGAAGGCGGGAATGGCGTCGGAATTGGGTCTGGTTCAGCGCAGCGGCTTGGCCACAAAGCCGATCAGCAGTCCCTGCGGCGTCACCGTGATGCTGTCCGGCTGCAGCCCCAGGCCGTCGGGCAGCGCCAGGTCCTGCGGGTGCAGCCGGTGCAGCACGACTTCGCGCAGCGTCTGCTCGGCCAGTGCCGGCCCGTAGGCCTCCAGCAGCGCCGACGGGCCAGGCGGCAAATCTGCAAAGCGCAGGGAATTGACGCGCAGCTGATGGGCGCGCACCGTCCGGTCGCTGGCCTCGTAGCGCAGTCCAAAATCCAGATCGAACGCGCCCGTGTAGCTGCGCCCCAGCGCCAGGCCCGAGGCTTGCACCGCCATCCCGGTTCCGAGCCGGTTCAGCGCGGGCAGCAGGCGTAGCACTGGCGCCTGCACGTTCAGGTCCATCAGCCCACCCATCGGGTAGCGTAGCGGAAAACGCTGCGCTACCGCCCGCTGCAATTGATCGGCCGACACGGCGTAGCCGCCCGGCGCCGGCGAAGCCCGGGCGGCGCTGCCCAGGACCAGCGCGCCGGCCATCGTCAACAGAAGTCTGCGTTTCATTCATGTCCTCCGTTGGATCCGTCATTGTGCGCGCGCACATCTGGTAACCTGCCGACACATGCCTTCCACTATGCGACACACCCGCGATACCTGCCGCACGTTTAATAATCAAGCCCGACAGTTTTTTGGCGGGTGTCAGGACTACTTTATGAAAACTATTCTTACGGTGTTGGCCGTTGCCGGTTTGTCCGGCTGCGCGGTGTACCCGGTGCCGGCTTATGAGCAGCCCTATGGTGCCAGCCCGGTTTACGGGGCGCCGCCTGCGGTGATTTACGGCAGCGGTGTGTACCGGCAGGGTGGCTATATCGATGCGCCTCCCCCGGTTTATGTTCGTCCTCCCCCGGTCTACGTTCGTCCGCCGCCTCCCCGCATCATTGTGCAGCCAGCGCCCCAGGTGCTGGTGCAGCCCGGGCAGCACCCCCAGGCGATGGTGGCCCGGCCCGGCCATGGCCCTGGCCATCGTGGGCGCGACCAGGACCGCGACGGCACCCGGGACCGTGTTGACCGCGACCGTGACGGCGATGGTGTTCCCAACCGCGCCGACCGCTGGCCCAACGATCCGCGCCTGCGCTAGCCAGCGTGGCATCTGGTGTTAGGACTATTTAATAAATAGCAAAAAAGGGCAAGAAATTGCCCTTTTTTCATGGGTGCGGCTGCTGGCGCAGCGCTCAGCCCCGCCGGCCGGCCACCATGCGGTACAGAAACAGCAAAATGATGGCGCCCAGCACGGCAGCGATAAAGCCCGCTGATTCACCGACCTGGTAGAAGCCCAGGGTTCTGCCCAGAAAAGTGGCAATGACAGAGCCCACGATGCCGATGATGACCGTGATGATGAAACCCCCGGGATCGCGCCCCGGCATCAGGAACTTGGCAACAATGCCGACGATCAGGCCAATAAGGATGGTCCAGAGAATGCCCATGGTTTTCTTTCGTGAAGCGTAAAAAATGGCCGGCCGGTCAGGGTGCCCGCGCGGCCGGGATGGCGACTGGTTTCGCGGCCATTGCGTTGCGGCCAGTCACCCCGAAAGGTTATCAAGCCGCCCGGCCGCGTCTATCGGATAAGCCATTGCCGCGCTGTAGGACCCGGCGGATATTGAACCTGGACCGGCGGGCTGGATGCGTCACGGCCCATTGCTTCGCGGCACATTGTTGAATTAAAAGAAAATCAGGACTACGCCGGAATCCCCAGCCCACGCACCACCGCCGGCCGCGCCATGAACGCCGCCAGCGCCCGCGTCACATGCGGGAAGTCCTGCATGCCCACCAGCTCGCCCGCCTTGTAAAAGTCCAGCAGGCCGCGCACCCACGGGAAGGTGGCGATGTCGGCAATGCTGTAGGCCTCGCCCATGATCCAGTCGCGGCTGGCCAGGCGCTGGTTCAGCACGCCCAGCAGGCGCCGGGCTTCCGCCACATAGCGGTCGCGCGGGCGCTTGTCTTCGTAGTCCTTGCCCGCAAACTTGTAGAAAAAGCCCAGCTGCCCAAACATCGGGCCCATGCCGCCCACCTGCCACATCAGCCACTGGATCGTCTCGTAGCGCTGCGCCGCATCGGGCGCAATGAACTGCCCGGTCTTGTCGGCCAGGTAAAGCAAGATCGCCCCCGACTCAAACAGCGCCAGCGGCTTGTTGCCCGGGCCGTGCGGGTCCAGGATGGCCGGGATCTTGTTGTTGGGGTTGAGCGACAGGAATTCCGGCGACAGCTGGTCCTGGGTTTCAAAGTTGACCAGATGCGCCTCGTAGGGCAGGCCGGTTTCCTCCAGCATGATCGATGCCTTCACGCCGTTGGGCGTGGTCTTGGCGTACAACTGCAGCACCTCGGGGTTCCGGGCGGGCCATTTATGGGTGACGGGAAAGGCAGAGAGATCGGTCATGGGCTTCCTTTAAAAGGCCTTGGGCGGCCAGCGCCCGGATGCCTCCATTTTGACCCCAAGCCCGATGGGCGGATTCCCCCGCGTTGTTGACGGCTGAATCAGGGCGTCTGCCGTTTCATGTCCTGGTTTGCCAGAGTCCGAGCGTGGCGCCGGTCGGGTCCGTGATGAGGCTCATCCAGCCCATGTCCATGACGGGCGTCACTTCCGTGCACACGGTGGCGCCCAGCGACCGCGCTTTCTCGGTGGCCGCTTCAATGTCGCTGACCTCTACGTAAGGCAACCAGGCAGAAGGCGCGCCAGGCACGGGCTGCGCCATCATGCCGCCGCCCGTGCCTGCGCCCACCTCAATCATGGTGTAGGTGCCCTCTGTCATCGGCACCTCCTGCAGCTTCCAGTCAAAAAGCTGTCCGTAAAAGGCTTTCGCCTTGTCGATATCGCGGGTGTTCAGCTCCACGTGTACAAAAGGATTTGCCATGTCGTTCTCCTGAGGTGGGGTGATTCATTGGCCCGCTGTGCCGGCCCTAGACGTCCGAGGGGCCTATGCTGATGACGGCGGGCTCCATGCACATGATTTCCCACAGGTGACCGTCGAGGTCCTGAAAACCATGCTGGTACATAAAGCCATGGTCCCTGGGCGGGTTGAACGTCCTGGCGCCTGCCGCCACCGCGTTGCGAACCATCTCGTCAACCGTCTTCCGGTGGTCGCTGGAGAGGCACACGATGACCTCGGTGCTTCGGGTCGCGTCGCAGACCGGGTTGGGCGTGAAGGTCTTGAAAAACGCCTCGACCAGCAGCATCACGTAAATGTTGTCGCCCACCACCATGCAGGTGGCGTTCTCGTTGGTGTACTGGGGGTC
>NZ_JADMJK010000244.1:2276-3853 GCF_018780625.1 Polaromonas sp. | reverse complement strand
GGTGCAGAAATGGTCTGCGCGCTTGGACCGGCGCAGGCGGTAGCGCGAGAGTTGCTCGGTCTGCAGGCTCAGCACCGGCAGGTGGTCCAGGTAGGGGCTCTTGCGAAACATCTTGCGGGCCTCGGGCCAGGTGGCGTCGAGCAACACAAACAGCGGCCGCTTGCCGCTTTGCGGGCCAGTGGCCTGCACTTCGGACACGACCCGCCCGCTAGCGACAAACTCCCCCGGAAACACCAGGTAGGGCTGCCACTGCGGATCGGCCAGCAGGGCCAGCAGGGCAGGGTCCACCTCGGTGCGCGCCCAGCCAAAGGCAAACGTGTCGGCCGCCACGTCGGCAATCAGCCAGCCCGTGTTGCTGGGCTTGAGCGCCTCGATGTCGGCCATGATCAGGCACATCCCCGCACGCACCGGCACGGCCGGGCGCAGGGCGCACAGGCAGTGGCTGGTGATCAGGCGGCAGCCCGCGCAGCGCTCGGCCGTGGAACCGCCACGGGCCAGAAAGGGCTTGGAACTGCGCGCCAGGCGCGCGGTGCGCAGGCGATGCACGGCGTGCGGCAGGGCGCGGGTCAATTCGGCGGAAGGGAAGGCGGCTTGGCTGGACATCGGGGGACTTTAGCAGCGGCGCGCGGCCAGCTGGTCGGGCTGCCATGACTGCTACACATTAAGTAGCAATTGATTTAATGGGCATGCCGGGTAACATACCACCCATCACACAAGGTAGACCTTGAGAAAGAGCACTGTATGCACAAGATTTTTTCGCTGGGCGCCACGCGCGCTACTCGATCGGGTTTGCTGGCGGCGCTGGTGGGCGCGGCGCTGGCGGCCTGTGGCGGCGGTGACGGTGGCGGCTCCACGCCTACGGTCTTGCAGGCAAACCCCACGACGCCCTGGGAGCTGATGACTGCGGGCGATATTGCGCAGTGTCTTCTTCGGCCTCCTTCCGACACCAATGCCGAAAAAACAGCCCAGCTGGTCGAACGCCAACTGGCCGGCGCCGGCAGCAATGCCAACGTCCTGACCCTTGGAGACAATGCCTATTTTTTGGCCGGCTCCCGCCTCGGCTACACCGATTGCTATGAGAAAACCTGGGGCCGGTTCATCGATAAAACCTTCGCTATTCCAGGCAACCACGACTATGAAAATGACGACAGTCGCTATTACTTCGATTACTTTGGCGCCAAGGCCAGCCCCGATGGCAAACGCACCGGCTACTACCGCATTGACCAAAGCGGCTGGACCGTGTTGACGCTGAACAGCAACATCGATGCGACAGCTGCTTCAGTCCAGGCCCAGTGGCTCAAGCAGGAACTGGCCACTGCGCAACCCTGTGTGGCGGCGGCCTGGCACCACCCCCGATTCAGCTCTGCCCCTGCCCCTGGGGGCGACAACACCACCATGAGCGCCCTATGGGACATCCTGGACCAGGCCAAGGCCGACGTGGTGTTGCAAAGCCACGAGCACCATTACGAGCGCTTTGCCCCCATGACCTCCGACGGCACCCTGTCCGCCACCGGCGGCATGCGCTCATTCGTCGTGGGCACCGGCGGCGCGCAAACTTACGCGCACGCTGCCCTGCG
>NZ_JADMJK010000244.1:0-2176 GCF_018780625.1 Polaromonas sp. | reverse complement strand
GAGCGAAGCGCGGCGATCCATCGCCGAAAAAGCGCAGACATTGATGGCCGCACGTCGTTCGCAATGAAAGCGACAGATTGCCGCAACTGATGGTTCATGGTGCGTGCGCGGTGCAGTGCTGGAACGCAAGCAGAGGATTGCCATCACACACTGGGGCACCTCTTCACATGAATTCAATTGGGAGCTGAACTCCGCAGCCTCCCCCTACGCCACGATCCCACCCACACGGTAATCCATGCGCATCCTCCACACCTCAGACTGGCACCTCGGCCAGCACTTCATGGGCAAGAGCCGCCAGGCGGAGCACCAGGCGTTGATCAACTGGCTCTTGACGCAGGTCGAGGACCACGCCGTGGACGCGGTGCTGATCGCCGGCGACATTTTTGACACTGGCGCGCCGCCCAGCTACGCGCGTGAGTTGTACAGCCAGCTGGTGGTACGGCTGCACAGTGCCGGCGTGGCCCTGCTGCTGCTGGGCGGCAACCATGACTCGGTGGCCACCCTGAGTGAAAGCCGGGCGTTGCTTGAATGCCTGAGCGCCACCGTGATTGGCGCCGCCGACGACCTGTCTGCCCAGGTGGTGGTGTTGCCCCAGCGCGGCGGGCAGGGCGTGGCCGGCTGCGTCGTCTGCGCCATTCCCTTCATTCGCCCGCGTGATGTCTTGCAGAGCCAGCCGGGGCAAACCGCCGAAGACAAACAACAGTCCTTGCAGAACGCCATCCAGGCGCATTACGCCGCCGTGTTTGATGCCGCCAGCCTGCGCCGCACGGCACTGGAGGCCGCGCTGGGCCACAAGCTGCCGCTGATCGCCACCGGGCACCTGACCACGGTGGGCGCCAGCACCAGCGAGTCGGTGCGCGAAATTTACGTTGGCGCACTGAACGCCTTTCCCACTGCGGCCTTCCCATCCGTCGACTACATCGCCCTCGGGCATATTCACCAGCCGCAACAGGTCGGCGGCTTTAACCACATTCGCTATTGCGGCTCCCCGATTCCGCTCAGTTTTGACGAAGTGCGCCAGCAAAAAGAGGTGCTGCTGGTCGATCTGGATGCGAACGGCCTTCAGACCATCACGCCGCTGCCAGTGCCGCGCTTTCAGGCCCTGGTCTCGGTCAGCGGCAACCTGCTGGCGCTTGCCGAAAAGATTTGCACAGCGGCCGCCGACGGCACGCCAGCATGCCCGGTCTGGCTGGAGGTAACGGTGGCCGAAGACGACTACCTGGCCGACCTGCCCGCGCGCATTGAGGCCATGACGGCCGGGCTGCCGGTGGAAGTGCTGCGCATCCGCCGCCAGCGCAGCAGCGCGGCCGCCACCTTGGCCGCCGCAGCCCGTGAAACCCTGGACGAACTCAGCCCCCACGACGTGTTCACCCGCCGCCTCGACCAGGAAGAATTGGCCGACGAGCTGAGACGCGCCATGGTGGAGCGCTACCGCGCCGTCGTCACCCGCCTGCAAGAAGGCCAGCCATGAAAATCCTGTCGCTGCGCCTGAAGAATCTCAATTCGCTCAAAGGCGAATGGAGCATCGACTTCACCCAGCCGCCGTTTGCGGGCAACGGCCTGTTTGCCATTACCGGCCCCACCGGCGCAGGCAAATCAACCCTGCTCGACGCCATCTGCCTGGCGCTCTACCACGAGACGCCGCGCCTCAAAAGCATCTCGGCCTCGGCCAACGACATCATGACGCGCCACACCGCCGACTGCCTGGCCGAGGTGAGCTTTGAGGTCAAGGGCGCCGTCTATCGCGCCTTCTGGAGCCAGCGCCGCGCCCGCGACAAGGTGGACGGCGCGCTGCAGGCGCCCAGGGTCGAACTTGCCACGGGTGCGGGCGAGATTCTTAGCAGCCAGAGCAACGACAAGCTGAGGCGTATCGCGGAGATCACCGGCCTCGACTTTCCGCGCTTCACCAAATCCATGCTGCTGGCCCAGGGCGGGTTTGCCGCGTTTTTAAATGCCAGCGCCAACGAGCGCGCTGAACTGCTGGAGGAACTCACCGGCACCGAGATCTACGGCGAGATCTCTAAAAAAGTGTTTGAGCAGGCGCGCGATGCCAGGCAGCAACTGGACCAACTCAAAGCCCGCGCCGATGGCATGGAGCTGCTGACCACTGCGGAGCGCGAGGCCAAGCAGAGCGATGTGAATCGTTGGGACACCGAACTGGCGGGCGTGCAGCGCG
>NZ_JADMJK010000112.1 GCF_018780625.1 Polaromonas sp. | reverse complement strand
ACGCTGCAGTTCAAGGCCGACACCGATGTGGCCATGCTCAATGCGCTGATTTACACGGTGATCGACGAGGGCCTGGCCGACCAGGACTTCATCAGCAGGCGGGTCAACAACTACGAAGCCTTGAAGGAAAACGTCAAGGGCTACAGCCCCGAGGCGATGGCGCCGATTTGCGGCATTCCGGCGGCCACGCTGCGCGAGGTGGCGCGGGAATTCGCCAGGGCCAAGGGCGCGATGATTTTGTGGGGCATGGGCGTGAGCCAGCATGTGCACGGCACCGACAACGCGCGCTGCCTGATCGCGCTCTCCGCCGTGACCGGCCAGATCGGCAAGCCCGGCTCCGGCCTGCATCCGCTGCGCGGGCAGAACAATGTGCAGGGCGCCAGCGACGCCGGCCTGATTCCGATGATGTTTCCCAATTACCAGCGTGTGACTGATCCAGTTGCGCATGCCTGGTTTGAAGACTTCTGGAAAACACCGCTCGATGACCAGCCCGGCTACACCGTGGTCGAGATCATGCACAAGATCCTCGCGCCCGAGGCCGACCCGCACAAGGTGCGCGGCATGTACATCATGGGCGAGAACCCGGCCATGAGCGACCCCGACCTGAACCATGCGCGCCACGCGCTGGCCAGCCTGGAGCACCTGGTGGTGCAGGACATCTTCATGACCGAAACCGCCTGGCTGGCCGACGTGGTGCTGCCCGCCAGCGCCTGGCCCGAGAAAACCGGCACGGTCACCAACACCGACCGCATGGTGCAGCTGGGCCAGCAGGCGATTGCGCCGCCGGGCGATGCGCGGCCCGACCTGTGGATCGTGCAGCAAATGGCGGCCGGCATGGGGCTGGACTGGCATTACGAAGGCCCGAACGAAGGCGTGGCTGCCGTCTACGAAGAAATGCGGCGCGCCATGCATACGGCTATTTCAGGCGTTACCTGGGAGCGCCTGCAGCGCGAAGCCAGCGTGACCTACCCCTGCCTGAGCGAGGACGACCCCGGTGCGTCTATCGTGTTCCTGGACCATTTCGACACCGACGACGGCCGCGTGCACCTGGTGCCGGCCGACATCATTCCGGCCAACGAGCGGCCCGATGCCGACTACCCGTTTGTGCTGATCACCGGGCGGCAACTGGAGCACTGGCACACCGGCAGCATGACGCGCCGCTCGGAAGTGCTGGATGCGCTGGAGCCGATGGCCACCGCTTCGCTGTGCGGCGCCGACCTGCTGGCGCTGGGGCTTGCGCCCGGCGATGTGGTCACGGTGCAGTCGCGCCGGGGCGAGGTGGCGATCCATGTGCGCCGCGACGACGGCACGCCGCCAGGCGCGGTGTTCATGCCGTTTGCCTACTACGAAGCGGCGGCCAACTTGATGACCAATGCCGCGCTGGACCCGTTCGCGAAAATCCCGGAGTTCAAGTATTGCGCCGTGGCGATACGGCGCGGCGGCGATGCAGCAGTGGCAGCGGGCTATGGTGGGGGCGCCGTTCATGGCGGGTAGTTCACTCCAAAAGGGCATTCCTGAAGTGGGCATGAAGACCGCCGTACACTCGCGCCATGCTTGATTTTTTGTTGCAATCCCCCGCGCCGGATGGGGCGCCTGGTCGCCCGTTTACCGTGGTAGCGGTGGTCATGTGCCGCGAACGCATCGACAACGTCTGGCAGCCCTGGCGCTGGGTGCTGGCCGATGTGGTGCCCCAGCAAGACGGTTTTGGCGACCGGCCCCGTTTGCTGCTGAAGGACGAGCGCGAAGAGCGCTGGCTGCATCCGGGTTTCAAGGTCGAGCTGCTCACCACCGATGCAGAAGGCTACTACCTCAATGTCACCACGCAGCAGCCCTGCTTTTGGGTGGTTTGGCGCATGGAAGAAGAAGCTGCGCTGGCCGGCGAGCCGGTGGCCGTGCCGCAAATTGTGACGCTGAGCTACCACGATGCCGGACGCTGGCTGGATGCGCAGGAAACCGTGGAGCAAGTGCCCGCGCCGCCGCAGGTGGTGCAGTGGCTGCAGCAATTTGTGAACGCGCACCATGTGCTTGAGGCCAAGCGCCGCCAGCGCCCGCAAAGCTTCAAGACCCTGCAGGACCGCTTTGGCAACCCGGCGCGGGTCAGCACTGACAAAAAATTTGGAGGCGGTGGCCATGGTTGAGCCCGCCAACGGCTTTCTGGGCCGCTGGGCGCGCCGCAAGACGGATGCGCTGCAGGGTAAACCCCTGGACGAACCGGCTGCGCCGGTCAAGCCCGTAGCGGCCGCTACACCCGTGGCCACGGCAGCGCCCTTGCCGGCGGCTGATGCCGGCGAAGCCGCGCAGCCAGAAAAAATCCCGCTGTCTCTGGAAGACGTGCGGCAGCTGGGCAAGGATGCCGACTTCAGTCCTTTCATGGCGCGCGACGTGGGCCCCGAGGTGCGCAACGCCGCCATGAAAAAGCTGTTCACCGACCCGCATTTCAACGTGATGGACGGCCTGGACATCTACATCGACGACTACTCCATTGCCGACCCCATTCCCGAGTCCATGCTGCGGCAGATGGCGGGCGCCGAGTTTTTAAAGCTGTTTGACCACGAGAAAAAAGACGAAGAAACCACCACTAGGGACGGCAACCCGGCCGCATCGCCAAGGGAAACTGCGCATACGCCCGGCCTTGCGTCCGTGGCACAGTCTCCTGATGCGCCGGACCTCGCCGGTTTGCCGCCTCCCATGCCCGAAAATTCCAGCCAACCCGAGTCCATAGCTGACTCCGGCGCCAGCCAACAAGACCATGCCAACACTCATTTGCGACTGCAACCAGACCATGCCCCTACAGCCCCAGACGCTGGGCGCGGCACTCAATGAACCCCTGACGCTGCATTCAGCGCTGTGCCGCCGTGAAGCGGGCGCCTTCCAGAAAGCGATTCAATCAGGCGACGATGTGGTGGTGGCCTGCACCCAGGAAAAGCGCCTGTTCCTGGAGGTCGGCCAGCAAACCCAGGGCGTGCGCTCGGTCATCAAGTTCGTCAACATCCGGGAGACCGGCGGCTGGAGCCGGGACGCTGGCCAGGCCAGCCCCAAGATTGCCGCCTTGCTGGCAGCGGCCCATTTGCCCGACGCCGAACCGGTGGCCACCGTGACCTACAAGAGCGCGGGCCGCCTGCTGATCATTGGTGAGCTCGATGCGGCCGAGCGCGCTGCCGAACTGGTCTCGGACGCGCTGGATGTCACGCTGTTTAGCTTGGGCGCGGGGCGCAACGGCGGCTTGCAGGAGCGGCGCTACCCGGTGCTGGCCGGGCAGATCAGGCAGCTGACCGGATGGCTGGGTGCGTTTGAGTTGAATTGGACGCGTAGCAACCCGATTGACCTGGACCTGTGCACCCGCTGTAATGCCTGCCTGTCGGCCTGCCCGGAAGGCGCCATCGGCTTTGACTACCAGATTGACAACAGCCTGTGCCAGTCGCACCGGGCTTGCGTGAAGGTGTGCGGCATCGCCGGCGCCATCGACTTCAGCCGCGCGCCTGAGAGCTTTAGCGACAAGTTTGACCTGGTGCTTGATCTGCGCGCCACGCCGGCGTTCACTCAGCATGCGCTGCCGCAGGGCTATTTCCGCTGGGACGGCCAGGATAGCCGCACGCTGCTGCAAGTGCGTTCGCTGGTGGGCGAGTTTGAAAAGCCCAAGTTCTTCAATTACAAGCAAAAGCTGTGCGCGCACAGCCGCAACGAACAAGTCGGTTGCAGCGCCTGCATCGACGTGTGTTCGGCCTCGGCCATCAGCAGCGAAAAAAGTCGCCAGCAGATCAAGGTCAACCCCAACTTGTGCGTGGGCTGCGGCGCCTGCACCACCGTCTGCCCGACTGGCGCCATCTCCTACGCCTACCCGCGCCCGGCCGAGCAGGGTACCAAGATCAAGACGCTGTTGAGCACTTACAGCAAGGCTGGCGGCCAGCAGGCTGCGCTGTTGCTGCACAGCCAGGACGCCGGCGCGCGCCTGCTGGGCGATTTGGGGCGCATGGCCCGCCTTGATGCCGCCACCCGGGGCGTGCCGGCGCGGGTGATTCCGATGGCCTTGTGGCATACCGCATCAAGCGGGCTGGAGTTGTGGTTGTCCAGCATTGCCTACGGCGCGTCGCAGGTATGGGTGCTGATGACGGGCGAAGAGGCGCCCGAATACCGCCATGCCCTGCGCGAGCAGATGGCAGTGGCGCAGGCTATTTTGACCGGCCTGGGCTACCAGGGCGAGCACTTCCGAATTCTGGAGGCCCGGGATGCGCGTGACCTGGCCGGGCTTGACGTGCAGTTGCAGGCAGCAGCGGCGCAGGGCGTGGCGAAGGCCGCCGGTTTTGCGGTGCAGGCCGACAAGCGCGCCACGCTGGACCTGGTGCTGGACCACCTGATGACGCACGCGCCTGCCGCGCTGCCCGAGGCGATTGCGCTGCCTGCCCAGGGCGCACCTTTTGGCAGCCTGGTGGTCAATGCCGACACCTGCACGCTGTGCCTGAGCTGCGTCAGCGCCTGCCCGGCCAGTGCGCTGCAAGACAACCCCGACCGCCCGCAGCTCAAATTCATCGAGAAAAACTGCGTGCAGTGCGGCCTGTGCGCCAGCACCTGCCCTGAAAACGCCATTACGCTGCAGCCGCGCCTGCTGCTCACGCCGCAGCGCAAAGAGGCGCGGGTGCTGAACGAAGCGCAGCCCTACCAGTGCATACGCTGCAGCAAGCCTTTCGGCACCCTCAAGGGCATCGAGTCCATGCTGGGAAAACTGGCCGGGCATGCGATGTTTCAGGGCGCGGCTGCAGACCGGCTCAAGATGTGCGGGGACTGCCGGGTCATCGACCTGTACTCCGCCGACAACGAAATCAAGATCACGGATATTCGCTAACCATGTCACTCCCTACCGCGCAAGCCCAGCTCGTTCCGTCCACCCTTGACGAAGAAACCGCACGCGCCGAAATCTACGGCCTGCTGGCCGACCTTTACTACGCGGCGCCCACGGCCCAGTTGCACGAAAACCTGCGCGTCGCCGTGACCGAGGCGCCCGCAGCGGGTGCCTTGCTTGAAAGCTCATGGGCCGAGCTGGTGGCCGCCGCCCGCACGCTGAGCCTGGCAGACATACGCGCCGAGCACGATGCCTTGTTTGGCGGCGTGGGCAAGCCCGAGGTGTACGTTTTTGGCTCCCACTATCTCAGTGGATTCCTCAATGAAAAGCCGCTGGCCGCCTTGCGCACCGACATTGCGGCCCTCGGGCTGGCGCGCGACGAAGCGATGCCGGAAACCGAAGACCATGTGGCCTACCTGTGCGAAGTCATGCGCTACCTGATTGCCGGCGACGATGTGGAGGTGGCCAACCTCACGCGCCAGCGTGAATTTTTTGCGCGCCATGTCCAGCCCTGGGTGCCCCGCATGTGCGACGTGCTCATGGAGCATCCCAAGGCCCGTTTTTACCGCGCACTGGCGGGTTTTACGCAGGCCTTTGTCAGCATTGAGGCGCAGGGTTTTGACATGCTGGCCTGATCCCGCGCCTGCCGCATTCAATTAAAGCGTATTCGTCTCAAATTGAGACACTTCATGCCATGAATAGAACTGTGCAAACGGTAATATTGATTATCGTTTTCCCCTAGTTGGTGCGTTGATGTGCTGCAGCCCATTGTGGTGCGAAGCGCGCTCACGTACAGTGGTCAACTGTTAACTGTTAATAGTCATGCCGTTATTTCGTGATACAGACTGCAGCGGCTCCCAGGAGATTTATATGCAAGACACTTCATTAAAACCCTCGCGCCGGGGTTTCTTTTTCGGAGCGGCCGCCACGGGTGCCGCAGCAGCAGCCATGGTTGCCTTGCCGGGCGCGCCCGCGCTGCAAGCCGCAGTGCAAGCGCCCAAGCCCGCGCCTGAAAAAGGCGGTGGTTACAGCCTGTCGGAACACGTCAAGCGCTACTACAAAACCGCGCGCCTTTAATTCATCTTCATTCTCACGGAGAGCTCCATGCTGCTCACGAAAAAAACAAACAGTCTTCAGGGTGATCACGCGCATCGCGCCGGCTCCGCACGTTTTGTGCAAAGCCTGTCGCGCGGCCTGTCCAATGCCTTGCCCACCATGGACCGACGCGCCTTTTTGCGGCGGTCAGGTCTGGGCGTCGGGGTTGGCCTGGCCGCTACCCAGCTGACGCTGGTTAAAAAAGCCAACGCTGCGGCGCCCGTCGCAGGCAGTGGCGCTGGAAAAATCGAGGTCAAGCGCACCGTCTGCACGCACTGCTCGGTAGGCTGCGCGGTGGACGCCGTGGTTGAAAACGGTGTCTGGGTTCGCCAGGAAGCGGTGTTTGATTCGCCCATCAACCTGGGTGCGCATTGCGCCAAAGGCGCTGCGCTGCGTGAGCACGGCCACGGCGAATACCGGCTGCGCTACCCGATGAAGCTGGTCAACGGCAAGTACGAGCGCATCAGCTGGGACGTCGCCCTCAATGAGATCTCGGACCGCATGCTGGCGCTGCGCAAGGAAAGCGGGCCCGATTCGCTGTACGTGGTCGGTTCCTCCAAACACAACAACGAGCAGGCTTACCTGCTGCGCAAGTGGATGAGCTTTTGGGGCAGCAACAACTGCGACCACCAAGCCCGTATTTGCCATTCGACCACGGTGGCGGGTGTGGCCAATACCTGGGGTTATGGCGCCATGACCAATTCGTACAACGACATGCAAAACAGCAAGTGCGCGTTGTACATCGGCTCCAACGCCGCCGAGGCCCATCCGGTCAGCATGCTGCACATGCTGCACGCCAAGGAAACTGGCTGCAAGATGATCGTGGTCGATCCGCGCTTCACCCGTACCGCCGCCAAGGCCGACGAATACATCCGCATCCGCTCCGGCTCCGACATTCCCTTCCTGTTCGGCATCCTGTATCACATCTTCAAGAACGGCTGGGAAGACACCAAGTACATCAACGACCGTGTCTACGGCATGGACAAGATCAAGGAAGAGGTGCTGGCCAAGTGGACGCCGGACAAGGTCGAGGAGGCTTGCGGCGTGCCCGAGGCGCGTGTCTACCTGGCGGCTGAAATGATGGCCAAGAACCGGCCGTCGACCATCGTATGGTGCATGGGCCAGACCCAGCACACCATCGGCAATGCCATTGTGCGGGCTTCCTGCATTTTGCAGCTGGCGCTGGGCAATGTCGGGAAATCCGGCGGCGGCACCAACATTTTCCGGGGCCACGACAACGTGCAGGGCGCCACCGACGTCGGCCCGAATCCCGATTCGCTGCCCGGCTACTACGGCCTGGCCGAAGGCTCGTGGAAGCATTTTGCCAAAGCCTGGGGTGTGGACTTTGACTGGATCAAGGGCCGCTATGCGTCGCCTGCCATGATGGGCAAGCCGGGCATTACGGTCTCGCGCTGGATTGACGGCGTGATGGAGAAAAACGAATTCATCGACCAGGACTCCAACCTGCGCGGCGTGTTCTTCTGGGGCCATGCGCCCAACTCCCAGACCCGTGGCCTGGAAATGAAGCGCGCGATGGACAAGCTGGACTTGCTGGTCGTCGTCGACCCCTACCCTTCGGCCACCGCCGCCATGGCCGCGATGCCGGGCAAGGCCGAAGACCTGAACCCGAATCGCGCCGTTTATCTGCTGCCGGCTGCCACGCAGTTCGAAACGTCCGGCTCGGTCACGGCTTCGAACCGTTCCCTGCAGTGGCGTGAAAAAGTGATCGAGCCGCTGTGGGAAAGCCGCAGCGACCACATGATCATGCACCAGTTTGCCGAGAAGCTGGGCTTTGCCAAGGAGCTCTCCAAGAACTTCAAGATGCAAAAGGTCAAGGGCATGGACGAGCCCGTGCCTGAAGACATCCTGCGCGAGATCAATGGCTCTATGTGGACCATTGGCTACACCGGCCAGAGCCCGGAGCGGCTCAAGGCGCACATGCGCAACATGCATCTGTTTGATGTGAAGACGCTGCGCGCCAAGGGCGGGACCGACAAGGAAACCGGCTACGACTTCACGGGCGATTATTTTGGACTGCCATGGCCTTGCTACGGCACGCCAGCGCTCAAGCACCCGGGCTCGCCGAATCTGTACGACACCTCCAAACACGTGATGGACGGCGGCGGAAATTTTCGCGCCAACTTTGGTGTTGAGCGTGAAGGCAAGAGCCTGCTGGCGGAAGATGGCTCGCACTCCCTGGGCGCAGACATCACCACCGGCTACCCGGAGTTTGACCACCTGTTGCTGAAAAAGCTGGGCTGGTGGGACGACCTGACCGAAGCCGAAAAGACAGCGGCCGAAGGCAAGAACTGGAAGACCGACATGTCAGGCGGCATCCAGCGCGTGGTGATGAAGGTGCATGGCTGCCATCCGTTTGGCAATGCCAAGGCGCGTGCGGTGGTGTGGAATTTCCCGGA
>NZ_JADMJK010000164.1 GCF_018780625.1 Polaromonas sp. | reverse complement strand
CCTCGACCCGCCAGGCCCAAGCCGGCGTGACCGTGGTGCGTTTTGCGCGGCGGCGCCCCTTGTAAAGGTGCGCCTGAAACGGGTTTGAATCCAGGGGGTGCTGAGGCTCAGCGCCGCTTGAGCAGCCCGCCCAGCATCACGCTGGCCAGCGCGGCCACGACCAGCGCAATGCCGGCCCATTGCCACGGCGTGATGACTTCGCCCAGCACCAGCATGCCGGCCGCCAGGCCCACAATCGGAACGCCCAGGCTGAAGGGCGCGACGCGGTTGGCCGGGTGGCGCTTGAGCAGGCTTGTCCACAGGCTGTAGCCGACGATCGTGGCGACCCAGCCCAGGTAGGCCACCGCCAGCCAGCTCGATGCGCGCGCCTGCGTCCACTGCCAGTGCGCGGACCCGGGGTCAAACAGCGCTGACAGGGCCACGAAAGGCAGCACCGCGACCATGCTGCTCCACACCACAAAGGCCGGCGGCGAGTAGTCGGCGGCCACCTGCTGCACGCGCCGCGCCACGATGTTGGATAGGGCCCACATCGCTGCCGCGCACAGCGTGAGCATAAAGCCGAGCAGGGTGGTGGCGCTGGCCAGTGACGCGCCTGGGTTCAGGTAGTTCATCGCAAAGCACGCCAGGCCCAGCGCCGCCAGCACCATGCCGATCTGCAGCGGCCGGCTGGCGCGTTCCTTGAGCAGCACAAAGCCAAACAGCGCCGTGAAAAATACCTGCGTCTGCAGCAGCACCGACGCCAGCGCCGCCGTCATGCCCACCTGCAAGGCAAAAAACAGAATGCCGAACTGCCCCACGCCCTGAAAGAGGCCGTAGAGCACCACCCATTTCCAGGGAATGCGGGGCGGCCGGATGAACAGCGCCAGCGGCAGCACGGCAAACACATAGCGTGCCGCGCCGAGCTGGAACGGGGTGAAGTCGCGCAGGGCGAATTTCATCACGACGAAATTGACGCCCCACAGCACGACCACCGTGAGGGCCGCAGCCAGATCGCGGCCGCTCAGGCGGGCTTCGCTCACACCCGTGCGCCGCCGCAGGGCAAGCCGCGGCGTGGTGTTGAAAGGAATAAAGCAGTGTGCATGGCGGGGTGGGTAGGGGAGGCAGTTCGGGTCGATGGGGAAGCTTGGTCATCAGACCCCGCTGATTATTCCCTACAAGCGGGAAAAGACGCGGCGCCGGGTGCGAATCTGCTAACCTTTGAGCATTCATTACTTTTTTGAAAGGTCCACCATGCCCGATAGCCGAGCCAGCGTAGAAGCGCAAGAAAAATTGGTTTCCGACATCAAGTCCGTGATCTCGGACGCCGAAGAAATGCTGTCCGCCACGGCTGACCAGGTCGGCGACAAAGTAGCCACCCTGCGTGCCCGCGTGCAGACCCGCCTTCACGATGCCAAAGTGCGTCTGGGCGAAGCCGAAGCCGTGCTCGTCGCCAAGACCAAGGCCGCCGCCAGGGCCACCGACGCCTACGTCCACGAGTCGCCTTGGACCTCCATTGGTGTTGCCGCTGGCGTGGGGCTGCTGCTGGGCCTGGTCATTG
>NZ_JADMJK010000114.1:6360-8509 GCF_018780625.1 Polaromonas sp. | reverse complement strand
TGGCCGTGCTGGGGCTGGGCATGCTGGGCTTTGCCGCCTTGCTGGTGGCTGCCAGCAACGACCTGAAGCTGGGCTTGATTGCCGTCGGCGGATTTGTCGGCGCCGTGGGGGTGTTTGCCGCCGCCAGCTTTGGCGCCGTCAAGCTGCTGCGGGCCAGCGTCAATGAAGCCACCGCGCCGCGCTGGCTGGTGCTGGCTACGCGGCAGTTGTCGGCCCGCCCGGTCTATGCGGTGGTGCAGATCAGCGCGCTCGCCGTGGGCCTGCTGGCGCTGATGCTGCTGGTGCTGCTGCGCACCGACCTGATCAGCAGCTGGCGCCAGGCCACGCCGGCCGATGCGCCCAACCGATTCGTCATCAACGTTCAGCCGGATCAGGGCGACGCCTTTCAGAAGGCCTTGCGCGCAGGCGGCGTGACCCAATTTGACTGGTATCCGATGATTCGCGGCCGCCTCGTCGCCATCAATGGCAAAGCCGTGACCCCTGACGACTTTGAAGGCGACCGCCCCAAGCGACTGCTGGACCGCGACTTCAACCTGTCCAACAGCGAGCAGCCGCCCAGCCACAACCAGGTCGTGGCGGGACGCTGGACGCCGGGTGAAAAAGACGCCGTCAGCGTGGAGGAAGGCCTGGCCGAGACGCTGGGCCTCAAACTCGGCGACCGCCTGCGCTTTGACATGGCCGGCCAGCTCAGCGACGCCACCATCACCAGCCTGCGCAAGGTGGACTGGAGTTCCATGCACGTCAACTTTTTTGTGATGTACCCGGTGGCCCAACTGGCTGATGTGCCGGTGACCTACATCAGCGCGTTTCGCGCGCCCGAGCCCGTGCCGGTGTCCGGTGCGGCCGTGGCCGACGGCCAGCCCCGGCCGCAAAGTTTTGACAACCAGCTGGTCAGGGCCTTTCCCAACATCACCAACGTCGACATGAGCAGCACCCTGAACCAGGTGCAGCGCGTGCTCGACCAGGTGATCCGGGCGGTCGAATTCTTGTTCGGCTTCACGCTGGCGGCCGGCCTGGTCGTGCTGTTTGCGGCCATCACGGCCACGCGTGAAGAGCGCGCCCGCGACTTCGCCATCATGCGCGCCGTCGGCGCCCGGGCCTCGCTGCTGCGCCAGGTGCAGCGCGCCGAACTGGTCGGTGTCGGGCTGCTGGCGGGTTTCCTGGCCTCGGTGGTGGCGCTGGCCGTGGGCTGGGGTCTGGCGCGCTATGTGTTTGGGTTCAACTGGACCGGTTCCTGGACCGTACCGATTTTGGGCAGCCTGGCCGGCGCCGTGTTGGCGCTGGCCGCCGGCTGGTGGGGGCTGCGCTCGGTGCTGAACACGCCGGTGGTCGAAACGCTGCGCAAAGCACAATAGATATTTTTGAAAATTTATGCCACTCGAAGAAAAATCGGACCCAGCGACGCCATTTGAAACCCCGTTTGCCTGGATAGGCGGCGAAGCGCGCGTCAAGGCGCTGGTGGAGCGCTTCTACGACCTGATGGACCTGGAGCCTGCCTATGCGGCCCTGCGCGCCGCACACGGCAGTACGCTCGACAACGCCCGGGAACGCCTGTTCTGGTTTTTATGCGGCTGGCTGGGCGGCCCGCAGCACTACACCGAGCGCTTCGGCCACCCCCGGCTGCGCCAGCGCCACCTGCCGCAACACACCGGCGGCGGCACCATCGGCATCAAGGAGCGTGACCAGTGGCTAGCCTGCATGGACCAGGCCATGAGGGAGACCGGCGTGGACGACGCCCTGCGCGCCCGGCTCAATGCCTCGTTTTTTCAGACGGCGGACTGGATGCGCAACCGGGGCGAGTAAAACCCGGCAGTTTTTTGCGCTTGTCTGCCATCGAATATCCAGCGGATAGCGCTCGCCGAGATGGAGGTCGGGACGCTTTCAGCGTTAATTTCAGCGTCAAATATGCCTCCGGCGCAACAAGCAAAAGCGCAGTATGCTATGAAATATGTAGCAAATTTTCGTTGATTCGACCTTCGGCACTGAATCCACCGGGCCGAGGTTTTTTCGACGGTCGCCGATCAGGCGCTAGCCGCTTTGGCCTGCACCACCTTCAGCGGCGGCGTGCCCGGCTTGAACAGGGATGTCAACTGCTTGCGCAGTTCTGGCGAGTCGGTGTGGCCATGCACAGCGACGGCATGTTGCACGG
>NZ_JADMJK010000114.1:0-6260 GCF_018780625.1 Polaromonas sp. | reverse complement strand
TTGCGCAGTTCTGGCGAGTCGGTGTGGCCATGCACAGCGACGGCATGTTGCACGGCCGCCTCCAGCAACTCCTTGTCGTTGTCGGCCGACAGCGCGACGCTGCAGTCCATGATGCTGGGGAACTCCCGGCAATCAATGTATTGGCGTGACATGATGATTCCTTTCAAGGACATGCTTCATCAATCAGTTTGAACGGCGTCTGGGCGGCGCGCCCGGTCACCGTCCCACCGCCTGCGCGCGTGAAGCGGGCGTGCAGGTAACTCTTGAGGCGAAAAGCACTATCCGGCCAACCGGGGGCGCTTGTCTTCGCGCCGGTTGCTTCCTATACTGAAACGCAGGATCAGGCAGCAGCCCCATGGCGACATGCTGAAGTCGATGAGGCAAGTTGCCAATACGCAGCAATGCGTATGCACGATCCACTGGAGCCGCGCCATGAAGCACCTCACCCGGGACGACTACGCCAGCGCGTTGCAGGTGCTTGCGCGAGTCGAGGCGCAGGCGGATAGCTGTGACGGTTTTGCGCATGCCGTGGTGCAGGCGCTAAGTGATTTCCTGGGCTCCGAGCTGACGACGCTCTCAGTCTGTGATCTCAAGGCGGCTCAACATCAGGCGGTGGGTTCGCGCGGCGGGCTCCAATATGCCATTGCGGTACCGCTTTTCAGGGACCGGCTGACACGGGTGAGCATCGTGCTGAACCGGCGAGGCCTTGACTTTGATGAGCGCGACCTTGAGCGGCTGGAACTGTTGCGACCGCATCTTGCCTTCATATACCTCCATGCATGTCATGCGCGCATGGCCGTTGCAGCGCCAGAGGATGACACGCCGCTGCCCCACATGCAGATACAGATGCCACCCGATATCAGTGCACCGGGCCTGACACAGCGCGAGGCCGATGTGATGCGCTGGCTGGCCTGCGGCAAGACGGATGCTGAGATTGCGGCGTTGTTGGCCATCAGTCCACGTACCGTGCAAAAACATCTGGAGCACATCTACGTGAAGCTGGGCGTGGAAACGCGCACTGCGGCGGTCATGCGCGCCCTTGCGATCTGCGAGCACTCACGTACCAGTAAGTGAGAGATATTTTGATTGAAAGTGCCCCTGGCCGAATGGCAGCCTGGTGCCCTCCGCCCTTACGCCAGCAGCACCACCAGCGCCCCGGCGCCGCCCTCGGCCGGCCTGGCCTGTACAAAGGCCAGCACCTCCTGCTTTTGGATCAGCCAGCCTTGCACCCGGCCCTTGAGCACCGGGGTTTTGCCGGGCGAGCCCAGGCCTTTGCCATGCACCACGCGCACGCAGCGCACGCCGGCCTTGTTGGCTTCGCGGATGAACGCGCCCAGCGCTTCGCGGGCGTCTTCGCGGCGTAAGCCGTGCAGGTCGAGCTGGCGCTGAATGCTCCAGTTGCCCCGGCGCAGCTTGCGCACCACATCCGGCCCCATGCCGGGGCGGCGAAAGCTCAGGGATTCGTCGGTGTCCAGCAGCGTTTCGGCGTCAAAGTCGTCAGAGATGGCTTCCTGCATCACGGCCTGCTCGTCGCGCTGCGTTTGCGCCGGGATGGGCGCTGGCAAAACCCGCTGAACCCTGGCCCGGTGGCCGGGCAGGTGCTTGAGCGCCAAGGCCTTGACCGGGCCAATGGTGTGCGCGAACAGTTCCTTTTCGGCTTTCAGCCGCGCGGCAGCGGCCAGGCGGGCGGCCGCAAGCGCTTGCTCCAGGCGCGCGCGGTCGTCGATTTCACGCTTGACGGCCTTGAGGTCTTTCAGGGCCCTGAACGGGCGGCCTTTGGGCTCTTTAGGGTCTTTGGATGATTTGGGGGCGGGCGCATTCATGGTGTGACCAGATAGGAATTGTCAGATGCTAAAGCAGTCCCAGTTCGGCCATCGAAACCGCCTGGGTACTGGTCACCACGAAGTGGTCAAGCACGCGCACGTCGACCAGGCCCAGGGCGGCCTTGAGCGTGTGCGTCAGCGCCTCGTCGGCGCGTGACGGCTGGGCGGCGCCGCTGGGGTGGTTGTGGGCCAGCACCACGCTGGCGGCGTTCAGTGCCAGCGCACGCACCACCACCTCGCGCGGGTAGACGCTGGTCTGGGTCAGCGTGCCGCGAAACAGCTCCTCCAGCACGATCAGCCGGTGCTGGCTGTCCAGGAACAGCACCGCGAAAATCTCGTGCGGTCGGCTGCCCAGCTGCAGCTGCAGGTAGTCGCGCACTTCTTGCGGCGTGGAAAACAGCGTTTTTTCCTTCAGTTGCTCGGCCAGCGCCCGCCGCGCCAGTTCCAGCACCGCCATCAGTTCGGCGCATTTGGCCGGGCCCAGCCCCTTGATGCCTTTGAGCGCCTGGTGCCCCGTGTGCAGCAGGCCCGCCATGCCGCCAAAGCTGGTCAGCAGCTCCTGCCCCATCTGCAGCGCATTCTTGCCGGGCAGGCCGGTGCGCAGCAGCAGCGCCAGCAACTCGGCGTCGCTGAGCGCACTGGGGCCACGGGCCAGCAGTTTTTCGCGCGGGCGGGCGTCTTCGGGCAGGTCTTTGAGCAGCATGGATAAATCCGTCCGGTGACAGTGCAGGGGATGAACAGCGGCGACCAACGCCGGTAACAAGGTAAGAGGGCCGGTAATGGGGCCGAAAAATCAGGTGCCGTTGCGGGCAGGCCCTTGTTTTCTACAATAGGGGCAGTTTACTAACACTTGTCAGCCGCCCGGGCTGGCCCGAAAGCCTTATGTCCACTCTGGAATCCCCCACGCAACCCGTCGTCCAGGCAGGTTCCTTCCTGACCCTGCATTACCGCATGGCCGCGCCGGGCGGTGCGAACATCATCAACACCTTTGACGGCAAACCGGCCACGCTGAGCCTGGGCAACGGCGAGTTGTCGCCCGCGATCGAGCAGCGCCTGCTGGGCTTGCCCGAAGGGGCGCGCACCACGTTTGAGCTGGCCGCTGGCGAGGCGTTTGGCGAGCGCAACCCCGAGCTGCTGCAATGGGTGGCGCGCAAGCTGCTCAACGAACTGGGCGACCCCGACGAGCGCTACAGCGTGGGCGATGTGGTGCAGTTCCCCACCCCCGACGGGCTGGGACAGTACGCGGGTGCGGTGCAGCAGGTCAAGGCGCAGGGCGATGCGGTGCAGTTTGATTTCAACCACCCCCTGGCGGGCCAGCCCGTGGTGTTTGAAGTGCAGATTATTGGAGTCCTATGACCAGCCATGTCCCCCAGGAGATTCTTCTGGCCGAGCCGCGCGGTTTTTGCGCCGGCGTAGACCGCGCGATTGAAATCGTCGAGCGGGCGCTGACCAAGTTTGGCGCGCCGATTTATGTGCGCCATGAGATCGTGCACAACACCTATGTGGTGAACGACCTTAAAACCAAGGGCGCAATCTTCATTGAAGCCTTGTCCGACGTGCCGCCGGGCGCGACACTGGTGTTCAGTGCCCATGGCGTGAGCCGGGCGGTGCAGGAAGAGGCCAGGGCGCGCGGGTTCCAGATCTTTGACGCCACCTGCCCGCTGGTGACCAAGGTCCATGTGGAAGTGGCCAAGCTCAACAAGGAGGGCTACGAATTCATCATGATCGGCCACAAGGGCCACCCTGAAGTCGAGGGCACCATGGGCCAGCTCGACAGCGGCATTCACCTGGTGGAAGACGTGGCGGACGTGGCGCGCATTTCCCCCTTGCAGACCGAGCGGCTTGCGGTGGTGACGCAAACCACGCTGAGCGTGGACGATGCGGCCGAGATCAGCGCGGCCATCAAGGCACGCTTCCCCCAGGTGCGCGTGCCCAAGCAGCAAGACATTTGCTACGCCACGCAAAACAGGCAGGATGCGGTCAAGGTGCTCAGCCCGCAGGTCGACATTTTGATTGTGGTCGGCAGCCCGACCAGTTCCAACAGCAACCGCCTGCGCGAGCTGGCCGCCAAGCTGGGCACCGAAGCCTACATGGTCGACGACGCCAGCGAACTGCAGGAAGCCTGGTTTGAGGGCAAGGCGCGGGTCGGCCTGACCGCTGGCGCCTCGGCCCCGGACGTGCTGGTCCAGCAGGTGATTGATCGCATCAAGGCGCTGGGCGCGGTTTCGGTGCGCAAGATGGCCGGAATCGAGGAAACCATCAAGTTCCCGCTGCCCAAGGGCCTGAAGCTCGATGCGCAGGGACATGCACTCGAAATCAGCGGCAGTCTGCTTCATCATCAGGGCTGAATGCCCTCTTGGTAAATACTACAAAATACATAGCTGCTTATGCCTGTAGATAGTGGGCTGTAGCTACTTTTAATATAAAAAATATAACACCATGCTAGATATCAACCTGCTCCGTAAAGACATGCCTTCGGCCATTGCACGGCTTGAAACCCGCAAGCACCCGCAGGCCTTCCTCAATGTGGACGCCTTTCAGGCGCTGGAGGCCGAACGCAAGGCGCTGCAGATCCGCACGGAAGAGTTGCAAAACCAGCGCAACACCCTGTCAAAACAAATCGGCCAGCTCAAGGCCAAAGGCGAAGACGCCAGCGCCGTGATGGCGCAGGTCAGCGCCTCCAAAGTCGAACTGGAAGCCTCCAGCGTCCGGCTGGAGCAGATTCAGGCCGAGATGCAGGCGCTGCTGCTGGCCGTGCCCAACCTGCCGCACGACAGCGTGCCGCACGGCCTGGGCGAAGCCGGTAACGTCGAGGTCCGTAAATGGAGCCCGGTGGAAGGCTTGGGCGGCGAGCCCCCGGCGCTCACGTTTGAAGTCAAGGACCATGTGGACCTGGGCCAGCCACTGGGGCTGGACTTTGAAATGGGCACCAAGCTCACGGGTTCGCGCTTTACCGTCATGAAAGGCCCGCTGGCGCGCCTGCACCGGGCGCTGGCGCAGTTCATGCTCGACGTGCAGACGGCAGAGCACGGCTACACCGAGTGCTACACGCCCTACATCGTCAATGGCGATTCGCTGCGCGGTACCGGGCAGTTGCCCAAGTTTGAGGAAGACCTGTTTGCCGTCAAGAAAGGCGGACAGGAAGGCGCGCAAGAGGCCGAAAGTACGGCGCTCTACCTGATTCCCACGTCCGAAGTGCCGCTGACCAACTTCGTGCGCGACGAGATCGTGGCCGAGGCCGATCTGCCGTTGAAATTCACCGCCCACACGCCGTGCTTTCGTTCCGAAGCCGGCAGCTACGGGCGCGACACGCGCGGCATGATCCGCCAGCACCAGTTCGACAAGGTGGAAATGGTGCAAATCGTTCACCCGGAGACCAGCTACGACGCGCTGGAAGCCATGACTGGGCACGCCGAAGCGATTTTGCAAAAACTTGGCCTGCCTTACCGCGTCATGCTGCTGTGCACCGGCGACATGGGCTTTGGCGCCACCAAGACCTACGACCTGGAAGTCTGGCTGCCCGGTCAGCATGCCTACCGCGAGATCAGTTCGGTGTCCAATTGCGAAGCCTTCCAGGCCCGCCGCTTGCAGGCCCGGTTCAAGAATGCCCAGGGCAAAAACGAGTTTGTCCACACCCTGAACGGCTCCGGCCTGGCCGTGGGCCGCACGCTGGTCGCCGTGCTTGAGAACTACCAGCGCGCCGACGGCAGCGTGGATGTACCGGTTGTGCTGCAGCCCTATATGGGCGGCTTGACGGTGCTTTCAGCGCCGGCCGCTTAAACAGGCCTGCCAGCCTGCTAGAATCGCAAGTCGACAAAGGAGAGGTGGCAGAGTGGCCGAATGTACCTGACTCGAAATCAGGCGTACCGCAAGGTACCGTGGGTTCGAATCCCACCCTCTCCGCCAGTATGCGTAAAGGTTTGTTGCTATTAATTTGGCAGCAAACCTTTTTTGCTTTCAGGGTCATGGTGCCCCAGCAGGCCAGCGGTAGGGCCGGTTTTTCGTCTGGCCGGACCAATTGGGCGAAAACTTGTTTAAGCGGCCACCCGCTCCACCGCCCGGCGCTTGCGGCGCAAAACCGGTTGAAGGCTTGGTGCTTTCGGCTTGGAAACCTTCACCATCGGGGCCATGCCCGCAGTGGCGGCCATGTCAATCAAGGTGTCGAGCGAAAACAGGTTTATCTTGCCGCGCATCAGGTCAGACACGCGGGGTTGCGTCACCCCAAACAGGGCAGCGGCTTCGCCCTGCGTCATGCCGCGTTCACGGATGACTTCGGCCAGCGCCATCATGAGTGCAGAGCGGGCCTTCATGCTGGCAGCTTCCTGAGGCGTGTTTTCCAGAGCATCCCAGACGCTCGTAAATCGTTGTGTGTTGGTCATTTTCCAATCTCCTTTAGAAGGTCCTTGAGGCGCTTGCGGGCCAAATCAATGTCGCGCT
>NZ_JADMJK010000255.1 GCF_018780625.1 Polaromonas sp. | reverse complement strand
TGCCGCAGGCAAAGGGCTTGTAGCTGTTGAAGGAGATCTCGAAGCGCTGGCCCAGTTCGCTGGTGATCTCGGTCCAATCGTTCTTGGTGGACACGGTTTGCATCATGCCGCGCGGCGCTTCCAGCGCTCTCGGGCTGGCGGTGAAGCCTTTACTGGCCAGCAGCGCCGACATCAGGCCGGCGCGGGCCGCTGCACCCGGGTGAAACGGCTTGGTCATGGTGCCAAACTGCTCGCGCATGCCGACCGGCTGCGAGGCGGCGATGCCCAGGGCCATCGCGGTCTGCTGCGTATCCAGTCCGAGCAGGCGGGCGCAGGCGGCGGCGGCGCCCAGGGTGCCGGTGGAGCCGGTGATGTGCCAGCCGCGGTCGTAGTGGTCGGGGTACATGGCGTTGCCCACGCGGCACGACACGTCAATGCCGATCACCAGCGCGTCGATCAGCGCGCGGCCGCTGGCGCCGGTGTGTTCGGCCAGCGCCATCACGGCCGAGGCCACGGGGCCGGCGGGGTGGATGATGGTTTTGAGGTGGGTGTCGTCAAAGTCAAAGGTGTGCGAGGTGATGCCGTTGATCAGCGCGGCGCTGGCCATGTCGACCTTTTCGCTGCGCCCGGGCAGCGTGGCCTGCGCTGCGGGTTGCAGCATGTTGACGGCGGCCAGCGCGGCGTCTGCGGCTTCATGGTGGGCGGCGCCCACGGCGCATCCCAGCCAGTTCATGAAGGTGCGGTGCGCTTCGTGGTCTACGGCAGCGCTCCAGCCGCCGGCCAGATAGCCGGGGTGGGTAGCCACGAACTGGGCCAGAATCTGGGTGACGGGCGGGGCATTGTGGTCGGCGGTGACCTGGGTATTACGAGCCATGGTGTCTTTCGGCACAGAAGTGCGAGGGGTTTTAAATGCTATTCAAGTTGCTGCTTGAGTGCTATGCAAGTAATAGCTAAACCGGCTTTGTCCAGATTGACTAAAGCCGGTTTTCATGAAGTTATTTCGGCGTTCAGCTGTCGAGCTGGATGTTGCGCTCGCGTGCCACCTTGGTCCAGCGGGCAATGTCCTTGCGGATGAATTCGCCAAATTGCTCCGGTGTCATGACGGTCGGCTCTATCGCTTCGATCGCCAGTTTTTCGCGCATGTCAGGCGCCCGCAGCACGGTGGCCAGGGTGTCATTGAGCTGCTTGACGATGGCCGGCGGCATGCCCGCTGGCCCCACCACGCCATACCACTGCTGGGCGTCAAAGCCCTTGAAGCCGGACTCGTCCAGCGTGGGGATGTCCTTGAGTTGCGGGTGGCGCTGCAAGCCGGTCACGGCCAGCGGGCGTACCCGGCCTGAGCGGATGTGCGGCATCGCGGCCGCCAGGCCAGGGAACATGGCCTGGGTCTGGCCGCCAATCAGGTCGGTGAATGCCGGTGCCACGCCGCGGTAGGGGATGTGCACCATGAAGGAATTGATCTGTATCTTGAATAGCTCCATGGTCAGGTGCGTCAGCGAGCCCTGGCCGGCCGAGCCGTAGCTGATCTTGCCGGGATTCTTGCGAACGTAGTCGATGAATTCCTTGACGGTCTTGATCGGCAGCCGGGCATCGACCACCAGCACATTGGGCGTGCCGCCAATCATGCCGATCGGCGTGAAGTCCTTGATGGCGTCGTAAGGCAGCTTGCGGGTGGCCGGGCTGGTGCCGTGGGTGGCGACGTAGCCCTGCATGAGGGTGTAGCCGTCCGGCGCCGCGCGGGCCGTGGTCTGGCTGGCAATCACGCCGCCGCCGCCGCCCTGGTTGTCCACGATGAAGCTTTGCTTGAGCACCTGGCCCCAACGCTCGGTCAGGGTGCGGCCCACCATGTCGCTGCCGCCGCCGGCCGAGACCGGCACGATGTATCGAATCGGCTTGGACGGGTAGGCCGCCTGGGCTTGGGCCAGGCCTGGCAGGCCCAGCAGCGCAGGGGCGGCTTGAAGAAGGGTGCGTCGTTTCATGGTGTTGTCTCCTGTAGATGTTTAATTAAGGGAATCGGCTGATTCAGGGTCTTCATTCAGGATGGCGCTGACGAGCCGCTCAAACGCCACGTCGACGTGGCTTGACATCAGGGCTTCGCTGCGCGCGGCATCGCCGTCGCGCAAGGCCTGCACAATCGCGCTGTGCTCGGCAATCGAGGCCTGCATGCCGGCGTCATGCGACAGGTTCTTGCGGCGCGAGAGGTGCAGCTTTTGCACAATGCCGCGGTAGGTTTCGGTCAGGGTCTGGTTGCCGGTGGACTCTATGATCAACCAGTGAAAACGCAGGTTTTCGCAGTAGTAGTGCGGCACGTTGAGCCGGCTCGCAGCGTCCTTCATGGCGTCTACCGAGTCGCCCAGGACCGCCAGCAATGCTGTTTTTTGCCGCGCGGGCAATTGCGCTGCCTGGCGTCCGGCAAAGCCGTCCAGCAGCCCCCGCATCTGATAGAGGTCCCTGATTTCCTGCGAATCAAGCTGGCGCACAAATACCCCCGAGTGCTTGCGCGCCACCACGAGGCCCGAACTTGCCAGCTCGCGCAGGGCTTCCCGCACCGGCACGCGCGAAACGCCCAGCCGGCCTGCCACATCAGGTTCGTTGATGCGCTGCCCCGGGGTCAACACGCCTTTCAGGATCAGCGCCAGGATGTCGTCGCGCACCAGCTTGGACAGCGAGGTGTCGCGCACATACGAGAAGTTGCCGGCTGAAGACTCTGCCAGCCAGGGGAGTGCTGTATTTCGTTTCATGGATTTATATCGTATACGAAATTATGCGGTCGAAGGGGTGCTGATTGAAACTATTCAGTTGCGGGTCGTCATGACACATGGCCGCGCCTGGCCGCGTCCGGGGCCGTGTCCGCCACGGCTTGCCGTTGATCCGGCAGCCAGCGGTGCGCCGGGTCACGGGCAACCACCACATTCCGATTTCCAACACCTCGACCGCCGTGCTGGCGCTTGAGACGGTCTGACGCCGACGCGACAGGTCGTCAGGTGTTGCCCTGATGTGGCGGGCGCCCGCTTGGCGCAAGATGCCGCTTTGACCTTTGCGTCACCACTTCAGGAGATTTTCATGCAACGCCGACATTTACTGCAATCTGCCGCTGCGCTGGCCGTGCCGCTCCTTGGCCCGCTGGGCGCGGCGCAGGCGCAAGGCTTTCCGACCCGGCCGATCAAGCTGGTCATCGCCTTTCCGGCCGGCGGGCCGACCGACATCACCATGCGGGTGCTGGCCGACAATGCCTCCAAAATCCTGGGTCAGCCGGTGATTGTGGAAAACAAGCCCGGCGCCGGCGGCACGCTGCCCGCCTTGCAGCTGCAAACGTCTGCCCCCGACGGCTACACCGTGGGGCAGATTCCGCTGGGCGTGTTTCGCCTGCCCTACACCACCAAGATCAGCTGGGATCCGGTCAAGGACATCAGCTACGTGCTCAATGTCACGGGTTACGCCTTTGGCGTGGTGGTGCCGGCGGACTCACCGCTCAAGACCTGGACCCATTTCGTGGCTTGGGCCAAGGCCAATCCCGGCAAGCTGAGCTACGGCTCGACCGGCACCATGACCAGCCCGCACCTGACCATGGAGCTGATCGCGCAAAAGCTTGGCCTGGAACTGCTGCATGTTCCCTACAAGGGCAGCGCCGACCTGATGCAGTCGATTCTGGGCGGCAACATCATGGCAGCGGCCGACTCCACCGGCTTTGCGCCGCAGGTGGAGGCGGGCAAGCTGCGCGTGCTCAACACCTGGGGTGCGCAGCGGCTGGCCAAGTTCCCCGACGCGCCCACGCTCAAGGAACTGGGGCTGGACATCGTGCAGAACTCGCCGTTCGGCATTGGTGCGCCCAAGGGCACGCCGCCCGCGGTGGTCAAGCGCCTGCACGACGCCTTCAAGCAGGCCATGGAGCAGGAAAACTACAAGACCGCGCTGGGCCGATACGACATGGTGCCCATGTATATGAGCAGCGCGGGCTACACCAAGTTCGCCCAGGAGACTTTCCTGCGTGAAAAGGCGCTGGTTGAAAAGCTCGGGCTGGCCAAACCGTCCTGAGCCGGCGCGCCGCCCGCTAGCGTGCGGCCAGCAGGGCCGCCGCTACTTGCGCAAAGCCCGCGCCGCGCGCGCCCTGGGTGATGTAGCGCGGTTTGTGCGTCAGCGCCGCTTCAAAGCGGCGCACGTTGGCCACGCCGACCGAATTGTCGAAGGCTTCAAACATCAGCTGGTCGTTGGTCGAGTCGCCCACATAGGCCCAGCACGCCATCTCGGCGTCCAGGTCGCGGCCCAGCAGTTCGCGCACGATCCAGCGCGCGCCCTCGAGCTTGTTGTGCGCGCCAAACCAGCCGTTGATGTGGATGGAACTCACGCTGGCGTTCATGCCCTCGCTCTGCATGATCCGCACCGCCTGCGCGATGGAGGCGGGCGGCAGCTGCACAAATTCGCTGTGGTCAATCGCAATGTCGGTTTCGCGCCCCGCGCTGTCTTGCGCCAGCACCGCGCCCGCGACTTCCTGCGTCACGCGCCTGGCTACCTGCTGCATGCGGGCGAAGTTGGTGGCGCGCGCCGCAGAATCTTGTTGATATAGCTTTGATAGCTGCCAACGCCCGTGCTGATCGGGTTGCATGCCTTTTTTGTTCGCGAAAAGGGCGACGGCGCCATTTTCAGCAACGATGGCGTCAACCGGCCAGTCCCGCGCAAAGGGCTGGCTCCAGCCCACCGGCCGGCCGGTGATGGCAATGACCTGCAGCCCGGCCGCTTTCAGGGCCGCCAGCGCGGCCAGCGCATCGGCCGTGATGGCGCCGTCGGTGGTCAGGGTGTCATCGATGTCGGTCAGCACGCCGGTGATGCGGCGGCGGACTTCGGGCGGCCAGTATTGAAGCGCTTGCATCTGGCGATTTTGGCACGCAGGATTTTGCGCCAAGCCAGGTTTGGGCGTGTTCTGTACAATAGCGGCTCTCCTGAGGAGCGTTGCAACCCACGGCATGTGGTCTAGGCTCAGGACTTTTCAATCTGCAACCACGCTCACCCGCATGTGCATTAGGCCGGGTGAGTGAGCACACTCTCTTTGATTTAACGCTTGCGGTCGTGGCTATTTTGCCCAGCTTGACCCCCGATTTTGGAGCTACCCCATGAACGCCGTATTGAAAACCGCAGCCCATTCCGATTACGTGATTGCCGACCTGTCCCTCGCCGACTGGGGCCGCAAGGAGCTGAAGATCGCCGAAACCGAAATGCCCGGACTGATGGCCATTCGCGAAGAATTCGCCAAGGCGCAGCCGCTCAAAGGCGCGCGCATCACCGGCTCGCTGCACATGACGATCCAGACCGGCGTGCTGATCGAAACCCTGCAGGCGCTGGGCGCCGACGTGCGCTGGGCATCGTGCAACATCTTCTCGACGCAAGACCACGCCGCCGCCGCGATTGCCGCCAAGGGCACGCCGGTGTTCGCCATCAAGGGCGAAACCCTGGCCGACTACTGGGACTACACCCACCGCATCTTTGAATTCTCCGGCGCCAAAGGCACGCCCGAAGAAGGCCCGAACATGATCCTGGACGATGGCGGCGACGCGACGCTGCTGATGCACCTGGGCACCCAGGCCGAAACCGACGCCAGCCTGATCTCCAAGCCCGGCAGCGAAGAGGAGATCTGCCTGTTCAACGCCATCAAGGCCAAGCTGGCGCAAGACCCGACCTGGTACAGCCGCCGCCTTAAAAACATCGTCGGCGTGACCGAGGAAACCACCACCGGCGTGCTGCGTCTCAATGAAATGTCGGCCAAGGGCACGCTGGCGTTTCGCGCCATCAACGTCAACGACTCGGTCACCAAGTCCAAGTTCGACAACCTCTACGGCTGCCGCGAATCGCTGGTCGACGCGATCAAGCGCGCCACCGACGTGATGATTGCCGGCAAGGTCGCCTGCGTGGCCGGTTACGGCGACGTGGGCAAGGGCTCGGCCCAGGCGCTGCGCGCCCTGAGCGCCCAGGTCTGGGTCACTGAAATCGACCCGATCAACGCCCTGCAGGCCGCGATGGAAGGCTACAAGGTCGTGACCATGGAATACGCCGCCGACAAGTGCGACATTTTCGTGTCCGCCACCGGCAACAAAAACGTCATCACCTATGCACACATGGCGGCCATGAAAGACCAGGCCATCGTCTGCAACATCGGTCACTTCGACAATGAAATCGATGTCGCTTCGCTCGAAAAATGCACCTGGGAAGAGATCAAGCCGCAGGTCGACCATGTGATCTTCCCGGACGGCAAGCGCATCATCCTGCTGGCCAAGGGCCGCCTCGTGAACCTGGGCTGCGGCACCGGCCACCCGAGCTTTGTCATGTCGTCGAGCTTTGCGAACCAGACGATTGCCCAGATTGAACTGTTCACCAAGCAGGCCGACTACGAAGCCGGCAAGGTCTATGTGCTGCCCAAGCACCTCGATGAAAAGGTCGCGCGTCTGCACCTGAAGAAAGTCGGTGCGATGCTGTCCGAACTGAGCGACGAGCAGGCCGCCTACATCGGCGTGAGCAAGGCCGGCCCGTACAAGGCCAACGCCTACCGTTATTGAGTTTTTGCCTTGCTCCTTCCCCCGCCGGGGGAAGGCGTCAGACCAACCATGAGTCCTTCTACCTATGCGCGCAGATATTTTCCTTGTTGAACATGGCTTTGCCACCACCCGCTCCCAGGCCCAGCGCCTGATTGCCGCCGGCGTGCAGTGGCGCGTCGAGGCCGAAGGCGCCTGGAAAAAGGTCGTCAAAAACGGCGACGAGGTGCCGGATGCTGCCGAGCTGGAGGTCCTGGACAACCGCGAGGCGAAATACATCTCGCGCGGCGGGCTCAAGCTTGAAGGCGCCTTGGCCCGCACCGGCCTGGACGTGACCGGGCTGCGCTGCCTCGATATTGGCCAGTCGACCGGCGGCTTTACCGACTGCCTGCTGCAGCATGGCGCAGCGCAGGTGGTGGGCGTGGACGTGGGCCACGGCCAGCTGCACGGCACGCTGCGGGGCGATGCGCGCGTGGTCTGCATCGAGGGCGTCAATGCGCGCTCGATGACGGCCGACGACTTGGCCGAGCATTACCACCGCGCGCTGAACGCCGACGAAGACGGCGCCGGTAACGCTGATGACGGCGACTTCAACCCGGAATTCGACTTCTTGACCGGCGACCTGTCCTTCATCTCGCTGACGCTGGTGCTGCCCGCCGTGGTGCGCCTGCTCAAAGCCGATGGCCAGTTGCTGATGCTGGTCAAGCCGCAGTTTGAACTGCAGCCCGGCCAGATCGGCAAGGGCGGCATTGTGCGCGACGCGGCGCACTTTGAATTTGTTGAAAAACGTCTGCGCGACACCTGCACCGGCCTGGGGCTGGAGGTGAAGGCGTGGCTGGAATCGCCGATTGCGGGTGGCGACGGCAACCGCGAGTTTTTCATCCATGCGCAAAAAGGCCATGAAACTGCCGGTGAAGACCAGCCGCTGGCCGCCGTGCCCAAGCGGCAGTCCCCCAAGCGGCTGCCGCGCAGCACCCTGCGCGAGATGCGCGAGCCGCACGAAGACTCGGAGGCCGCCGAACTTGCCCATGCCGGCCAGCACGGGCCGGCGCGCAGCAAGCGGCGCAACAAGAACCTGACGAACGAGTGACGAGAGAGGCTTGCGATGAATGTTCCCATCAGTTTTGAATTTTTCCCGCCCAAAACGCCCGAAGGCGCTGCCAAGCTGCGCCTGACGCGCCAGGCGCTGTACGCGCACCAGCCCGAGTTCTGTTCCGTGACCTTTGGCGCGGGCGGCTCCACGCAGGCGGGTACCTTCGGCACGGTCGAGGAAATCCTGAGCGAGGGCGTGTCGGCGGCCTGTCATTTTTCGTGCGTGGGCGCAACCAAAGCGGCCGTGCGTGACCAGCTGGCCACGTTGCAGGCCATGGGCGTCAAGCGCCTGGTCGCGCTGCGCGGCGATTTGCCCAGCGGCTACGGGCTGGGCGGCGAGTTCCAGTACGCCAGCGACCTGGTGGCCTTTATCCGCGCGGAAACCGGTCACGCCTTCCATATCGAAGTGGCGGCTTACCCCGAAATCCATCCGCAGGCCAAATCGGCCGAGGCCGATCTGCAGGCCTTTGCGGCCAAGGTCAAGGCCGGTGCCAATTCGGCCATTACCCAGTATTTTTTCAACTCGGATGCCTATTTCCGCTTTGTCGATGATGTGCACCGCCTGGGCGCCGATGTGCCGGTGGTACCGGGCATCATGCCCATTACCAGTTCCACGCAACTGCTGCGCTTTAGCGATGCCTGCGGTGCTGAAATCCCGCGCTGGATCCGCCTGCGCCTGCAGGGCTTTGGCGACGATACGGCATCCATCAAGAGCTTTGGCCTCGATGTGATGACTGACCTGTGCGACCAGCTGTGCACGGCGGGCGTACCCGGCATTCACTTCTACACCATGAACCAGGCGGCGACGACATCAGAGATCATTCGCCGCCTCAAGCCGGCTTGATTGCTCGCACCACCACCGGGGGCCTGGTCAGGGCGGCCTTCAGCACCGGCTTGCTGGCCCTGCTGGCGGCCTGTAG
>NZ_JADMJK010000218.1 GCF_018780625.1 Polaromonas sp. | reverse complement strand
GCGGCGCTTGACGCAGCGCTTGAAGCCCGCAGGCAGTACCAGGTGGTCCGGGGCGGCGCCGCGCCGGGCGCGCCCATCACGGCGCTGCACATCGGCGCGCAGCACACCGCAGTGACGAGCGGGTGCGATACCGAACCTTCCGCCACGCTGGTGTTGGCCATTGGCGCGCAGAAAACAGCGCGCGATTTCTTCCGGCGCAGCCCGCCCACGCCGCTGGAGATGGAAAACGCCATTGCCACAGTCGAAGACGAGGTGACCCGTGCGGTCGAGCTGGTGGCCAGCGGCTCCACGCTGTATGGCTCGGACCCGCTAGTGCGCGAAATCGCCAGGCTGGCGGGTGTTGCATCCAGTGCGCGGGGCGTGCAAATAACCTTGACGCTTGATGCCATGGAGCAGACTTTTAACCGGCTGGTCGCAGTGGCTGAGGGCCGGCCAGCCCGGCAAGAGGGTCTGCCGGACAACGCCGAATTCGCCGCAGCGCTGCTGATCCTGCGCGAGTTCATGCACCACCTGCGGTTTGACGCCATCACCTTGCCGGCATGAATTCATCGCTATTGTTTTGCGCGCGAACGACCGGCTCAGGCATCCTCGGGGGCGCCCGCCGGGGCCATGTTTGTGCTTCAATGCGGGTGTCATGTTGAAAAAAATTTGCGGGAGGGATTGATTCATGTTCATCGATCGTGACGACGCTGCCATCCGCCTTGCAGACAGGCTCAAGGCCTTCAAAGGGAAAAACCCGCTGATCCTGGCCATTCCGCGCGGTGCGGTGCCGATGGCAAAAATCATTGCCGCTAAACTCGACGGTGAATTCGACGTGGTGCTGGTGCGCAAGCTGCGCGCACCCTACCAGCCCGAACTCGCGATCGGCTCCATCGATGAAGCGGGCTGGACCTATCTCGCACCCTTCGCCGCATCGTCGGGTGCCGATGAGGACTACATCGAATCCGAGAAACGGGCCCAGATGGAAACCATCCGCAAGCGACGTGCCCAGTACACACCGATCCGCCCCCCCATAGACCCGGGCGGGCGCATTGTTATTGTGGTGGACGACGGCCTGGCCACGGGTGCGACCATGATCTCTGCGCTGCACGGCTTGCGCACCCGTAACCCCGCCAGGCTGGTTTGCGCCGTGCCGGTGGCGCCGCCCGATACCTTGGCCAAGGTGGCCAGCATGGCGGACGAAGTGGTGTGCCTTGAAGCGCCCGAATACTTCCAGGCGGTGGGCCAGTTCTACCAGCACTTCCGGCAAATAGAGGATGACGAGGTGATCGCGGCGCTGAAGCCGTCCTGAAACCGCTCATGGCGCGCGCTGCGATCCGGACGGCCGCCCCGGTGCGGGGTCCATGGTGAATTTACCGGGCGCCAATGGCAATCGGGATGCGCTTGCGGCCAAAGCTACCCGCCTGCGCAGCAAAACGGCCCGCCACGGCAGACCCGCAGTCCGGACAGCAACCCTCTGGCGTGAGGCGGTACTGCGTGATCTGATACCAGTCGCGCTCGATCAGTGCTGCATGGCAGCCCGGGCAATAGGTGGTGTCGCCTTCCTGGTGGCGCACATTGCCCGTGTACACGAAATGCAGGCCTTCGTTCATGGCGATGTTGCGCGCGCGGATCAGTGTCGAGGCCGGCGTGGCAGGGATGTCCGGCATCTTGTGATCCGGATGAAAAGCCGAGAAGTGCAAGGGCACATCAGGCCCGATTTCCTTCATGATCCAGCGGCTCATGGCGGTGATTTCCTCGTCCGAGTCGTTGTGCCCCGGGATCAGCAAGGTGGTGATCTCGAACCACACCTTTGTCTCATGCCTGAGGTAGACCAGGGTGTCCAGCACCGGCTGCAGGTGCGAGCCGGTCAGCTTGAAATAGAAGTCCTCGGTGAAGGCCTTCAGATCCACATTGGCCGCGTCGATCTTGGCGTAGAAGTCGCGCCGAGCCTGGTCGTGCATGTAGCCGGCCGTCACGGCCACGGTCTGGATGCCGCGTGCGTGGCAGGCATCGGCCACATCCATGGCGTACTCCGCGAAGATGACCGGGTCGTTGTAGGTGAAGGCCACGCTGCGGCAATCCGCGTCTTGAGCGGTCTGGGCAATCGCCTCGGGCGAGGCCTGGTCCATCAGGCGGTCCATGTCGCGCGACTTGCTGATGTCCCAGTTCTGGCAGAACTTGCAGGCCAGGTTGCAGCCGGCTGTGCCGAAGGACAGCACGCTGCTGCCCGGGTAGAAGTGGTTGAGCGGCTTTTTCTCGATCGGATCGATGCAAAAACCCGAGGAGCGACCGTAGGTGGTCAGGATCATCTGGTCGCCCGCGCGCATGCGCACGAAGCAGGCGCCGCGCTGCCCCTCATGCAGCTTGCAGTCGCGCGGGCACAGGTCGCACTGGATGCGGCCATCCGGAATGCGGTGCCAGTAACGGGCGGGGTAAGTGTCGGTTTTCATCATGTGGATTGAAAGGCCAAGGCCGCGAACTGGCGAGCGAGAGGCATGCAGAACTCCATTCAAATCAAGGCCAAAATTGCGTCTGATACGCTTTGCAGAAGGAAAAAATGAGGACGACCGCTCCGTAATCAAGCGCTGGCGCCAGCGCTGGCCTGTCGGGGAAATTTCCCGGCGCCCTGCAGCAGGGCCGGGTAACATCGGCGCTTGAACCACCAGGCAAGCCTGCCTGGGGCGCAGGAAAAAAAGATGAAACTCATGCAGCTCTCCCGAACCACCGCAGCCTCTGGCCAATCAATTTTTTCCAGGCAAGTCCAGACGCTTGCCCTGCTGGCCCCGGCGCTGCTGCTGGCCGCCTGCACCTCGGTTCCACTTCCGCCCTGGACGCCTCCCGTGCCCCGCCCTGCGCAAAGCGCGCCGGCCAGCGTCGAACAAACCGTACAAACATTTCCGGTAGCGCCGCCCGCGGTCATCGCCCCTGCACCCGTTGGTCAGCCCGCACCCTACAGTGCGGCGGTTGCGGCCCGTTTCCCGGCGCCTGCGGTGGTGTATAGCACCCCTGGCCTGCAGGCCCAGCGCACCAGCTTCACCACGCAGGCCGAAATCGAAGCCTGGCTGGGCGATCAGGCGCTGGCAGCATCGCGCGCAGGCGTCAGCGCCGCCGTGTTGCCTGTAGGCCGCTCCCAGCGCGGCGAGACCGTGCAGGCGCTGGTGCTGACACGCGCCACCGGCACCGATCCGGCCGCACTGCTGGCCACCGGACGGCCCACGGTGCTGCTGATAGGGCAGCAGCACGGCGACGAGCCTGCGGGCAGCGAAGCGCTTTTGGTGATGGCAAGGGAGCTTGCGCAAGGGCTGCTGCTGCCCGTGCTTGGCCGCATCAATGTGGTGATTGTTCCGCGCGCCAACCCCGATGGCGCCGCCAGCGGCCAGCGCGCCACCACCGGCGGGCTGGACATGAACCGCGACCATCTGCTGCTCAGCACGCCCGAGGCCCAAGGGCTGGCCAGGCTGATGCGTGACTATCAGCCTACCGTCGTGGTCGATGCCCATGAGTACACGGCGGCAGGCCGCTTTGTGGAGAAATTCGGTGCAGTGCAAAAATATGACGCCTTGCTGCAGTACGCCACCACGGCCAATCTGCCGGAGTTCCTGACCAAGGCCGCCGAGGAGTGGTACCGGCGACCCATGCTGGCAGCGCTGAAGGCCCAGGGCCTTAGCAGCGAGTGGTACTACACCACCTCGTCGAATCTGGCCGATAAAAAATTGTCCATGGGCGGCACCCAGCCAGACACGGGCCGTAACGTGAATGGCCTTAAAAACGCTGTCAGCCTGCTGGTTGAGACACGCGGCGTAGGCCTGGGCCGTCTGCATATCCAGCGGCGCGTGCACACCCAGGTCACGGCGCTGTCCAGCGTGCTGGCCAGCACCGCGCAGCGCGCAAGCGAATTGGGCCAGTTGCGCCCCTACATCGACAAGGAAATCAGCGCGCTGGCCTGCACGGGCGAAGCCCTTGTCGAGTCAGCACCCACCCCCGCCCAGTACGAGCTCGTCATGCTGGACCCGGCCAGCGGTGCCGACAAGACCGTCACGGTGGACTGGGATTCAGCGCTCGCGCTGCGCACCATCAAGACAAGGCCGCGCCCCTGCGGCTACTGGCTGTCGGCAGAGTCCGGCACGGCCGCAGAGCGGCTTCGGCTGCATGGCGTACAGGTGATGCGCGTCACCGAATTCGGCTCGGTTCTGGGCGAAAACTACCGCGAAACCTCGCGGGCCGCGGCTGAACGCCAGGATGTGCGCGGCACAATGACCGGCAACGCACCCATCATCAAAGTACAGGTCAGCCTGATGCGCGGCTTGCTGGACGTGCCGCGCGGCAGTTACTACGTTCCGCTGAACCAGCCCCTGGGCAACCTGGTGATTGCCGCGCTGGAGCCCGACACCCAGAGCAGCTTTTTTGCCAACCGGGTTCTGGACGGCCTGCAAAGCGCGTTTCGGGTCATGGCCGAGCCCGTGTTCAAACTTGAAGCCTTGAATTGAGTTGCCAAGGTCTGGCCCGGGTACCGCACCGCATGAGCCGCGTCAGCGTCTTACAGCGAAACGATGCCTTATCCGACTGCAAGTGGGGCACTTCTGCGCTTAAATAATCAGTTAAACCCACAAAGGATTCTTATGAAAGACTTTGAACTGAGCCCAAAAATGCTGAGCCTGGGCGGTGTTTTCTACCCCACCGGCTATGCCTTCATCATGTTTCCCGATGCCGCGGACGCCGCGCAGGTCGCGCGCGAACTGGACGCGGACCACGAGGGCATCATGCTGCTGACACCGGCCGATATCCTGACGCAAGTCGGCAAGGCGGACGACCAGTCAGATGTGGCGCTTCCCAGCGTAGGCACCGAAGGCGCCACCGTGCGTAAATACGTGGACCTTGCGCGAGAAGGCCACCATGCATTGATGATTCCTGCGTCATCTCAGGACGCCACCGAGCGCATCATGGCGGTGGTGCGCAAAGTACCGTTCTCCTATGCGCAGCGATACCATCTGCTGGTGATTGAAGACCTGGAATAAGCCGAACCTGACGGTGTCGGCACCAGGAAGATACGCCGCTCGGCGAAACCCGCGGCACCAAAGGACGGTTGATGATTGAGCTTTACTACTGGCCCACCCCCAATGGATGGAAAATCTCCATCATGCTGGAGGAATGCGGCCTCCCCTACCGCTTTGTCCCGGTCAATATCGGCAAGGGCGAGCAGTTCGCCCCGGATTTCCTGGCCATCAGCCCCAACAACCGCATGCCCGCCATCGTGGACCACGGCCCCGAAGGTGGCGGCGCGCCGGTGGTGGTGTTTGAAAGCGGTGCGATCCTGATTTACCTGGCCGAAAAAACCGGGAAATTTCTGCCCTCCGCACTGCGGCAACGCCACCAGACACTGCAATGGCTGATGTGGCAAATGGGTGGACTCGGCCCCATGGCCGGGCAGAACGGCCACTTTTTACTGTACGCGCCCGAAAAAATCCCCTACGCCGTGGAGCGCTACGGCAAGGAAGTCGATCGGCTGTATGGCGTGCTGGATGCGCAACTGGAATGCACCGGTGCGTTTGTCGCGGGCGGCGACTATTCGATTGCCGACATGGCGATTTTTCCGTGGGTGCGCACGCACAAGGCACAGCAGGTTGACCTGCAAAAATTCCCGCAGGTACAGCGCTGGTACAACGCGCTGTTCCAGCGGCCCGCCGTCAAACGCGGGCTGGACCTGGGCAAACAGCTGCGTGCCCCCGCACTGACCGAGGAAGCACGCCAGGCCCTGTTTGGCCAGACCGCGCACAGCGTGAAACGCCCGCCGCAAGGCGAAGCCCAGGGCGTTTGACTTATCCTGTAAAACTCCGCAAAGCGCCCATGATTGATTTTTTCTTTGACTGCTCCAGCCCCTGGACCTACATTGCCTTTCGCAACCTTCAGGCCATGGCGGCCGAACTTGATGCGCCCATCAGCTGGCGGCCGGTACTGGTGGGCGGCATCTTCAACAGCGTCAACCAAAACATGTACGCCTCGCGCGAAGACATGGACTCGCCCCGAAACCGATACCAGCGCAAAGACCTGCAGGACAACGCGCGCACGGCGGGTCTGCACATCGTCTTTCCGCCCCGGGTGTTCCCGGTCAACAGCGTCAAGGCGATGCGCGGCTGCCTCTGGATTGCGCAGGACGCACGGGCAAAAAGCCGCTACCTGCCGTTTGTCGAAGCCACGTTTGCCGCCTATTTCAGCCGCGAGGAAGACATCTCGCAAGATGACGTGCTGGCCGCGATCTGCCGCGAAGTCGGCATTGACGCCCCGGCTTTTCTTGAAGGCATCGCCCGGCCCGACATCAAGGAGCAGCTCAAAGCCAACACCGACGAGGCGATCCGGCGCGGCGCATTTGGCTCGCCCACCTTTTTCGTCGGCGACGACATGTACTTTGGCAACGACCGCTTGCCGCTGCTGCGCGCAGCGGTGTTGCGGGCCCAAGCGTCGTAACGCCCAAGCTCGAGTTTCCGAAAATCCCCGGGATTTCACCGTGCGGACTCGATGACCGGATCGGAGCGTTTGCATCGGAGGCCGGCTACCCGTCTGAGTGCATGTCGAAAATAAGACTTCGCAGCCACTGATTGGCAGGGTCCTTGTGGTACTTGGCGTGCCAGAACAGATTGATGGCGATCTGCGGGAGCTTGATCGGGTGGGCAACGTATTTCAGATTGAACGGCTTGGCCATCTTTTCGGCCAGGCGCTCGGGGACGGTTGCCACAAGGTCCGTTGACTGAAGAATGTGGCCTACCGCCACAAAATGAGGAACGGTCAACCGCACCTTGCGTTGCGGTGAATTCTTGTCCAGTATTTCATCGACTATCCCATGGCCGGTGCCTGTCGAAACCACCGCGACATGGTCCGCCGCAAAAAAATCTGAAGACATTATTTTTTTCCTGTCCAGCGCATGCCCATGCCTGAACATGCAGACATATTGCTGCGTGAACAGGCGCTGCTGGAAAAAGCCTGCCTTGAGTTGGGGCAGCAATCCGATGGCCAGATCGACATGCCCCGCCGCCATGGAGTCCTTCAGGTGCACGCTCGTATTGCGTACGGTGCTGATGGACACTGCCGGCGCCACCTTCTGGATCTTTTCCATCAAAAGGGGCAGGAAGTAGATTTCGCCGATGTCGGTCATTCCTAATGAAAAGCTCCGCTTGCTGGCTGCCGGATCGAATGAATTCTTGACGTTGATCGCGCCGTGGATCATGCCCAGCGCATAGCCGATCGATTCGGCCAGCTGATCTGCAAAAGGCGTGGGCTGCATGCCGCTTGAGGTGCGCAGAAAAAGTTCGTCGCCAAACAGCTTGCGCAGACGTGCCAGCGCGTTGCTGACGGCGGGCTGCCCGAGGCCCAGGTTCTCGGCCACCTTGGAGACTTTTCTTTCGGTCAGCAGCTGGTTAAAGATCACCAGCAGGTTCAGGTCGATGTCCTTGAGTTCCATTTACGCCCCGCAATCATTATTGATTTCAGTGATACAAAACATTAATTCCATTGTATTGACTGATTTTTATGGGCGTCAGATGATTGCGCACATCGCTGCTGTTGCTGCCCGAAAACCAGGCAAAAAGGCAACAAGGCAGCTTTTCCAGCAGATAAAACAGACAAGACAGACCGCGCAAAAATGGAAATTTTTATCCGCCCCCTCCAGCGCACACTGAGCGTTGCCGCAGGAGTGAACCTGCTCGATGCCCTGCGCGAGAACGATGTGCCGGTGTCCTACAGCTGCATGGCGGGTCGTTGCGGCACCTGCCGTTGCAAGGTTGTCGAGGGGCATGTGCTCGACACGGGCCGGGACGCGCAGCGTCCGCTGACGGATGAAGGCCAGTATGTGCTGGCATGCCAGACCTTTCTGACGGAATCGTGCACGGTCGAAATCCCCGAGCCTGACGAGGTCGTGGTCCATACGGCAAAAATCGTCAAGGCCACCGTCGTGGCGGTAGAAAACCAGACCCACGACATCAAGCGACTGCGCCTCAAACCCGCCAAGCCCATCGAGTTTTCACCCGGCCAGTATGCCCAGCTGCAGTTCACGCCAGCGCACATCCGTCCCTATTCAATGGCCGGCCTGTGCGCTGATGGCGAGCTGGAGTTCCATGTGCGCCTGGTCCCCGATGGCCGGGTGACCGGCTACATCGCCAACACGCTGAAGGTTGGCGACGCGGTGCGCGTCAGCGGCCCGCTGGGCTCGGCCTACCTGCGTCGCAAGCATGCGGGTCCGATGCTGTGCGTGGCCGGCGGTACAGGCCTCGCGCCGATTCTGTCGATCATTCGCGGAGTCATTGCCGAAGGCATGCAGAACGCCATCCACCTGTATTTCGGTGTGCGCTCGGAGCGCGACATCTACGGCCGGGAATGGCTGGCAGCGCTTCAGCGCCAACATCCGCAACTCCATGTGCATGTCGTGGTCACGTCCGGCCAGGCGCCCGGCTGCCGCAACGGCCTGGTCACGGAAGCCATCGCCCAGGACTGGTCCAGCCTCGAAGGCTTTCGCGCCTACCTCTGCGGCGCGCCGCCCATGGTTGAGGCCACCACCTTGCTGGTGCGCCAGATGGGCGTGCTC
>NZ_JADMJK010000040.1 GCF_018780625.1 Polaromonas sp. | reverse complement strand
CCACCGCGTACTGGATCAGCGGCTTGTCCACGATGGGCAGCATTTCCTTGGGCTGTGCCTTGGTGGCGGGCAAAAAGCGCGTCCCAAGTCCAGCGACCGGAAAAACAGCTTTGGTGAGTTTTAATTTTTGCATGGCACGCCGATCAGAAAAAGGGTTTAATTTTTGCACCTTTGGCACAGTGCGCGGGTCAGACGACGGCTCGTTTTGGCGCTTGCACCCTGCATGGACCCCCCACGGCCCATGCAGGTGCGTGCTTACTTCAGGCGCGCCAGCTGGTCCCTGATTTTTTCCAGCGTGGCGGTGAAATCACTGAGTCGCTTGCGTTCCTGCTCCAGTACCGCCGGCGGGACCTTGTTCACAAAGGCCTCATTCGCCAGCTTGGCGTTGACCTTGACCAGTTCGCCTTCCAGCCGCGTGGCTTCCTTGCCCAGGCGCGCTTTTTCGGCCTCGACATCGACTTCCATGTGCAGGCAGACGCGTGCCTCGCCGACCACCGCCACCGGCGCGGCTTGCGCGGCCGCAGCCCAGGCGGCTTCATCTTCAAACACCTTGACTTCGCTGAGCTTGGCCAACGACTTGAGCACCGGGGCCACGCTGGTCATGAAGGCGGTGTCGCCCAGCACAAACAGCGGCAGCCGCGTCGCCGGCGACACCTTCATTTCGCCGCGCAGGTTGCGGCAGGCATCGACCAGGGTCTTGAGCTTGGCGACATGCGCTTCAGCGTCCCGGTCGATCTTTTCGGGCTGGCTCTGCGGGTAAGCGGCCATGCCAATGAAGGGGCCGGCGCGGCCCGCCACGGGTGCGACCTTTTGCCAGAGTTCTTCGGTGATGAAGGGAATAATCGGATGGGCCAGCCGCAAAATGCCTTCGAGCGTGCGGATCAGCGTGCGGCGGGTGGCGCGCTTTTGCGCGTCGGTCCCGGTCTGGATCTGCACCTTTGCAATTTCCAGATACCAGTCGCAGAACTCGTCCCAGATGAACTGGTAGATGCTGCCGGCCACGTTGTCCAGGCGGTAGTCGGCAAAGCCCTTGGCGACATCTAGCTCCACGCGCTGCATGGTCGATGAAATCCAGCGGTCTGCCTGGGAAAATTCCAGGTAGTGTTCCATCTCGCCGCCGGGCGCGCATTGCGCCTTGGTGTGCTCGTTCAAGCCGCAATCCTGGCCTTCGCAGTTCATCAGCGTAAAGCGCGTGGCGTTCCAGAGCTTGTTGCAGAAGTTGCGATAGCCTTCGCAGCGCTTGCTGTCAAAGTTGATGCTGCGGCCCAGGCTGGCGAGCGAGGCAAAGGTGAAGCGCAGCGCATCGGCACCGTAGCCGGGAATGCCGGAAGGGAATTCCTTTTCGGTGTTCTTGCGCACCTGGGGCGCGGTTTCGGGCTTGCGCAGGCCCTGCGAGCGCTTGTCGAGCAGCGGGGCGAGTTCAATGCCGTCAATCAGGTCGACCGGGTCGAGCACGTTGCCTTCGGACTTGCTCATCTTTTTGCCCTGCGCATCCTTCACGAGGCCGTGGATGTACACGTGTTTGAACGGCACCTGGCCGGTGAAATGCGTGGTCATCATGATCATCCGGGCGACCCAGAAAA
>NZ_JADMJK010000089.1 GCF_018780625.1 Polaromonas sp. | reverse complement strand
TCATCGGCTATGACAACGACCTGATGCTCGAGTGCTACATGGGCTGGAACCTGGAATATGCCAAGCGCATGCTGCCAAAACTCGAAAAATTCGAGCCGCGCTGGCTGGAGGAACCCGTGATTGCCGACGACATCGATGGCTATGCCGAACTGAACCAGCTCACCAGCATTCCGATTTCGGGCGGCGAACATGAATTCAGCCTGTACGGCTTCAAGCAGCTGCTGGACAAAAAAGCCATCTCGGTGGTGCAGTACGACACCAACCGCGTTGGCGGCATCACGGCAGCGCACAAGATCAACGCGCTGTGTGAGGCCTACAGCGTGCCCGTCATCCCGCACGCCGGGCAGATGCACAACTACCACCTGACCATGAGCACGATTGCCTCGCCCATGAGCGAATATTTCCCGATGTTCGACGTGGAAGTCGGCAACGAGCTGTTCTATTACATCTTTGACGGCGAACCGGTGGCTGAAAACGGCTTCGTGCAGCTCGACGACAACAAGCCCGGCCTGGGCCTGACAATGAAGACCGAGTTCCTGGATCAGTTCAACATCATCGAGTAAGCCATGCGTCCCATTTACAAGGGTGTTTTTCCGGTGGTCCCGACCACCTTTACCGAATCGGGCGCGCTGGACTTGCCCAGCCAGTTGCGCTGCATCGACTTCATGATTGACGCCGGCTCGACCGGCCTGTGCATCCTGGCCAATTTTTCCGAGCAGTTCGTGCTGTCGGACGAAGAGCGCGAGGTGCTGACTTCGGCCATCCTGGGGCATGTAGCCGGCCGGGTGCCGGTGATCGTGACGAGCACCCATTTCGGCACCAAAGTCTGCGCCGAGCGCAGCCGCCGCGCACAAGACATGGGCGCGGCCATGGTGATGGTGATGCCGCCCTACCACGGCGCCACCTTGCGGGCGAGCGAGGAAAAGATCTACGAGTTCTATGCCGCGCTGTCGGACGCCATCGACATTCCCATCATGATCCAGGATGCCCCGATGAGCGGCACGCAACTGCCGGTGGCCTTCCTGGCGCGCATGGCCAGGGAGATTGAAAACGTCGCCTATTTCAAGATCGAGACAGCCGGCGCGGCGTCCAAGCTGCGCGAGCTGATCCGCCTGGGCGGCGACGCGATTGAAGGCCCATGGGACGGCGAGGAAGCCATCACCCTGCTGCCCGACCTGGACGCCGGCGCCACCGGCGCCATGACGGGCGGAGCCTACCCCGACGGCATCCGCCTGATCATGGACGCCTACACCGCCGGCAACCGCGAGGAGGCCGTTGCCCAGTACACCCGCTGGCTGCCGCTCATCAACTATGAAAACCGCCAGGGCGGCATTTTGACAGCCAAGGCGCTCATGAAGGCTGGCGACATCATCGCCTGCGAAGCACCGCGCCATCCGTTCCCGGCCATGCACCCCGAGGTCCGCAAGGGCCTGCTGGAAACCGCACGGCGGCTGGACCCGATGGTCTTGCGCTGGGGCTAATAAGAGGACGACATGAGCGCTTTGCACTACGACCGCATCAACGGCGAATGGCTGGCAACAGTTTCAGCCCAAGCACCAACCTGAACCCGTCACCTGTCCAAGGTGATTGGCGACGACGCGCAGGCCAATGCAGCCTGCCTGGATGCCGCCCAGGCCGGATAAAATTCAATGCCGCACCAACTCACCACCAAAGAGGAGATCGCATGACTATTCAAGGCTTTGTCGCATCGCACGCGAAGGATGCCGAGTTTGAACGAGGTCTTCGTTCGTTCTATGAGTACCGCGATCTTGGCATCAAGAAGGCAACGGAAGGCCGGGTTGACGCACATGTCATCCGGGCGGCGGCGGGGAAGGATTTCTCAAGTCAGCCTCACCTTCACAAGACAGAGTTTCAGCTCGTCTATGTTCTGAAGGGCTGGATCGAATTCGAATACGAAGGTCAAGGCGTTGTTCGCCTGGAGGCCGGATCGTGCGTCCATCAACCACCCGGCATTCGCCATCGCGAGCTGGGTCACAGCGATGACATCGAGATGCTGGAAATTGTCCTGCCGGCGGGTTTCGCAACAGAAGAAGTCGCATCTGTAAACGGTTAACACGGCCAGGACCGCGCTGGTCTGGCGTCTGCTTTCTGTCGTGCCAACCCGAGCTTTGCCACCATTTTGAAAGTTATCAAGGCGCTTGGCGTCAGGCTGTGATCCGACCGGCGCCTTGACGCCAGACGTTCAAGACTCAGACGCCCATTTCAAAAGTCAACTGGCAGGGAAAATTCTGCACGCGCGCCAGCACTTCTTCCCGACTGGGCGGCACGCAGCCACGGCGCATTACGCACAGGCTGGCGCTGGCCAGTGCATGCGACAGTATCCGGCGGGCCGGCGCATCCGCCAGCTGTTCCAGCACCAGCCCGTCTTCCAGCAGCATGGCGGTGAGCAGCCCCGCGAGGAAGCAATCGCCCGCACCCACGGTGTCGACGACGTCAACCGGCTCTGATTCGCGGGCGTGCCAGACCTGGCCGCTGCGGGTGAGCAGGCAGGCGCCCTGCCCGCCCAGGGTCAGGGCCATCAGGCGCGCACCCGTGCTGGCCAGCAGGGTTTTGGCCTTGTCCAGGGCACTGGCACCGGCAATGCCCAGATAGTCCAGGTCTTCGTCACTGGCCTTGATCACGTCGGCAAATGCCAGGGCCGCCAGCACATTGCGGCGGTAGGCAGCCATATCGGGCATGACCGAAGGGCGCAGGTTGGCATCAACCACCACAGTTTTGCCGGCCTGGCGGCAGGCAGCGAGCCAGGGCAGGTAAATCGCCGCATCTTCGGGCGCCAGCGCCAGGCAGCCGCTGCAAACCATCTCCAGCGTGGGGACTGCTTCGCACGAACGCATCAGTTCAGCGGCCGAGACCGCCCGGTCGGCCACACCCTGACGATAAAACGCATAGTCGGGGTGGCCAGATTCACTCAAGGCCACCACGGCCAGCGACGTGGTCTGCTGCACCGGCTCCGCACGGGCCAGCTGCACGCCGTCGGCGAGCATCGCCTGCGCCAGCCGGCGGCCAAACCGGTCGGCCGACAAGGGATTGAGATAGAGCGTCCCGATGCGCTGGCGGGCCATGGCGCGGGTGAAATTGAAGACCGAGCCGCCAAGGCAGGGTTCAAACAAGCCGTCAGGTCGCCCAATCAGGTCAATCAGCGCTTCACCAGCAGTTGCAATTTGTGGGGTTGTCTTAGGGTTTTCCATTAATAAAGTAACTTGATTTAGTAAGTCGGTCTCCACTATAGTTCGGACACGCCTAAACGTAAAGCGTAAAACCCCAGGGGTTTTGAGCCCCCTACATTAAAAACGCCATCATTCCTTTACCAAGGAGACAACATGAAAAAGTCCACCGCCACACTGGCCCTGACCGCCCTGGCTTTTGCCACTGGCAGCGCGTTAGCGGCAGAACCCGTCATTGGCCTGATCACCAAGACCGACAGCAACCCCTTCTTCGTCAAGATGAAGGAAGGCGCTGAAGCCGAAGGCAAGAGGCTGGGTGCCAAGGTCATCACCGGCTCGGGCAAGACAGACGGGGACAATGCCGGACAGATCACGGCCATGGAAAACATGATTGCAGCCGGCGCCAAAACCATCCTGATTGCGCCCAGCGATGCCAAGGCGATTATTCCTGCCATCAAGAAAGTCCAGCAAAAAGGTGTGATGGTGATTGCACTGGACAGCCCGACCGACCCGGTTGGCGCCGTGGATGGCCTGTTTGCCACCGACAACTACAAGGCGGGTGTGCTGATTGGCCAGTATTCCAAAGCGGCCTTGGGCGGCAAGAAGCCGGTGATTGCCACCATGGACCTGTTGCCAGGCCACCCGGTGGGTGCCCAGCGTCACAACGGTTTCCTGCAAGGGTTTGGCCTGCAGTCGCTGGACGTCAAGAGCAATGACCTGGCCAAGCCGGCTGAAGTGGTCTGCATGGCCGACACCTTTGGCGACGCGGCCAAGGCCCAGACCAGCATGGAAAACTGCCTGCAGAAAAACCCGGGCATCAACCTGGTCTATACGATCAATGAGCCCGCCGCAGCCGGTGCCTACAAGGCGGTGAAGGCCGCAGGCAAGGAAAAAGACGTGGTCATTGTGTCGGTGGACGGCGGCTGCGCCGGCATCCGGGACGTGGGTGCGGGTGTCATCAGCGCCACAGCGCAGCAATATCCGCTGAAGATGGCCACCATGGGCGTGGCGGCCGGCGTGGAATATGCCAAAACTGGCAAGAAGGTCAGTGGCTACACCGATACCGGCGTGACCCTGATTGCCGCCAAGGCGCTGCCCGGCGTGGACAGCAAGGATGTCAAAACCGGCACCGAACTCTGCTGGGGCAAGAAGTAACCCAGCCCAAAGTCCCATTGCCGGCCACCTTCGGGAGCCGGCAATGCCTTGCAGGCTGACGCCCCACCGGACCCGCCAGGGTCTTCAAGGCCATCCCTGCCTCACAGCCGTGCCTGAGAGATCAACATGACCCCTTCCAAACTTCCGCCCCTTGCGACCCTGGGGCCCTTCATCGCGCTGGTGCTGGCCTGCATCTTTTTTTCGACGCAAAGCGACCGGTTCCTGACGGCCCAGAATTTCTCGCTGATCCTGCAGCAGATCATGGTGGTCGGCGTGATTGCCATTGGGCAGACGCTGATCATCCTGACGGCCGGTATTGACCTGTCATGCGGCATGGTCATGGCGCTGGGCGGCATCGTGATGACCAAATTTGCCGCCGACTACGGCTTGTCAGCGCCCGTGGCCATTGCCTGCGGCATGGCGGTAACCATGCTGTTCGGCTTGATCAACGGGCTGCTGGTGACCCGCATCAAGCTGCCGCCTTTCATCGTGACGCTGGGCACGCTGAACATTGCCTTTGCCATCACACAGCTGTATTCACAGTCGCAAACCGTGACCGACATTCCGGCCAGCATGACCTTCCTGGGCAACACATTCATGATCGGCAATACCTCCATGGGTTATGGCGTGGTGCTGATGCTGGCCCTTTATCTGGTGACCTGGCTCTGGCTGCGCGATACCGCCCCGGGCCGCCATATCTATGCCGTGGGCAACAGCCCGGAGGCAACCCGCCTGACCGGCATACCGACCGACCGCGTGCTGCTGGGCGTGTATGTGCTTGCCGGTCTGTTTTATGGAATTGCCTCGCTGCTGTCGGTTGCCCGCACCGGCGCCGGCGACCCCAATGCCGGACAAACGGAAAATCTGGATGCGATCACCGCCGTCGTGCTGGGCGGCACCAGCCTGTTTGGCGGGCGCGGCATGCTGCTGGGCACGCTGGTGGGTGCCGTGATTGTGGGTGTATTTCGCAACGGCTTGACGCTGATGGGCGTGTCTTCCGTCTACCAGGTTCTGGCCACCGGCATATTGGTGATTCTGGCGGTGGCGACCGACCAGATGTCTCGCAAGGGAGTACGCTGATGAACGCTCAACCTCAAATCGTGATGCAGGCCAGGGGCCTGGTCAAACGCTACGGCCAGGTCACCGCGCTGGATGGCGCCGACTTTGAATTGCGCGCCGGTGAAATCCTGGCGGTGATTGGCGACAACGGCGCCGGCAAGTCCTCGCTGATCAAATGCCTGTCGGGCGCCACGATTCCCGACGAAGGCGAGATTTTTCTGGACGGCCAGCCGATTCACTTCAAGAGCCCGATGGATGCGCGCAAATCCGGCATTGAAACCGTATACCAGGATCTGGCCGTTGCGCCTGCCATGACGATTGCCGAAAACCTGTTCCTGGGCCGTGAACTGTGCCGCCCGGGCTGGCTGGCCCAGTTCCTGCGCCTGCTGGACAAGAAAAAAATGCTGGAGGAAAGCATTTCGCGCATGAACGACCTCAAGGTTGGCATACGCTCCATGACGCAGGCGGTGGAAACGCTGTCGGGTGGCCAGCGACAGTGCGTGGCCGTGGCCCGTGCAGCCGCTTTTGCGCAGCATGTCGTGATCATGGACGAGCCAACGGCGGCGCTGGGCGTAAAGGAAGGCAACATGGTGCTGGAACTGATCCGCCGCGTGCGCGACAAAGGCCTGCCTGTGGTGCTGATTTCGCACAACATGCCACATGTATTTGAAGTGGCCGACCGCATCCATATTGCCCGCCTGGGCAAGCGCGCTGCGGTGGTGAACCCGAAACACATCAGCATGAGCGACACCGTGGCGGTGATGACCGGCGCCATGTCGGCCGACGAGTTGCCGCAGGCCGCTCATGCTTAAAGGAATCGATCCCCTCATCACGCCGGAGTTGCTCAAGCTGCTGATGGAAATGGGCCATGACGAGGCCCTGCTGCTGGCCGATGCCAACTTCACGGCCATGAGCCTGGGCGCGGGCAAGCCGGTGCTCAGGCTGCCGGGCGCCAGCATGGCGCAGGTGGTCAAAGCCATCAACGCGCTGCTGCCGCTGGCTGCTGATGTAGCGCACCCGGTCGCCTTCATGCAGGTGTCGGACACGGCACCGCCCTATCTGTCGGCCTTGCAGCGTGAAGTGCTGGACTTGCTCCAGGACAGCTTGCTGCCCCACCAGAAGGCCGAACCGGTCGAACGCTATGCGTTTTACGAACGCGTGCGCAATGCTTGCGCGATCGTGGTGACCGGCGAATTGCAGCCGTTTGGCAACTTCATCTTGCGCAAGGGCGTTATCGGCGAAACTCTACGCCCATGACAAACGACCAGGCTCCCCCGCTGCTGCGCCCGCGCGGCTCCAACCATGTGGGCATGCGCCAGTTCAACGAGCGGGTGGTGTTGCAGGCGATTCGCCAGAATGGCAGCCTGCCCAAGGCGGATCTGGCACGCTTGACCGGGCTGACGGCGCAAACCATTGGCCTGATCACCGCACGGCTTGATGAGGATGGCCTGCTGATTCGGCACGAGCCGGTGCGCGGCCGCATTGGCCAGCCGTCGGTGCCTCTGGCGCTGAATCCGGACGGCGCGTTTTCCATCGGCATCAAAATCGGACGCCGCAACACCGACTGGCTGCTGGTGGACTTCACGGGCCGGGTGCGTCAGCGCAAGTCGCTTGCCTATGCGTTCCCGGATGCCAAGGTCTTGCTCCCGGCGATCAGCGAACACATGAATGCCCTGCGCGAGGAACTCGGCGACTTGAGCCCACGGCTCGTGGGCGTGGGCATTGCCGCACCATTTCAGCTGGGCGGCTGGCACAAGATGCTGGGATTGTCCGATGCACAGTCGGATACCTGGAACCAGATGGATCTGAAAGCCGAAGTGCAAGGCATGACCGACCTGCCGGTGAGCTTTGCCAAGGACACTTCAGCCGCCTGCGTGGCCGAACTGGTGGCCGGGCGGGGCCGCGACCTGAAGTGTTTCCTCTACCTGTTCGTGGACACATTTGTGGGTGGCGGGCTGGTCATCAATTCCCATCTGCATGCTGGCCTGCATGGCAATGCCGGCGCGGTCGCGTCGGTGCCGCTGAATGTAGCCCGGCCCGGAGAAACCAAGCCGGAGCAGCTGATTCACCAGGCCTCGCTCTGGGAACTGGAGCAGCGCTTCAAGGCCCGTGGACTCGACACCACCGCCGCTTACGACGAGCGCGCGATGCAGGCGCCGTTCGCGGAAGAAACCACCGCCTGGATGACACCGGCCGCCAATGCCCTGGCGCACTGCATTGTGAGCGGCACCGCGTTTCTTGATCTCGATGCCATCGTGCTGGACGGCTCGTTTTGCAGGCCGCTGTTGCAGCGACTCCTGGAGCATACCCGCATGGCCCTGGCGAGCTACAACTGGGAAGGCCTGTGGCCGGCCACCCTGCTGGAAGGCAGCATTGGCCCTGATGCACGGGCGCTTGGCGGCGCCTTGCTGCCACTGCACGCCAACTTTGCGCCCGACCGGGACATTTTCCTCAAAGTCAGCCGCTAACGGTTCGCATCCACCAGGCCGCAAGAGTCCCTGGCTGACTTAACTGCGCACCGTATCCGCAACGCGCTCGGCGCAGGCCCTGGCCTGTTCGGCATCGCGTGCCTCCACCATGACACGCAGCAGCGGCTCGGTGCCGCTGGCGCGGATCAAGATACGGCCGCTGTCGCCCAGTTCGATCTCCACCGCTTTGGTTTGCAGCGCCAATTCCGCGCTGCCCTCCCAGTCCTGACCAGGCTTGAGCCGGACGTTGATCAGCGTCTGGGGAAACAGCACCACGTCAGCCAGCAACTGGCTCAGGGTCTTCTTGCTGCGCACGCAGGCCTGCAGCACCTGCAGGGCGCTGATCAGGCCATCGCCCGTCGTGTGCTTGTCCAGCGCCAGCAGGTGGCCTGAGCCTTCGCCACCCAGCAGCCAGCCGCGTTTATCGAGCTCTTCAAGCACGTAACGGTCGCCAACTTTGGCGCGCACGAACTCGACGCCCTTGGCCTTCAAGGCGACTTCCACCGCCATGTTGGTCATCAGGGTACCGACGGTGCCCGGCACTTTTTCACCGCGTGCCAGCCGCTCGTTGACCATCAGGAACAGCACTTCGTCACCGTTGAAAAGCCGTCCTTCCGCATCCACGATCTGCAGCCGGTCGGCATCGCCGTCGAGTGCGATTCCGTAATCCGCGTTGTTGGCGCGAACGGCCTTGATCAGCGACTCGGGGTGGGTGGCGCCCACTTCGTGGTTGATGTTCAGCCCGTCGGGCTTGCAGCCGATGGCAATCACTTCGGCACCCAGTTCATGAAACACCATGGG
>NZ_JADMJK010000125.1 GCF_018780625.1 Polaromonas sp. | reverse complement strand
TCATCTACCCGATTTAAACCATGAACGATTCCAACTGGATTGACGCCACCGAAGAGGCCGGCGTGCCCGAAGACGACGTGATCGGCCTGCAGGTCGGCGGCCGCGACGTGGCTCTCTACAAGGTCGAAGGCAGCATTTTCGCCACCGACAACCTCTGTACCCACGGCCATGCGCGTCTGTGCGACGGCTTTCTGGACGGCTATGAAATTGAATGCCCACTGCATCAAGGCAAGTTCGACGTGCGCAATGGCCGTGCCACCTGCGCGCCGGTCACGGAGGATGTTCGCAGCTACCCCGTGCGCATCGAAGGCGGACGCGTCTTTGTGCAGATGCCTGATTGAACCGCAGTTGCCTCCCTACTTTCCCCACCCCATCAAAACGAGACAAAACACCATGAAAACAACATCCACTGCGTCCTTCCGTCGCACCACACTCGCCGTCCTCGCTGGTGTGGCATTGGCAAGCGCCAGCCATCTCGCCGCAGCCGCCACCATCGGCATCATGGCACCGCTGTCGGGCCCGCAGGCCATCGTGGGCCAGGACCAGGTTGACGGCTTCATGCTGGCGATGGAACAGCTGGGCGGCAAGCTCGGCGGTCAACCCGCCACGGTACTGAAGGAAGATGACCAGCTCAAGCCGGAAATCGGCAGCCAGATCGTGCGCAAGTTCATCGACAAGGACAAGGTCGATGCCATCGTGGGACTGAGCTTTTCCAACGTGCTGATGGCCAGCCTGCCGCGCATCGCCGAGTCGGGCACCGTGGCGATCGCCACCAATGCCGGTCCATCACCGCTGGCCGGTGCCGGCTGCAAGGCCAATGTGTTTTCCGCTGCGTGGCAGAACGACGGCGCCGCCGAAGCCATGGGCAAGTTTGCCCAGGACAAGGGCCTCAAAAAGGTCTACCTGATGGCGCCCAACTACCAGGCCGGCAAGGACATGCTGACCGGCTTCAAGCGCTACTTCAAGGGCCAGATCGTGGACGAGGTTTACACGCAGGTGAACCAGCCCGACTACTCGGCCGAACTTGCCCAACTACAGTCCGCCAAGCCCGATGCGGTGTTTGTGTTCTACCCGGGCGGCATGGGCGTTAACTTCGTCAAGCAGATGAGCCAGGCCGGCCTGATGGCCAAGATACCGCTGTACTCCGTCTTCACCGTCGACGGTACGACCCTGCCAGGCCTGCGCGACGCGGCCGTTGGCAGCGTCAGCGGCGCGATGTGGGACGCGGCGCTCGACACGCCGGAGAACAAGAAATTTGTCGATGACTTCGAGCGCAAGTACAAACGCACGCCCAGCGAATACGCGGCAACGGCCTACGACGCGGCCAACATTCTGAATATCGCGCTGGGCAAAGCCAAGGCCGGCGATGCCAAGGCACTTGCCGTCGCAGTGAAGGCGGCCGGCAGTGAATTCAAGTCGGTGCGCGGCCCGTTCGCGTTCAACAACAACAACCTGCCGGTGCAGAACTACTATGCGTTCGAAACCATCAAGAGCGGCGGCAAGGTCGTCGGAAAACTCGTCGCCACGCCGCTGACCAAGCATAGCGATGCCTACCACGCGCAGTGCGCGCTCAAGTGACGCCATGAACAGCACGATTGTTTTCGCGCAGCTGCTCAACGGCCTGCAATACGGCGTCCTGCTGTTTTTGCTGGCTGCGGGGCTGACGCTGGTGTTTGGCATCATGAGCTTTGTCAACCTGGCGCATGGCTCGCTGTACATGATGGGCGCCTACTTTGCGGCCACGGCCTTCCAGTACACCGGCTCCTTCGGGCTGGCCGTGCTGGCAGCCATGCTGGGCTCGCTGCTGTTGGGCCTGGCGCTGGAGTTCGTCGCGGTCGCGCGCCTGTATCGCCGCGACCACCTCGACCATGTGCTGGCCACCTTTGGCCTGGTGATGTTTTTCAATGAACTGGTGCGCATCATCTGGGGTTCGCAGCCGGTATTTTTGCAGGTGCCTGAATTCCTCAGCGGTGCCATCGACATCGGGGGCTTCACGTACCCGTCCTACCGGCTCGCCATCATCGCCGTCGGGCTGGTGGTCGCGGTGGGTTCCTGGCTGCTGATCAACAAGACGCGCGTCGGCATGCTGATCCGCGCGGGCGCGGTGAATCCGGCGATGGTCGCGGCGCTCGGCGTCAACATTCGCCTGCTCAACGCCATGCTTTTTTCGGTCGGCGCCATGCTGGCGGGTCTGGCGGGCGCGATGGCGGGTCCTATTCTTTCGGTGCAGTCCGGAATGGGCGAGTCGGTGCTGATCACCACGCTGGTAGTCATCGTGATCGGTGGCATTGGCTCGGTCACGGGGGCCTTCTATGCGGCGCTCATCGTCGGCATCGTCGACACCATGGGCCGCGTATTTTTGCCATTCATGCTGCGGCAGGTCGCTGAACGGTCGTTCGCCGATGCGGCAGGCCCGGCGCTGGCCTCCATGCTGGTGTACCTGCTGATGGCGGTGGTGCTGGCGTGGCGGCCGCAAGGTCTTTTTCCAGCAAACAGGTGATCACGATGACTCCATTCATTTCACGGCCCAGCGCCTGGGTTCCCCTGCTGGTGCTGGTGCTGCTCGCCGCCGTGCCGTTTGTGGCGCAGGCCACCGGCCAGCAGTTTTATGTCGCCTTTTTCGCGCGCATCATCATCTATGCAATTGCCGCCTGCGCGCTGAACATTGCGCTGGGCTACGGCGGACTGGTGAGCTTTGGCCATTCGCTTTTCCTTGGCCTTGGCGCTTACGCGGTCGGCATTGCATCGTTCCATGAGGTTGGCAACGGCTGGATTCACCTGGCCTTGTGCCTGGGCGTGTGCGGCCTGGTCGCGCTGGTCACCGGCGCCATCAGCCTGCGCACCACCGGTATCGCCTTCATCATGATCACGCTGGCCTTTGCCCAGATGGGTTACTTCCTGTTCGTCAGCTTGAAACACTATGGCGGCGACGACGGGATGTCGATTGCACAAACCAGCCGCTTCGGCCCTGTCGATCTGGCGTCCGCGACCAGTGTGTACGTCGTCGCCTTCGTCGTCCTGGTACTGACGATCTGGTGGCTGGCCAAGCTGCGCGCCGCGCCGTTTGGCATGGTCATCCGTGGTGCAAAACAGAACGCGCGCCGCGTCAACGCCGCCGGTATTCCGGTGGTGCGCTACCAGCTGCTGGCCTACGTGATGTCGGGAATGTTGACCGGCGTGGCCGGCCTGCTGCTGGCCAACCTCAATGCCTTTGCCTCGCCGAGCACGCTGGCCTGGTCCATCTCGGGCGAGCTGATCGTGATCGTGGTGATCGGCGGTCTTGGCACGGTGTTCGGCCCCTTGATGGGCGCGCTGGTCTTCCTCGGCCTTGAAGAAATCCTGAAGGGTTTTACCGATCACTGGATGGTTATTTTCGGCCCGCTCATCGTCATCGTCGCGCTCCTGGGCAAGAGCGGCATCATCGGCCTGCTGCAGCGCCTTGATTCCCGTGCCAAGCGGGCCGACACACACACCACATCAGCCGCTGCAACGACTGGTGTTGCCGAGGGAGCCCTGTAATGGCCAGCGTACTGCGCACCGAATCCCTTACCAAACGCTATGGCGCGCTGCTGGTCACCGACGCGGTGTCGCTCGACATCGGCGAGGGCGAACTGCACGCGATCATCGGGCCCAACGGTGCCGGCAAGACCACGCTGATCAACCAGCTGTCGGGCGAGCTTGCGCCCAATAGCGGCAGCGTATGGTTCAACGGTGCGGACGTGTCCGCCCTGCCGATCCATGAACGCGCGAAACGCGGCCTGTTGCGCTCCTACCAGATCACCTCGATCTTCGAGGACTTCAGCGTGCTGGAGAACGCAACGTTTTCAGCGCTGGCTTCGCGCCGGCATGCCTTCAGGTTCTGGATGCCCATGCTGGCCGACAAGCAAGCACGGAAGTTCGCCAAAGAGGCGCTCGAAGCCACCGGCCTCGCGCATCGGCTTAACGCCCTGGCGGGCGATCTGGGTTATGGCGAGCGAAGGCAGCTTGAGCTGGCCATGAGCCTGGCTGCCGGCCCCAAATTCTTGCTGCTCGACGAGCCGATGGCCGGCATGAGCGTGCAGGAATCGACTGCCGTCATCGCGCTGCTGCAGCGCCTGAAGCGCCAGTACACCATCTTGCTGGTCGAGCACGACATGGAGGCGGTGTTTGCACTGGCCGACCGCATCAGCGTGCTGGTTTACGGAAAGATCCTGTTCACCGGGACACCCGAGGAAATCCGCAACCACCCGGAAGTGCGGGCGGTGTACCTCGGTGAAGAAACCGAAATATGAAGCCGGCAAGGGACAAATCATGACTCCATTTTTATCCGTCAAAGGGCTTCAGGCCTCCTACGGCCATGCACAGGCACTGTTTGACATTTCATTCGATGTCGGGCCGGGCGAGGTCGTGACCCTGCTGGGGCGCAACGGCATGGGCCGCTCCACCACCGTCAAATGTCTGTTCGGCATGCTGCCCGTGGCCTCCGGCAGCGTGTCGGTGGCCGGTGCACGGGTAGACCATTTGCCTTCGCACCGCATCGCGCGCCAGGGCCTGGCGCTGGTTCCTGAAGGCCGGCAGGTGTTTCCAAACCTGACGGTCGAGGAAAACCTGGTGGCCACCGCGCGCGACGACAAAAAGGGCAGCGGCAAGCACTGGGACCTGGGCCGCGTCTATGGTTTTTTTCCGCGCCTTCAGGAGCGCCGCAGCAACCTTGGCGCGCAGCTCTCGGGTGGCGAGCAGCAGATGCTGGCCATAGGCCGTGCATTGATGACCAACCCGCGCCTGCTGGTGCTCGACGAAGCCACGGAAGGCCTGGCCCCGGTGATTCGGCAGGAAATCTGGCGCGCCCTTGCTGAACTCAAAAAGGAGGGCCTGTCGCAAATCGTGATCGACAAAAACGTCAAAGCGCTGTTGGGCCTGGCCGACCGGCACTTCGTGATTGAAAAAGGCCGGGTGGTCTGGCAGGGCAGCTCGGATGAATTGCGCGGCCAGCCTGAAATTGTTCACCAGTATCTGGGCGTTTAGGTGGCCCATCTACTTTATGCCGGCTTACGCAGTTCGGCGAGGTCTTCAAGGCGATCCATCCGCGTCTAAAAAATACGCGTTTCGAAGCACAGACAACAATGGAAAACAGGCCCCAATAACGGTAAATCTTCTCGGCGCTGGGGCTATAGTGCAAGGTCTGGATGCGCTCGTGCAACTGATCCGGCAAGCGGGTGGACTTCTGTGGAGGGGCGCCGGATTTCCTGGATAGTTTGTGACTGTATTTTTTATACAGTCCAGCCAGAGATAACCAATGCTGCAAGCCACTTCCGGGAGTATTTGATGTCCAGAATATCGAGCACGGGCCAGTTTATTGAGCAAGTTTTTATCTGTACATTACGTTAGGCCGCACAAGCATGCGCTATCATGATATCAAGCGTCATCTGAAACCATACGCCATCGTCGCTATGCGCAAGACGACGATCAACCACGCGTTTGCCTCTGCGATAGCTCCCTGCGATGACTACAACGACGAGCGCGTACGCAAGGCAATACAAGACCTCGGTCAAGACCCGGACAAGGATCTTGACTGCATCTACTGCGGAACCCTGGCGGAGACCTGGGATCACGTCTTTGCAACAGTGAAACAGTCTGAGTTCAGCGGCCATGGTCATCGGCTTGGAAACCTTTTGCCGTGCTGCAAGCCATGCAACTCCAAGAAGGGCAATAAATCTTGGGACGTCTATCTCTCGCTTCTGAACCAAACCGAGGCAGAGAGGAGCGCCCGGCGCGTAGTCATTGGAGGGTACCTTTCAAAGCATCAAGTGCTTGATCAACTTCCCGTGAACCACCCGGACTATGAAGAACTTGATGAGATAAAAGCGCAGGTACTTGCATTATTCGCGCGGGCAGATGAACTCGCGACGCGCATTCGGCGTCGCAATGCGGCCTAATCCCTCGCTCAAGCGGAATGCCAATGGCAGGCCACCAGACGCTTTCGGTTATCCTGCACCGCACGGGCCTGGCGTCCTCCCGTCGTCGCCCGCTTAGCTCGAACGTTAAGCATCATGACCCAGTTCCCGCCGAACCCACTAATTTCCAGGCAAACGTGGAAACTCAAGTTATAGGCATGCATCATGGTGGCTGCGTGCACTTTGCTCTATACGTCGCACCGCTTCCGTGCAAGTTTTGGGCTTTGATGAATTTGGCCATCTCACCCCAGTGCAACGCCTCATATGCGCTTCCTATACGTCAGGCCAGCGCTTTGCCATCCGGCTTCATTCAGACTCGCGGCCGCCCACGAAACCCTTGCCATTGGCTAACTCTTCCCCTTGCCGGGCGCACCAACGTAAAAAACCCGCCGAAGCGGGTTTTTTTTGGGATGCACAGCAACTCAAGTGCTGCCATCAGCCCATGTGCAGGCCGCCGTTGAGCGAGAAGTCCGCGCCCGTGGCGTAACCGCCCTCTTCCGATGCAATCCAGGCAATGATGGAAGCAATTTCTTCCGGCTTGCCCAGCCGCTTGGCCGGCACGCCTGCCACGATTTTTTCCAGCACTTCGGGACGAATGGCCTTGACCATGTCGGTGCCGATGTAGCCCGGGCTCACCGTGTTGACGGTGACGCCTTTGCTGGCCACTTCCTGCGCCAGCGCCATGGTGAAGCCATGCAAACCAGCCTTGGCGGTGGAGTAGTTCACCTGGCCAAACTGGCCCTTCTGGCCATTGACCGACGAGATGTTGATGATGCGGCCAAAACCCGCCTCGACCATGCCTTCGATGACCTGCTTGGTCACGTTGAACATGCTGTCCAGGTTGGTCGAGATCACGGCGTCCCAGTCGGCCTTGCTCATCTTGCGGAACTGGCTGTCGCGGGTGATGCCGGCGTTGTTCACCAGCACGCTGACGGGGCCGTGCTCTGCCTTGACTTTCTCGAAGGCGGCCACGGTGGAATCCCAGTCACCCACATTGCCCACCGATGCATAAAAGGTATAGCCCAGGGCTTTTTGCTCGTCCAGCCACTTGGTGAAGTCGCGCGTGGGGCCGCAGCCGGCAATCACGGTGAATCCATCTTTGGCCAGCCGCTGGCAAATGGCCGTTCCAATGCCACCCATGCCACCGGTTACGTACGCTACTTGTTTTGACATCGCGATCTCCTTGATTTCTTGTTGATTTCGGCGAAACTATTTCGCTATTAATTAAGTAGCTGCTTATGCCCACCGGATGCAGGCATAGCGCTGTTTTACCCTAAATTCAGCGTTCCAGTGTGAGGGCAACCCCCATGCCGCCGCCAATACACAGGCTGGCAATGCCTTTTTTGGCGTCGCGGCGCACCATTTCGTGCAGCAGCGTCACCAAAATACGGCAACCGGACGCGCCAATCGGGTGGCCAATGGCAATCGCGCCGCCATTGACGTTGACCTTGCTGGTGTCCCAGCCCATTTCAGCGTTCACCGCGCAGGCTTGCGCCGCAAAGGCTTCATTGATTTCCAGCAAATCGAGGTCTTGCGCGTTCCAGCCGGCGCGCTGCAGCGCCTTGGTGGACGCAGGCACGGGGCCCATGCCCATGAAGGCTGGGTCCAGGCCGGACGTGGCGTAGCTGGCAATGCGCGCCAGCGGCTTGAGGCCCAGGGCGGCCGCCTTTTTGGCGGTCATGACCATCACGGCGGCAGCGCCGTCATTCAGACCCGAGGCGTTGCCAGCGGTCACGCTGCCGGCCTTGTCAAACGCCGGGCGCAGGCCTGCCAAGCCGTCGGCGCTGGTTTTGCGGTTGATGAATTCGTCCACCGAGAACACCACCGGATCGCCTTTTTTCTGCGGAATGGTGATGGGAACGATCTCGTCCTTGAATTTGCCGGCGTCTTGCGCGGCAGCGGCCTTGGTCTGGCTGGCCAGCGCCAGGGCGTCCTGCATGGCGCGGTCAATGCCGTATTTCCTGGCCACGTTTTCGGCGGTAATGCCCATGTGGTACTGGTTGTAGACGTCCCACAGGCCGTCCACGATCATGGTGTCGACCATTTTCCAGTCGCCCATGCGCTGGCCGTCGCGCGAACCGTTCAGCACATGCGGGGAAGCGCTCATGTTTTCCTGGCCGCCGGCAATCACGATGTCGCTGTCGCCGGTGGCCACGGACTGCGCGGCCAGCATGACGGACTTGAGCCCGGAGCCGCACACCGCGTTGATCGTCAGGCCCGGAATGCCATGGGGAAAGCCCGCCTTGACCACCGCCTGGCGCGCCGGATTCTGGCCTACGCCGGCCGCCAGCACCTGGCCCATGATGACTTCACCAATCTGGTCTGCGCTGAGTCCCGAGCGCTCCAGCACGGCCTTGATGACGGCAGCGCCCAGTTCGGTGGCGGGTATCTTGGCCAGCGATCCGCCAAATTTTCCAACCGCTGTGCGGCCTGCTGAAACGATAACGATGTCTTCCACAATCTCTCCTTGTTGTCACGTGTTGTCGTGACGTCTTGTTGCGGCGCTCTCCCGGAGGTACCAAAGGGGGAACGCCTACCAGGGGCTTTTAGATACCTGAGCCCTGTGAATCATTAAAACGCGTCAGACCTTGACCTTGACGTAGCGGCCAGGCGCGGCCTCAATGGCCTTGTGCTCGCCGCCGCCATAGCCCTTGGGCGCAGCAATCTGCTTGCCCGCGTGTTCCTTGAGCCACTCCGACCAGTCTGTCCACCAGCTGCCAGGATGCTCTACAGCCCCCTTGAGCCAGTCATCATGCGCCGCAGGGTACTTGGTCCCCGTGGATTTGGTGGCGGGCAGTTTGTCGTTGGTCCAGT
>NZ_JADMJK010000097.1:3272-8807 GCF_018780625.1 Polaromonas sp. | reverse complement strand
AGCAGGCCGTCCAGCAGCCGCGCATCGGCGGCGATGCGGTCGCCTTCGCGCAGCACCAGCAGGTCGCCGCGCACCAGGTCGCGCCCGGCCACGCGCAGCGTCTGCCCACCCCGCAGCACCAGCGCGCGCGGGGCCGACAGGTCGCGCAGCGACTCCAGCGCGCGCTGGGTTTTGCGCTCCTGCGCCAGCGTGATGCCGATCACGACGAACACGAAGCCGAGCAAAAACAGCGCCTCGGCCCGGTCGCCCAGCGCCAGGTAAATGCCGCCGGCGGCCAGCAGCATCAGGAACATCGGCTCGGTGATGACCTCGCGCAGAATCGCCGCGCCGGATTTTGGCGCGCTGCCGGGCAGCAGGTTGGGGCCGTCGGCGGCCAGGCGCCGCGCGGCTTCGGCGCTGCTCAGGCCCTGCGGCGCGGGCGGGTCGCCGGGCGGCTGCATGCCGCTGCCGAACACCTGCGCGCGGATCTGCGCCCACTGCGCCTCGCTCGGGGCCGCTTCCTCATCGATCGCCAGCGCCGCATGCAGGTCCAGCCGGCCTTGCGCATCAAACACCAGCCAGCTGCAGGTTTCGTTGACGACGTCCTGCGGCTGGTTACCAACGATGCGCAAGTACCAGTCCACCAGCATCAGGCGAAGGCCGGCAAACTCGGGTGCGGCCGCTTGATGGCGGGCCAGCGCCACATAGCGCGCATGCGCCAGCGGCTGCACGCTGTCGCCTGCGCCCAGCAGAAACAAGCGGGTTTCATGGTCCGCTGCTGCGCCTGTGCTGGTGGCCTCTGTCATGTTGGCCCGGCGTACACCGGTGCAAAGCCGCCGCCCGGCGTGCGGAAGTTGGTGGTCTGGCCCTGGTAGAGCCGCGCCGCCACCCACTGCACCTGGCCGTCGTAGGTGTAGTCGCGCAGGTCAAACTTCAGCACCTGCGCCGGCTCCTGGTCTGAGATGGTGCGTTCGCCAGGCACGACCAGCGCCTGCGCCACATAGTCGCCCGCCAGAATTTCCTGCCAGACGCGCTGCGTCAGCTTGTCGCCCCGGTAGGCGGCGCGGCCGCCAAAGCCGGCAAACGGCTTGAAGAACAGGCGCTTGCGGTCCCGCCACAGCCGGTCGGCCTGCGCCGGGTCCACCACTTCGGTGTGCGGAATGCCGGCCAGCAGCACCGCCTGCGTGGCGGACGGCACGCCCAGCGCCTGCAGCCGCGCCGCATCGCTGAGCAGCGCGAGGTTGCGCTTGTCCGCATACAGGGCGTGCGCCTGCGGGTGCGGCGTCAGCACTGCGGCGTGCTGCAGGTAGGCTTCGCGCAGCGTGGCGCTGGCGGGCGTGGCCAGCGCAAAGTCCGTCAGCCGGTTGTAGACCAGGTCAATGGCCAGTTCGCCATGGCACAGCACGCCGCCGCGCAGGCTCAATTCGCCCGGGTCGGCAATCACCGCCTGCAGTCCGTGCCGCCTGAACAGTTGCTGGAACAGCAGGAACTCGGGGTAGAGGTACTGCTGCGCCGGGGCGTCGTCGACGATGGCAATGCTGCGCAGCGGCCGGCCGTTGCCGGACAGCGCCCATTCGCGCCGGAACATCGCCACGATGCGCTCCTCCAGCGCATCGGCCGTGGCCGGCGTGGGCATCAAGTCATTCATGGCCGGGCAGCATGCGCGCTGCGCTCGCGCCAGCACGGCGTTGAGCAGCGCGCCGCCCGCGTTGGTGTTGATCTCGATCAGCCCAAAGCCGCCTTCGGTGACATGAAAGTCGTAGCCAAAAAACACGCCCAGCGCGCCGCCCGGGTCATGCCGCGCAATGTCGGGCGACTGGGCCAGCACCGCCGCCCGGTAGGCCGGCAGCGCCACCACCGACTCAATCGCCTGCACCAGCGCGGCCATGCGCGCCAGGTGGGCGGGCGACACAAACACCGGACGCGCCGCAAACAGGTAGGGGCAGCGCTCGCGCACCAGTTCCAGCAGGCCCGGCTGGCCGATTTCCGATTCCAGCGCCCGGCCCAGCGCGTCGGTGTCCAGGCTGATGCAAAAGCACTCGCTGTTGAGCGCCTCGACCGACACGCCGTGCCGCGCCGCGATCGCGGGCAGCGCAGCCGGCAGGGAATGCGTGAAATTCGTTAAGGCGGTCATTTCACCTTGCCCAGTGCTACCCGGAACTCTTCCAGCTTGGCTTCATAGGCCTCGGCCTCGCCGTATTCCAGGAAACGGTTGTAGCGCCCGTGCGTGCCCAGAATTTTGTGCGCGTGCTTGATCGGGCAGAAATACTGCTCTGTGCGGGCCAGGATTTCCGTCATGTAGGCCATCAGTCCGTTGCCGTATTCGCAGTAGGTGCAGTGAAATTTCTCGATGGCATTGAGGTAGCCCAGATGCCGCCGGTCAAACACCAGGTAGTCCCTGCGCCGGACCCGGGTGATGCCATAGATGGGAAAGCAGACCCACTGGTAGATGCTGACGCAAAGATCGAGCATGAGCAGCGGGACCGCCATGCCATAAATCAGCGGGCCGGTGATCAGGTTCTGCGGCCGGTCGCGCACCAGCCAGCGCAGCACGCCGGTCTTGAGTTTGCGATGCGCCTGGCTCACCGATTGCTCGAATTCGACGCGCTTGCCTTTTATCTGGAAGAACATCCGGCTTTCCTGCGCCTGCACAGCAGTACGCAATTCCGCCTCAAGCGCGGCCATCTGCAGCAGTATTTCGTTGATTTTTTCGTTCATGCGTCGCAGCATACGCCAGGGCTGCGACAGGCGCATGCGTCGCCCGCAGGCGCATTAGGAGATGGGCGCAAGCAGCTATTAAAAAAGTGGAGATTCAATGACCGGCATCAGCTTGTCAGGGCACCGGCATGAATCGGATCGTTCATGGTCAATCAGGCACGCGGTGAAATGCGTGATTTTCGACCGCCGGCACGCACGCCATGAAAGCGTGGCTGTCGATCAAGGCAAAGCGCTGTGCTTCGGGCAACTCGTAATGCCACCATTCGCGCGGGTGGTGCACAAACCCCGCTTCCAGCATCACGGTCAGCAGCCGCATGCGGTTGATCTGAACGGCTGCCGGGTGCGCCGCATGAAAGTGGTGCGACGCCGGGTGCATGGTGTCCACCGGCGTGCCCATATCCAGCGCCTGGCCGTCCGCACCGACCAGCGTCAGGTCCACCGCCACGCCGCGCGTGTGGTTCGAGCCCTGGGCCGGATCGGCCACGTAGTCCGGGTTGGGCGCCACCGCCCACAGCGCCTCTTGTGCCTCCTGCGGCCGGAATGCATCCAGAATCTTGAGCCGCAAACCCATGCCCCGCGCCGCCGCCACGGCCTGCCGCAAACAGGCCTCGGCCTGCGGGTGCAAAAAGCACAGCGCATGCGCGTAGATCACCTGGCCGGTGAAATTGTTCTTGCCGGCGTAGATCAGGTCGATGGCGACATCGTGGCTGGATTCGGTGATGTGTACGAGGGGCGGTTGGGCGGGCGTCAGGGCGGAAGTTGACAGGGCTTGCATGAGGGGATTGTGGCCGGTTTAGGACACGGTCTTTCTCAAAATCCCATCAGGCGGTTTCGCCCAGCCGCCCGTCGCGAAAGTCGCTCAAGGCCTGGTAAATCTCATCCTGCGTGTTCATGACAAAAGGACCGTACTGAACGATGGGCTCTTTTAGAGGCATGCCCGAAACAAGCAGCACCCTGGCGTCAGCGCTGGCCTCGATCACCACGCCATCGGCCTGGGCGTCATTGGCCAGAATGGCCATGCGCTGCGCCGGCACGGCCTTGCCGGCAATGCTGACTTCGCCGCGGTAGACATAGATGAACGCATTGTGGCCGGCAGGCAGTTGCTGCGCAAAGCGCGCGCCAGCGGGCAGGTGCAGGTCCAGGTAGTTCGGTTGCGTGGTGTCGCGTGTCACGGCGCCGCGCACGCCATGGCTTTCACCCGCGATCATCGTCACGGCCACGCCTTCTTGCGTCACAAATTTTGGCAGCTCGCCGGCCTTGAAGTCGCGGTACCAGGGGGTGTTCATCTTGTCGCGTCTGGGCAGGTTCAGCCAGAGCTGAAAGCCCTCCATCACGCCTTCTTCCTGCTGCGGAATCTCCGAATGGATCACGCCTTTGCCGGCGGTCATCCACTGCACGCCGCCGTTTTCAAGCAGGCCCTCATGGCCGGCGCTGTCGCGGTGCAACATGCGCCCGGCAATCATGTAGGTGATGGTCTCGAAGCCGCGGTGCGGGTGGTCGGGAAAGCCGGCGATGTAGTCGTCAGGCTGGTCGCTGCCAAAGGCATCGAGCATCAGGAAAGGGTCGAGCCGATGCTGCAGGTTCTGGGTCAGCACGCGGGTCAGTTTGACGCCCGCGCCGTCGGAAGTTGCCTGGCCGGCGACCAGCTGCTCCACAGTGCGTGATGTTTCAACGTTGGGCATGTTGATGATGGTGGTGGTGTTCATTTGCAGTTCCTTTTTGAAGCAGGGGTTGCCTGGCAACACCCTGCGGTTTGGATCAGTGATTCAAGGCCAGGCTCAAGCACGGCGTGCATCAAGACTCCATGCGCCAGCGCCGTTGGCCGCAATCGCCAGCAAGCCGCCCACCACCGCGATGTTCTTGAAGAACAGCAGTTGTTGCATGAAGGCCTGGTCCGCAGGAACACCCCAGTAATTGTGGAAGAAGAAGCTGGCCACCAGCGTGAACGCAGCCAGAACCAAAGCGGCGATGCGGGTGCCGAAACCCGCCAGCAGTGCCAGACCACCCACGATTTCCACGATTAGCGCCGCGGCGGCCGCCAGGGTGGGCAGCGGCAAGCCGACCGACGAGATGTAGCCCACGGTGCCGGCAAAGCCGGTGAGCTTGCCAATGCCGGCGGGCAGGAACAAGGCGACCATAGCCAGGCGGGCGGCGAAGTGGAGGGGGTTTTGAATGGTGTTGGACATGATGGTTTTCCTTTAAAAAATGAGATGAACTCAGTGTGTTGCGATGGATGTAGTTTATTTATCAACAATCACTTGGTAAATACCTTTGAATGGATATGATTAATCCTATGGTGGAACAATCAAGCACAACAATCGACCCCAATGACCTGCTGATCTTTGCCAGCGTGGCCGAGTTGGGCAGCTTCAGCCGCGCTGCCGAGCGCATGGGTTTGCCCAAGTCCACCGTGTCGCGCCGGCTGGCCGCACTGGAACACAGCCTTGGCGAGCGCCTGCTGCTGCGCACCACCCGGCGCCAGTCATTGACCGAGTTTGGCTTGCAACTGCTGGAGCACGCGCGTCAGGTGGTGTCTGAGGTCGAGGCGGTGACGGCTTTAAGTGAACGCCGCCAGGCCACGCCGAGCGGGCGCTTGCGGGTGTCCATGCCCAGCGACTTTGCCAACCTGCTGCTGGCCGACACGCTGGCGGCCTTCATTGCGATGTATCCGGCGATCCAGCTGGAGCTTGATTTGTCACCGCGCCGGGTGGACCTGCTGGGCGAAGGGTTTGATGTGGTTCTGCGCATGGGCAAGCTGACCGACGATGCCTCGCTGGCAGCGCGGCGCCTGGCCGTTTTTTCTTTTGGCCTGTACGCGGCCCCCAACTACCTGGCCGA
>NZ_JADMJK010000097.1:0-3172 GCF_018780625.1 Polaromonas sp. | reverse complement strand
GCCCTGCGGCGGGTGCTGCCTGGCTGGTGCCTGCCCAGCCACCCGGCGTGGGCGGTATTTCCGGAGCGCAAGCTGATGCCGCTCAAAACACGGGTGTTCATCGACATGCTGCAGACGGCGCTGGCACAGGTGCAGGCTTGAAGCCAGGCGCCGCAGGGCGTGGCGGTCAGAGATGCTCAGGCGCCAAACAATTTGTTGGCGGTCTGTGCGATGAGCTTGCCCTGAAAGCGTGCGCCGTCCAGTTCGATCACGCTGGGTTGGCGCTGTCCTTGTCCGCCGGCGATCGTGGTCGCTCCGTAGGGGCTGCCACCGACGATTTCATCGAGCGACGTTTGGCCCTGGTAGCTGTACGGCAGCCCCACGATGGTCATGCCGAAATGCATCAGGTTGGTGATGATGGAAAACAGCGTGACTTCCTGGCCGCCATGCTGGGTGGCGGTGGAGGTGAACGCGCCGCCCACCTTGCCGGTCAGTGCGCCGCGCGCCCACAGACCGCCGGCCTGGTCCAGAAAGCTGGCCATCTGCGAGGGCATGCGGCCAAAGCGGGTTGGGCAGCCGACGATGATGGCGTCATAACTTTCAAGTTCCGCCACGGTTGCCACAGGCGCCGCCTGGTCGACCTTGAAATGGGCCGACTTGGCAATTTCCAGTGGAACGGTTTCTGGTACACGCTTGACATCGACCGTGGCCCCGGCTGAGCGGGCACCCTCTGCCATCGCTTGCGCCATGGTTTCAATGTGGCCGTAGGTGGAATAGTAGAGAACGAGGACTTTGGACATGGAAACTCCTTGGGAGGTTGCGCCTGTTGACTCGCCGGGCGCATCGCGAAATGCACGATGGGCAACACATGGTAGTCACAAAGCCAGGGAAGCTTTGATTTTGGGACTATTTGGAAGCCGCTGGAGTCGTCAGCAGGCTTCACAGGCCTGCACGGCATGGCCGACTTGAATGCGCGTCTGTTCAGTCAGATATTCCAGGAAAACGCGCGTGCGCTCGGGCATGAACTTGCGGCTGGGAAGCGCGGCATAGAGCGTGAGCCGGCCGGTGATCCACGGGCGCAAAACACGCACCAGTTCACCGCGCGACAAGTAAAGTGCCACCAAATCCACAGCGACAGAGGTTATACCGGCCCCATCAAGGGCCGCCCTCAGAAGCGTATCGGTATGGTTGATCCAGAGGCCCGGCTCTACCGCCACATCCAGCGGCTCGTCCTGGCGCACAGAATTGAACAAGCGCCATGTGTGCGGACGCAGCCCTGGCGCCTTCAAGCGCAGGACGTCGTGCCTTGCCAGGTCTTGCGGTGTTGCGGGCACACCCCTGCGTTGGAGGTAGGCGGGTGAGGCGACCAGAATGGCCTCGGTGGTGGAAATTTTGCGCGCAATCACGTCCGCATCAAACGCCTCGTCGGTGGGCATCAGCGTGATGTCATAGTCTTCGATCGGGGGCTCCTTGAAAGAAGCCACCTCGATGTTGAGCAGGATCTTCGGGTAAAGCTGCCTGAACCCGGCAATCAACGGTGCCAGCACATGCGATGCCAGCACGGGCGGCGCCAGCACATGCAGGACGCCATCGAGTTCATGCGTGTGCGAGCTGGCCACGCGATGCGCTTCATCGATGTCCTGCAGGATGGCGCGCACCCGGCTCAAATACGTTTCGCCCGCCACACTGAGCGACAAGCGGCGGGTACTGCGGTGCAGCAAGCGCGTGCCCAGATAGCCTTCCAGATCGGCTACCAGGCGGGTCACCACCGCCGGCGAAATGTCCATCGCCCTGGCGGCCGCGGCAAAGCCACCTTCATCGATGACTTTCTGAAAAACCCGCATTGACATCAATCGATCCATGGCGCTTTAGAGCTGTGTTTCAAGGCCTTGATTATTGCGTAATCAACAACGTACCAATGATTTGTACGCTATTTTTCTTTTGAAATAGAAATTTAATAATTCAACCCATCGATGAAGCGCAAGCAATGAAACGCTCCAGAGAAAACGGAAAGACACGCAACAACTTCCGGGTCTGCCAAGACATTTTTAACTTATCAAGGAACCTGATCATGAACCGCAAATACCTCTCCACCCTGACCCTCGCATTGGCTGCCCTGGCCGCAGGCAACGCCCTGGCCGCAGATGCAGCCGCCCCTAAAACGACTGCGCAAGTGCGTGCCGAATTGCTTGACGCCCAACGCACGGGTGACATCGTTGCCAATGGGGATTCGGGCCAGAAGCTCAACGAGCTGTACCCCGGCCAATACCCCTCCAAAGCCGCCGCACAAGGCAATACCCGCGCACAGGTGCTGGCTGAGCTGGCTGAAGCCCGGCGCACGGGTGACTTCGCTGTGCACGGCGAATCGGGCGAGAAGCTCAATGAACTGAACCCCGGTCAATACCCGGCCCAGGCAGCCACGCAAGGCAATACCCGCGCACAAGTTCTGGCCGAACTTGCGCAAGCCAAACGCAGTGGTGCATTGGCGTATGGCGATAACCACAGCAGCCACTAAGGTGTTGCGACGCGGTGCGGCGGCCATCTGACGATGGTCGCCCGCACCGTGGCTTTTCTTGCCGCCAGTCAGCGCCGCCATCCCGACCCATTCGCCAACCCTCACATATCGAAAGTTACACCGTGCGTCGTCATTTACTGGTCCGTCTGATTGGAGTTTTCGCCCTGGCCACCACCAGCCTGCTGGCTATGCCGGCGCGCGCCGAGGATCAGGCTGCGGATGCATTCATCAAGCAGCTGTCCTCCGAGATGCTGAGCAGCATCAAGACCGACCATTCCAGTCAGGTCGGCAATGTGCCGGCGATCATCGCGCTGGTGAACGCCAGGCTCATGCCGAGCGTGAATTTCAAACGCATGACCTCTTCCGCTGCGGGGCCGGCCTGGCGGCAAATGACGCCCGAACAGCAAAAGCGCCTTCAGGAAGAGTTCAAGATTTTGCTGGTGCGCACGTATGCCGGTGCTTTGTCCCAGGTCAGTGATGTGACCATTGCCGTGAAGCCCTTGCGTGCGGCCCCGGGTGACAAGGAACTGGTAGTTCGTACCGAAGTCAAAGGTCAGGGTGACCCGATTCAGTTGGACTACAGGCTGGAAAAAACCGCCGGTGAGGGCGGTGGCTGGAAAATTTACAACCTCAACATCATGGGTGTCTGGCTGGTGGAAACCTACCGCAGCCAGTTTG
>NZ_JADMJK010000082.1 GCF_018780625.1 Polaromonas sp. | reverse complement strand
ATCGCTCGGTCGCTTCCATCTGGCGCAGCAGGGCGTTCATTTCATCCAGGTTCAAGCGCCGGTTGGCGCGCACGGCACCGTGGCAGGCCATGGTCGACAGCAACTCGTTATGCGCCCGCTGAACCACGCTGCTGGAATCCATTTGAGCCAGTTCGGCCAGCACGCTTCTCGCCAGTTCCACCGCGTCGCCCAGTGCCAGGCTGGTGGGAACGGCGCGCACCGCCAGCGTCCGGGGGGAAAAGGCGGTGATCTCCAGGCCCAGCGTGCCAAGCGTTTCGGCGCTGGCTTCGGCCGTTGCGACCTCCTGCGGGCTGGCGGCAAAGGTGGCCGGAATCAGCAGCGGCTGGCTCGCAATGCGGGCGGTGGCGGTGTCGAGCTGGCTTTTCAGCCGTTCGTAGACGATGCGCTCGTGGGCGGCGTGCATGTCGACAATCACCAGCCCCTGGGCGTTTTCGGCCAGCACGTAAATGCCCTGCAGCTGCGCGATGGCGCGGCCCAGCGGCCAGGCCGGCAGGCTGTCGGCCGCTGCGCTGGGGGCTGTGTCCAGATTTGCAGCGGGAGCTGGACTGCTTGAGGTCGAACGCGCCGGCCAGGTTGCTTCGAAGTCGGCGACGCGTCCGTCCTGGGCTGCTCTTAAATTAATAGCTGGTTGCGCCCATCCTTGTTGGGAAAACGGCAGTTTTTCCTTGATTATTTCGGCGGCGGGCTGTGGCGGCGTGTCGGGCCTGTCGGCCTGTGCCGCCAGGGCGGCGCGGGGCGGGGCCAGCGCGTCTTCGGTGGCGTAGCGCACCGCCTGGTGCACCTCGCGGCTGTCGCGAAAGCGCACTTCGATCTTGGTCGGGTGCACGTTCACGTCGACACGGGCCGGGTCCATCTCGATGTACAGCGCATACACCGGCTGGCGGTGGCCGTGCAGCACATCTTCGTAGGCGCTGCGCGCTGCGTGCGTCAGCACCTTGTCGCGCACGAAGCGGCCATTGACATAGGCAAACTGCTGGTCGGCGCGCGCGCGGGCGGCGTCCGGTATGCCGGCGCGGCCCCAGACCCGCACCGCGGGCTGGCCGTCGGCCCGGCGCGCCGGGCTTTCGTACTGCACGGCCACCGACTGCGCCACGAAGTCGCTGCCCAGCACGTCGGCCAGGCGCTGGTCATGCGCAGAAGCACCGCTGCAGGCCCGCCACTGCTCGACCAGCTTGCCTTCGTGCCAGATGGCAAAGCCCACGTCGGGCCGCACCAGCGCGTGGCGGCGCACGGCCTCAATGCAGTGGGCCAGCTCGGTGGCATCGGTTTTCAGGAATTTGCGGCGGGCGGGGGTGGCGTAAAACAGCTCGCGCACCTCCACGCTGGTGCCGCGGTTACGCGCCGCCGGGGTCAGCTCGCCGGTCCGGCCGTCCAGTTGCCAGGCGTGCTCGGTGTCCAGCGTTCTGGACAGCAGGCTCATGTCGGCAATGGAGTTGATGGCGGCCAGGGCCTCGCCCCGAAAACCCATGGTGCCCACCGCCTCCAGGTCTTGCAGCGAGGCAATCTTGCTGGTGGCATGGCGGCGCAGCGCCACAGGCAACTCTTCGCGCGGAATGCCCAGGCCATCGTCTTCAACCAGAATCAGCCGCACGCCGCCGGCCATCAGCCGCACCGTGACCTGGCGGGCTCCGGCGTCCAGCGCGTTGTCGACCAACTCGCGCACCACCGAGGCGGGGCGTTCAACCACTTCGCCGGCGGCAATCTGGCTGATCAACTCGTCGGGAAGGTCGCGTATGGGGCGGCGCGTGCCGGGCAAGGGGGAAGGTAAAGAGGCGTTGGTCACAGTCCTGATTTTAGGGGAGAGGGCGCCGGCATCGGCAGGGGTGGCGCCCTGGCCCACGTTCTTGGTAAAACCCGCGTGTCAAAATCCCCGCCATGGAACTAATTACTTTTCTGATCGACTTCATCCTGCACGTGGACAGGCACCTGGAGGCCTTTACCCAAAGCTACGGCATGTGGGTATACGCGCTGCTGTTCATGATTATTTTTGTCGAGACCGGCGTGGTGGTGATGCCGTTTTTGCCCGGCGACTCCTTGCTGTTCATTGTGGGTGCGCTGTGCGGCGTCGGCCTGCTGAGCCTGCCGCTGGCCATGGGCTTGCTGGTGGTGGCGGCGGTTCTGGGTGACCAGTGCAATTACTCGATAGGCCGCTACTTTGGCCCGCAGGTGTTCAAGTGGGAGCAGTCGCGGTTTTTCAACAAGCGGGCATTCAACCAGGCGCACGAATTTTATGAACGCTACGGCGGCATCACCATCGTCATTGCGCGCTTCATGCCCTTTATTCGCACGTTTGCGCCTTTTGTGGCCGGTGTCGCGGAAATGAACCGCGGAAAATTCACGGCCTTCAACGTGATTGGCGCCCTGATCTGGGTCGTGGGCTTGTGCAGCGCCGGCTACTTTTTTGGCAACTTCCCCTGGGTCAAGGAAAATCTGAGCAAAATCATCTGGGCCATGATCCTGATTCCCGGGCTCATCGTGCTGTACGGGGCCTGGAAGGCCAGCCGCAACAAGGCGCCAGCGCCAGCCATCAACCCTTGACACCCATCCGCCCCGTTGACGGGGCATAAAAAAACGACGCACTGAAATTCAGGCGTCGTTTTTTTGCGGGCCAAGAGGCTGAAACCTCAACCCGCCGGCGCGGCCTCGCGGCCGCGCGCGGTTCTTAGCGCTTCTTGCCGATTTCGTTGCCGATCAGCGCACCAGCTGCGGCGCCGCCCACCGTACCCAGGGTGCTGCCGAAAACGGCGTTGCCCAACAGGCCACCACCAACGGCGCCGACGCCGGTGCCGATTTGCGCATTGGTGGGGTTGCTGGCGCAGCCGGTCAGGGTAATCAGGGCGGCAGCGGCGACGGAGATCAAAATTTTCGTGTTCATAATATTCATCTTTTCTAAAAGTTTCAGGCTTTTCCTAGGGACATTTTCAGCTGTTTGGGGACTTGTGTCCTGGCGCTACCTGTGATTTGACTATAGGCCCTCGGGCGCGGCCCATCTGTAGGAGAAGGCCGCCGTTCCCCGTCGTCCCGGTTTTTGTGCGGCTGGCCTGCGCAGGCTCACAACGCGCGGTTTCGCGCCAGCGGCGGATTCCTGGAGAAGTAGCGCGCAATGCCGCGCATCAGGGCATCGGCGAGCTGTATCTGGTAGCCGTCACTGCGCAGTTTGGCTTCTTCTTCAGGGTTGCTGATGAAGGCGGTTTCCACCAGTACGCTCGGAATGTCGGGCGCTTTGAGGACGGCAAACCCGGCCTGCTCGACCCGGGGTTTGTGCAGCCTGCCCACGGCGCCGATCTCGCCCAGCATGGCGCCGCCGAGCTTCATGCTGTCGCTGATTTGTGCGGTCGTGCTCATGTCCAGCAGGGCTTTTTGAACCTGGGCATCCTTGGCCTTGACATTGATGCCGCCCACCAGGTCGGCGGAGTTCTCCTTGTCGGCGATCCAGCGCGCGGCACTGCTGGAGGCACCCCGTTCGCTCAGCGCAAATACGCTGGCGCCCTGCGGCCTGTCGGTAAAAAAGGCATCGGCGTGAATGCTGATGAACAGGTCGGCCTGCACGCGGCGCGCCTTTTGAACGCGGATGTGCAGCGGCACAAAAAAGTCTGCATCCCGCGTGAGGTAGGCGCGCATGTTGGGCTGCTGGTTGATGCGGTCGCGCAGGCGCAGGGCAATTTGCAGCACCACATCTTTTTCACGCGTGCCGCCAGGGCCGATGGCGCCGGGGTCCTCGCCGCCGTGGCCCGGGTCCAGTGCCACGATGATAAGCCGGTCGGTTCTGGCCTCGACGGTTCTTGGGACAGGGACGGCGCTGTCGGCCGGAGGTCTGGGTGCCGCGGCAATGGCCGGCGCAGGGGGCTGCGCGCTGGGGGCGGCTTTGCCGGACTGCTGCGCCATCAGGTTGCCTAGCGGGTCATGGTCTGGCGTCGGTTCTGCCGCGGGCGCCACGGCCTCCGGTTTGCTGGCCAGTCGCTCCGCAATCAGGGCCTCCAGCGGGTCCGCAACCTGCGCGGGGTAGAGGTCAAACACCAGGCGGTGCTGGTAGGCGGCGACGGGCTTGAGCGTGAACACCTGCGGCAGCATGGCTTGTTTCATGTCCATCACCAGCCGCACCACCCCCGGCGCATTCTGGCCGACGCGAATGCCGGAAATATTGGGGTCGTCTGATTTCACCTTGGCCACCAGTTCGCGCAAGGCCGGAATCAGGTCAACGCCCTGAATGTCCACCGCCAGGCGCGGGGGATTGGTCAAAAAGAACTGCTGTGCCTTGATTTCCGCATCCGACTCGATGGTCAGCCGGGTGTAGTCTTTGGAAGGCCAGACCCGCACCGCCAGAATCGTGGCGCCATGCGCGAGGTGCCGCACGCCCAGCAAGAGCACCACGCTGCCCAGTTGCAGGGCGCTGCGACGGCTGAGCGGTATTGCGGTTTGTTTCATGTGAGCAGTTCCGAGCCTGTGGCGGTAAGTGCGGTCAGCGTGACAGCGCGCGATTCGTCGGCCTGCAGGTCGATCTGGATGCGCAGATCGGGTTGCGGCAAATGGCTACCCGCTTTTTCGGGCCATTCGACCAGTTTGAGCCCGGGGCTGGCAAAAATATCGCGAAACCCGGCTTCTTCCCACTCGTTCGGGTCATTGAATCGGTAAAAGTCGCAGTGCCAGATATGGAGGCCCGGATGCAGGCTGGAGGGGCCCAGCGTGTAGGGCTCGACCACCGCATAGGTGGGGCTCTTGATGCGGCCTTCCACGCCCAGGCTTTGCAGCAGGTGCCGGGCAAAGGTCGTTTTACCGGCACCCAGGTCACCCTGCAGTTCAATCAGGGCGCGGCCAATCGCAGGCCGACTGGCCAGGGCCTGCGCAAAGTCCTGCGTCCCGGCTTCGTTTTGCCAGGCAATGTTTTTTACAATCAGCGGGTGCTCCTTAACAGTCATCAATTCAATCATCAACTGGTCAGTCAAATTCAAACGTGGGCGCGCGAGCTTGGATTTTCGCAAATTGGCATTGCGGGCGTTGATTTATCGTCCGCAGAACCCGGATTATCAGCCTGGCTGGCCGCAGGTTTCCAGGGTGACATGCATTACATGGCGGCGCACGGGCTTAAACGGGCCCGTCCAGCCGAATTGATTCCGGGCACCGTGAGCGTCATCACGGCGCGCATGGATTATTTGCCGGCGGCCACGCCGACCCGGCCCGGCGAATGGCAGGCGCTGGAACTGAGCCGGCTGACGCGGCCTGCCGAGGGCATTGTGTCGGTCTATGCCAGGGGCCGCGACTACCACAAGGTCATGCGTGCGCGGCTGCAAAAGCTCGCTGAACGGATTGCCGCGCAGGTGCAAACGCTGGGGCACCGCGCCTTTACCGACTCGGCTCCGGTGCTTGAAGCCGAGCTGGCCGCCCGCAGCGGCCAGGGCTGGCGCGGCAAGCACACGCTGCTGCTGAACCGGGAGGCCGGGTCGATGTTCTTTTTGGGTGAAATCTATGTCGACCTGGCGCTGCCGCCCAGTGCACCCGTGACGCCGCACTGCGGCAGTTGCAGCGCCTGCATCGATGTGTGCCCGACACAGGCCATCGTGGCGCCTTACAGGCTGGACGCACGCCGTTGCATTTCTTACCTGACGATTGAACATGCCGGATCGATTCCGCTGGAACTGCGGCCGCTGATGGGCAACCGCATTTACGGCTGCGACGATTGCCAGCTGGTGTGTCCCTGGAACAAGTTTGCGCAACGCAGCGCCTTGCCTGACTTTGACGAGCGCCAGGGCCTGACGGGGCAGCAACTGGTGACGCTGATGGCCTGGACCGAGGAAGCGTTCCTGCGCTTCACCGAAGGCAGCCCGATTCGCCGGATTGGCCACGAACGCTGGCTGCGCAACCTGGCGGTGGCGATGGGAAACGCGCTGCATGCGGGCGCTGGCGAAGCGGTCGGGGACGCCGAAATAAGAGCCAGCTTGCTGGCGCGCAGGAGTCACCCCAGTGCGCTGGTCAGGGAGCATGTGCTGTGGGCCCTTTCCTGATCAGCCTCACTCACCGCTCAAGCCTTGGCCGAATCCGGAAATTGTCAATTTGAATTCGGCATCTGGCCCTAGCGCAGCACGCCTAGCGCAAACGCCAGGCTCGCCACGCCGAGCACGGTCGACAGTGTCACCAATCCCGCGACGTAGCCGCCGTTGTAGCCCATGCGCGCTGCCAGCACATAGGCGCTGGAGGCGGTAGGCAAGGCTGAAAATGCCAGCAGGATGGTGGTTTGCGTGGGGGACAGGCCGAATACCGTGGACAGGCCCAGCGCCACCAGCGGCAGTAGCAGATGCCGTATCGAGAGCACCGCCACCGCCAGGGTTTTGGCCTGGGACAAATGACCAAACTGCATGCCTGCGCCAGCGGCCATCAAACCCAGTGCCAGCGAGGCTGCCCCGATGCGCGTGACCGTGGGTTCCAGCCAGGGCGGCATCGAAAACCCCAGCAGATTGGCCACCAGGCCGCTGGCGGTGGCCAGAATCAGCGGGTTGCGCGCCAGCTCGCGCAGAAAGCCGCGCTGCGCATGCCTGGCCATGGGCCAGACCGCCGCTACATTAAAAAGCGGCACGCAAACACCTATCAGCACCGCAATCAGCAGCAGGCCTTCATTGCCCGCCAGCCGCTCGGCCAGCGCCAGGCCAATGAAGGAGTTGAACCGAAAGGCCACCTGGGCGCTGGCCGCATGTTCCCGCCTGTCAATGTACCGGCCCAGCCAGGGCAGGTGCGGCAGGCTGTAGGCCATGGCAATGCCGGCCAGTCCCATCAGCAGCCCGGCGCTGATCAGGCTGGAAGCCGCGACCAGGTCGAGCGGGCTTTTGACAATCGACTGAAACAGCAGCACCGGAAACAGGAAGTAGTACACCAGGCTTTCCACCTGTGCCCACACCGTGCGGTTGAGCGCGGTGTAGCGGCAGACCAGGTAGCCACAAATAATCAGGGAAAAGTCGGGAAAAAGGAGCTGGGCGTAATTCACCGGCCCGAGAATAACCGCAAAATGTCCGGGTTTGCCCTTATGCGTAATCCACAATAAGCAAGCCTTCCACTTGCGCTTACCATTCAGGCTGTCTTTTTATCGTAAGGATGTGACTATGCAACGCCGTTTTCTTTTTTCCTTGTCCACACTCTCTGCTCTGGCGCTCCTCGCCGGGACCGGTTCCGTTTGGGCACAGGCCTATCCCAGCAAGGTCATCAAACTGCAGGTGCCGTTTGCGCCGGGCGGAACGACTGACATCGTGGCGCGTGTGATTTCCGAGCCATTGGGCAAGGCGCTGGGCCAAACCGTCATTGTTGAAAACAAGGCCGGTGGCGGTGGTGTGGTCGGTGCCTCTGAAACGGCCCGCGCGGCGCCGGACGGCTATTCGCTGGGCATGGCGACGGTGTCCACCACGGCGGCCAATCCGGCCATCAACCCCAAAATTCCGTACAACCCGCTGACCGACTTCACGCCCGTCATCAATATTGCCGCAACCCCCAATGTGATCGCGGTGCACCCCAGTTTTCCGGCCAGGACCTACAAGGAGTTCGTGGCGGAGCTTAAAAAGAACCCTGGCAAGTACTCCTTCGCCTCCTCGGGCACGGGCGGCATTGGCCACCTGCAAATGGAGCTGTATAAAAACCTCAGCGGCACATTCATCACCCACATTCCCTACCGCGGCGCTGGCCCGGCCCTGAACGACACCGTGGCGGGCCAGGTCCCCGTCATTTTTGACAACCTGCCTTCCGCGCTGCCTTTCATCCAGCAAAAGCGACTGATCGCCATCGTGGTGGCCGCGCCCCAGCGGCTGGCAGTGTTGCCCGATGTGCCGACCTTCAAGGAAGTGGGGCTGGAGCCTGTGAACCGCATGGCGTACTACGGCATGTTGGGCCCCAAGGGCCTGCCAAAAGACATCGTTGACAAGCTCAATGCGGGTGTCAAGAAGTCGCTTGAAGATCCGGCTGTGCGTAAACGCATTGAGGACACGGGCTCGCTGGTCGTTGCCAACACGCCAGAGCAGTTTGCGGCGCAGATCAAGGCTGAGTACGAGGTCTACAAGAAGGTGGTCGAGACTTCCAAGCTCAAGCTTGAGTAAGTGAGTCAGTAAATTGCGGTCGTCGGGTTTGTTGCCCGCCAGCCAGCACAGCATTGACGGGTTTGTCGATGCTGTGTGGCTGGAAGACGGCTTGAGCAAAAACACGCTGGAGGCGTACCGGCGCGATTTGACGCTTTACGCGCGCTGGCTGGGCGCGCCCGAGCAGCGTTGCCGGCTGCTCGACGAGACGCTGGAGAGCGATCTGGCAGCGTACTTTTCCGCGATGCACGAGGCCACCAAGGCAACGTCCGCGAACCGGCGCCTGACGGTGTTCAAGCGCTACTTTCGCTGGGCGCTGCGTGAGCGTCTCATTGCGGCAGATCCCACGCTGAAGCTCCAGGCGGCCAGGCAGGCGCTGCGGGTGCCCAAAACCATGAGCGAAGCCCAGGTCGATGCCTTGCTGGCAGCGCCCGCCGACGATGAAGCGCTGGGGCAGCGCGACCGCGCCATGCTGGAGCTGATGTATGCCAGTGGCCTGCGCGTGAGCGAGCTGGTCGGTCTCAAGACCTTTCACCTCGGGCTCAATGAAGGCGTGCTGCGCGTCATGGGCAAGGGCGGCAAGGAGCGGCTGGTGCCTTTCGGGCAGGTGGCGCGGGAATGGGTGGTGCTGTATCTGGCCGAGGCACGGCCGGCGATTTTGGGCGGCCAGCAAACCGAGGACTTGTTTGTGACAGGCCACGGCCATGGCATGAGCCGGGTCATGTTCTGGAAGCTTGTCAAAAAGTATGCGGGCCTGGCGGGAATCACGTCACCGCTGTCGCCGCATACTTTGCGCCATGCGTTTGCTACCCATTTGTTGAACCACGGCGCTGACCTGCGCGCCGTGCAGTTGCTGCTGGGGCATGCCGATATTTCGACCACCACGATTTACACCCATGTGGCCAGGGAGCGCCTCAAGGCGCTGCATGCGGAGCATCATCCGCGCGGCTGAATTCCAAACCAGCCAGACGCACGGCCAGGACGCTCAGTGGTACATATAGTCCCGGCTGAAAGGGTATACCGACCGGGCGCCTTTTATTGGCAATTGCCGCACGTCGCCCGAGGGCCGGGTCGCCAGGATCTGGTGCAGCGACAGCCAGCCTTGTTCAAAACTCGTGGCGCTGCCGGCCAGATACAGGCGGTAGGCGCGCAGGGTTTTCTCGGCGCGCTCCGGTCCGCCGTCTGCGGCCAGCACCTGCCGGGCTTCATCGAGCCTGGCCTCCAGGGCGTCCGACCAGTCCCACAGCGTGCGGGCGTAGTGCGGCCTCAGGTTTTCGGTGTCGACCATCTCCAGCCCGGCGCGCGACAGGTGCTCCAGCACGGCGCTGACGTGCAGCAACTCACCGCCCGGAAAGATGTATTTTTCAATAAAGTCACCCATGCCGGCGCCCAGCTGCCGGTTTTCAAGCCCGCCGGCCGTGATGCCGTGGTTCAGCACCATGCCGCCGGGGGTGAGCAGGCGCAGGACCTTTTCAAAGTAGGCGGTCATGTTCTCGCGCCCCACATGCTCAAACATGCCAACGGAAGATATTTTGTTGAAGGGCTGGTCTTCGGCCAGGTCGCGGTAGTCGCGCAGTTCCACCCGCACGTGGTGGCCCAGGCCTTTTGCCGCAATCAGTTGCTGCACATGGGCATGCTGGTTTCTTGACAGCGTGATGCCGGTGGCATCGACGCCGTAATGCTCGGCCGCCCACAGCAGCAGCGCGCCCCAGCCCGAGCCAACATCCAGAAAACGCTCGCCGGGTTGCAGCATGAGCTTGCGGCAGATGTGGTCCAGTTTGGCTTCCTGGGCGCGCGCCAACGCGGTGGGCGTGTCGGTCAACGCACTGAAGTCCCGGTAATAGGCGCATGAGTAGACCTGGCGCGGGTCCAGCCACAGCGCATAAAACGCGTCTGAAACGTCGTAATGAAACTGCACCTGGGCGGCATCTTTTGCGGGCGTGTGGGCGCCCAGCGATCTGGCGTGTTGCAGCAGCCCGGACCACCAGCCGCTGTTGCTTTCCACCGGGTTTCCGGGCAGCAGCGTGGTGACGGCGCGCATGACATCGCGCATGGCGCCGTCAATCTGCAGTTTGCCCTCCACATAGTCTTCGGCCAGCGCACCGATCTGGCCGGCCTTGAGGCGGGCGATGCCCGACCATTTTGAAAACGACAGCTTGACCGGCGCATCGGGCTGGCCCAGATGCTGGCCTTGCGGCAACTGCAGCGCGATGTCTGCAGGCAGACGCGATGGAATGCTTGGAGCGAAGTACCGGATCATGAGCTACCTCCCTGTGGTGCCTACTTTTTTTGATCGGTTTCAGTCTAGCGCCCTTCAATTTTTTTCGTTGTTACAAAGCGTAGCCTCAGGTGCTTGCGCTCAACAGGGCCAGTTCGGCTTCGTCAAACCCGGCATCGCGGCGGGCGGCGAGGTTCAGCGGGCCCTTCAGGCGGGGTGCGCCGTACTGCCGGGCCAGCCTGGCGTAGGTGGCCAGCGGTTCCAGGCCGCGCTGGGCGCACAGCACGCGGTACCAGTGATTGCCGATGGCTACGTGGCCGATTTCGTCGCGCAGAATGATGTCCAGAATGGCGACCGCGCGCAGGGCGTCGGGGGTGCCGACCTTGCGCAGCTTGGCCTGCATGGGGGGCGTGGCGTCCAGCCCCCGGGCTTCCAGCGTGCGTGGCACCAGGGCCATGCGCGCCAGCACGTCGCCTTCGGTTTTTTCAGTCATGTCCCACAGGCCAGTATGCCCGGGAAAGTCGCCGTAGCTGTAACCCATGCTTTGCAGCAGGGCTTGCAGCAGGCTGAAGTGTTGCGCCTCTTCAGCCGCCACTTTCACCCAGTCCAGGTAGTACGCGGGCGGCATGCCTGAAAAACGCCAGGCGGCATCGAGTGCCAGGTTGATGGCGTTGAACTCAATGTGCGTCACGGCGTGCAGCAGGGCGGCCAGACCTTCCTGGGTGAAGGCCGAACGCCTGGGCATGTCCAGGTGGACTCGCAACTCCGGCCGCGCCGGGCACCCGGGCAGGCCGGTCGGTGGCTGTAAAACAGTATCATGTGCTATAAAAAAAGCAGCAGAGTTTTCTTGCAAGGCATGGGCTAGAAGCACTTTTTGTTGTGGATCAGCTTCCATCAGGGCTTGCAGGGCAAGCTGTCGCAATTCGGCGGGGAGGCGAGTGTTGGGCATGGCTGGATTGTCGACGACGGGCGCGAAGGCGGCTCCGTACAATCCAGGCTTACCCCAACACACCGCAGACCACCTATTAAAGGACACGCCATGGCGATTTATCAACTCGACGATTTGATTCCCACCCTGCATCCATCCGCTTGGGTCGCTGACAGCGCGCAGGTCATGGGCAACGTGACATTGGCCGAGGACAGCAGCGTCTGGTTTGGCGTGGTGATCCGGGGCGACATGGACGCCATTACGGTGGGCAAGGGCTCCAATATCCAGGACAGCAGCGTGCTTCACACCGACCAGGGCGTGCCCTTGACCATTGGCGAAAACGTGACCGTGGGCCATCAGGTCATGCTGCATGGCTGCACCATTGGCGACGGCTCGCTGATCGGCATTCAGGCCGTGATCCTCAATGGCGCCAAAATTGGCAAAAATTGCCTGGTGGGCGCGGGCTCGCTGGTGACCGAGGGGAAAGAGTTTCCCGACGGATCCATGATCTTCGGCAGTCCGGCCAAAGCGGTGCGCCAGCTCTCTGAAGAGCAGATAGAGGGTTTAAAAATGAGCGCCCAGCGCTATATAAACAATGCCCGTCGCTATAAAGCCGGGCTCAAGAAGCTGGCCTGAGCGGCCAGCTTTCGTTTTCTTCCACTCAGCCTGCACTCTTTTACGCCTAAGCCATGTCCGAACTCCATAAATTTATCTTTGACGGCCTGCCCGTGCGCGGCATGCTCGTGCGCCTGACCGATTCCTGGCAAGAAATCCTCAAGCGCCGCGAGGCGGCCGGCGGTTACCCGGTCGAGGTGATGCACCTGCTCGGTGAAATGACGGCGGCGGGCGCCCTGATGCAGGGCAACATCAAGTTCAATGGCGCGCTGGTGCTGCAGATTTTTGGCGATGGACCAGTCAAGCTGGCCGTGGCCGAGGTACAGCCCGACTTGGGTCTGCGCGCGACCGCGACCGTGACGGGTTCTGTGGATCAGGGTAGCTCGCTAAGCCAGCTGGTCAACGTGAATAACGAAGGGCGCTGCGCCATCACGCTGGACCCAAAAGACAAGTTTCCGGGTCAGCAGCCTTACCAGGGCGTGGTGCCGCTGTTTGGCGACCAGCGCGAAAAACTTGAAAACCTGAGCGAAGTGCTGGAGCACTACATGCTACAAAGCGAGCAGCTCGACACCAAACTGATTCTGGCCGCGGACGGGAACATAGCGGCGGGCCTGCTGATCCAGCGCCTGCCTGTCAAGGGGGAGGGCAACCTTGAAGGGCAGACCGACCGCGATGCCAATGAAGACCAGATCGGCGTGAATGAAGACTACCGGCGCATTGCCTTGCTGGCCGGCACGCTTAAGCGGGAAGAGCTGCTGACGCTGGATGTGGATACGATTTTGCATCGTCTGTTCTGGCAAGAGCCCATCACGCGCTTTGAGCCCTTGACGCCGCATTTTGCATGCAGCTGCTCGCGGGAGCGCGTGCGCAACATGCTGCGCAGTCTGGGCACGGATGAGATTGAAGGCATCATTGCCGAACGCGGCAACGTCGAGGTGGGGTGCGAGTTCTGCGGGGCGCAGTACGTGTTCGATCCCGTGGATGCGGCGCAGGTTTTTACCCATCAGGGCCATCAGCCGCCTTCAACGGTCCAATAACGGTCCAATAAAGCGGCTCAAGCCTTGCTGCGGTGGGCCAGCAGCGCACTCAGCAGCCGATGTTCGCACTGCGGGTCGCTGCATTTATCGCACATCCAGACCCAAGGGCTGGTCTTGGGCTTGCCGGCTTGGCCGCCTGGCAACAGCATCCAAGAGCGGGGCAACAGCAGGCGTTGAGCCGCCTGGAGCGCCTGGGCAAGGCGTTCCTCGCCCTCGCCGTAAATCACCTGGTAAGGCACGCCAGCGTTTGCCAATGCAGTCCGAATCAGTCCGTCCTCGGCTTCCAGTGTTCCTGCGGAGCATGCCGATGCTTGCCGGATTTTCAGCCCCATGAGCAGGGTCAGGTTGTTTGGCGCAAGGCCTGTCAGGCGTTCTGGCGTGTCGGCCACCACCACCTCGAATGCATGTTCCCCGCAGGCTTGCAGCGCCCGGGTCAAGGCCGCCGCCAGTTCCAGCTTCCCCGTGTTGGCTGCGCCAGCCAAGGCAATTTTCAGCATCGTCAGGCCAGAAGATCAAGTAAAACGCAGGGATAAAAGAGCCCGCGCTGCAAGGCGCGGGGAGGGCCGCTTGCGTTTAAGGAGTGATTTGCACAAAAATTTCGTTGGGCTTGACCATGCCCAACTCGCTGCGCGCCTTTTCTTCAACCATTTCCAGGCCCTCCTGGAGATCCTTGACTTCGGCGGCCAACTGGTCGTTGCTGGCCTGGGCCTGCACATTTTCTGCAAGTTGCTTGTCCAGCCGCTGCTGCATCTCGCGTACGCTGGGAAGACTGCCCCGGCCATTCCAGAGTTGCGCATGAAACAACACCAGCAGCGCAATCAGGATGGCAGGGACAATGCGGTTTACCACGGGATGCTCAGCTGGGTACAGTCAGTGCCTGGCGTTCAGCGCAGGTTGTAGAACGCAGCGCGGCCGGGATAAGACGCGACCTCGCCCAAGTCCTCTTCTATGCGCAGCAGCTGGTTGTACTTGGCCATGCGGTCCGAGCGCGACAGCGAGCCGGTCTTGATCTGGCCGGCGTTGGTGCCTACGGCGATATCGGCAATCGTCGAGTCTTCGGTTTCGCCCGAGCGGTGCGAGATCACGGCGGTGTAGCCCGCGCGCTTGGCCATTTCAATGGCGGCAAAGGTCTCGGTCAGGGTGCCGATCTGGTTGATCTTGATCAGGATCGAATTGGCAATACCCTTGTCGATGCCTTCCTTGAGAATCTTGGTGTTGGTGACAAACAAGTCGTCACCGACGATCTGCACGTTCTTGCCGAGGCGATCCGTCAGGATTTTCCAGCCATCCCAGTCGCCTTCGGCCATGCCGTCTTCGATGCTGATGATGGGGTATTTGTCAACCCAGGTCGCCAGCATGTCGGTCCATTCCTGGGCTGACAGGCTCAGGCCTTCGCTGGAGAGTTCGTACCGGCCTTCCTTGTAGAACTCGGACGCGGCGCAATCGAGGCCCAGTGCAATCTGCTCGCCTGCCACAAAGCCGGCCTTGTCAATCGCTTCCAGGATCATCTGGATTGCCGCCTCGTGGTTGGCCACGCTGGGTGCAAAGCCGCCTTCGTCCCCGACTGCGGTGCTCATGCCCTTGTCGTGCAAAATGGTTTTCAGCGCATGAAAGACTTCAGCGCCGTAACGCATGGCTTCACGAAAAGTTGGCGCACCGACCGGAATGATCATCAATTCCTGGAGGTCCAGGTTGTTGTTGGCGTGTGCGCCGCCGTTGACCACGTTCATCATCGGCACAGGCATCTGCATGGCCGCACTGCCGCCAAAGTAGCGGTACAGCGGCAGGCCGGCTTCTTCAGCCGCGGCGCGGGCCACGGCCATGCTGACGGCCAGCATGGCGTTGGCGCCCAGGCGCGATTTGTTGTCAGTGCCGTCCAGGTCGATCAGGGTGCGGTCCAGAAAAGCCTGCTCGCTGGCGTCCAGGCCCAGCACGGCTTCGGAGATCTCGGTGTTGATATGGTCGACGGCCTTGAGCACGCCTTTGCCGAGGTAACGGGACTTGTCGCCGTCACGCAGTTCAATGGCTTCACGTGAACCGGTGGAGGCGCCTGACGGCACCGAGGCGCGGCCCATGACGCCGGATTCCAGCAGCACATCGCATTCAACGGTAGGGTTGCCACGGCTGTCGAGAATTTCGCGGCCGACGATATCAACAATTGCGCTCATTATTTTCCTTGGGAAGTAGAAAAGTGTTTCAGATGGGGGCCGCAACGCCCTCGACCAAAACCATGTTAAAAAATTCAGTGGCGCCCAAGCGTTTTGAACGTGCGGTCTGGTACATCTCACCGTCGTAAAAGGCTTTGGCGGTCTCGTAACTCGGGAATCGCAGCATGGCGATGCGGCTGGGTTGCCACTGGCCTTCCAGGGCCTCAAAGCGGCCCCCGCGCACCAGGTACTCGCCGCCGGCAGCCGCGACAGCGGCGGGCGCAACGGCCATGTATTGCTTGTACTGCTCCGGGTCGGTGATCAGCATGTCAACAATGATGTAGGCCGCAGGCATGGTCTTTTCCGGTGGGTTCAGTTGAAGTTGTTCTCTAGAAAACCATTCTTCTTGGTCACGCGGTCCAGTTCAAGCAACGTCTCCAGCAGCGCTTTCATGTGCTTGAGCGGAACAGCATTGGGCCCGTCGCTCATCGCCTTGGCCGGGTCCGGATGGGTTTCCATGAAGAGGCCGGCAATGCCAACCGCGACTGCCGCCCGTGCCAGTACGGGCACCATCTCACGCTGGCCGCCGCTGCTGGTGCCCATGCCGCCGGGTAGCTGTACCGAATGGGTGGCGTCAAACACCACGGGTGCGTTGGTTTCGCGCATGATCGCCAGGCTGCGCATGTCGGAGACCAGATTGTTGTAGCCAAAACTGGCGCCACGCTCGCAGGCCATGAAGTTGTCTTCATCAAGCCCCATTTCGCGGGCTGCAGCGCGCGCTTTGTCGATCACGTTTTTCATGTCGCCGGGCGCTAAAAACTGGCCTTTCTTGATATTGACCGGTTTGCCCGATTGCGCAACAGCACGGATGAAGTCGGTTTGGCGGCACAAAAAGGCGGGGGTCTGCAGCACGTCCACCACGCTGGCAACCTGGGCAATCTGCGATGCGTCGTGGATGTCCGTCAGCACCGGCAGTTGAAGTTCGCGCTTGACCTTGGCCAGAATCGCAAGGCCCTGGTCGATGCCGGGGCCGCGAAAAGTGCTGCCCGACGAACGGTTGGCCTTGTCAAAGCTGCTCTTGAAAATGAACGGAATGCCCAGCGCGGAAGTGATTTCCTTCAGCGTGCCCGCCGTGTCCATCTGCAATTGCTCCGATTCAATGACGCAGGGCCCTGCAATCAGGAAAAAGGGCTGGTCCAGGCCGATGTCAAATCCGCACAGTTTCATGGTCAGGCCACCGCTTTCAAGGGTTTGGTCCCCGATTGTGGGTCATGCGCTGCCTGGCTCCTGCTGACACGCTGCTTCAGCGTCGCAGCGATGTAGGCATTGAACAGCGGATGTCCGTTCCACGGCGTGGATTTGAACTCAGGGTGGAACTGAACGCCCATGTACCAGGGGTGAACATCCTGCGGCAACTCGACAATTTCCGTCAGGTGTTCGCGCTGCGTCAGCGCCGAAATCACCAAGCCAGCCTTGCGCAAGGTATCGAGGAAGTTGACGTTGGCTTCATAGCGGTGGCGGTGGCGTTCCGTCACCACATCGCCATAAATTTTGTGGGCCAGGGTTTCTTTGGCCACGTCAGAGCTTTGGGCGCCCAGCCGCATGGTGCCGCCCAGATCGGACTTGGCATGGCGCGTCTTGATGGTGCCGTCAGCGTCTTTCCACTCTGTGATGAGTGCAATGACAGGGTTCGGGCTGCTCGGGTCAAATTCGGTGCTGTTGGCGTCCTTGAGTCCGGCGACGTGGCGGGCAAACTCAATGGTGGCCACCTGCATGCCCAGGCAGATGCCCAGGTAGGGGATTTTGTTTTCACGGGCAAAGCGGGCGGCGCAAATTTTGCCTTCGACGCCGCGAATGCCAAAGCCGCCGGGCACCAAAATGCCGTCAAAGTGTGTCAGTTGCGACACGTTGTCGGGGGTGATGGTTTCGGAGTCGATGTACGCGATGACCACCTTGGCGTGGTTCTTCATGCCGGCATGCCGCAAGGCTTCGTTGAGGGACTTGTAGCTGTCGCTCAGGTCCACGTACTTGCCGACCATGGCAATGCTGACTTCAGCCTTGGGGTGCTCGGTTTCATACACCAGGTCGTCCCAGCGCTTGAGGTTGGCCGGAGGCGTATTCAGGCGCAGCTTGTCGCAGATCAGGCCGTCCAGCCCCTGCTCGTGCAGCATGCGGGGCACCTTGTAGATCGTGTCCACGTCCCACATGGAAATCACACCCCATTCGGGGACGTTGGAGAACAGCGAGATCTTGTCGCGCTCTTCCGCCGGAATAGGGCGGTCGGCCCGGCACAGCAGTACGTCGGCCTGGATGCCGATTTCACGCAGTTGCTTGGCCGTGTGCTGTGTTGGCTTGGTTTTGAGTTCACCCGCAGCCGCAATCCAGGGCACATAGCTCAGGTGCACAAAGGCGGTGTTGTTGGGCCCCATGCGCAGGCTCATCTGGCGCACGGCTTCCAGAAAGGGCAGGGACTCAATGTCGCCGACCGTGCCGCCGATTTCAACAATCGCCACGTCCACCGCGTCAGGTGTGTCATAGCGCGCACCGCGCTTGATGAAGTCCTGGATTTCATTGGTGATGTGCGGAATCACCTGAACCGTCTTGCCCAGATAGTCGCCGCGGCGTTCTTTGTCAAGCACACTTTGGTAAATCTGGCCGGTGGTGAAGTTGTTGGCCTTGCGCATGCGCGTTTCAATGAAACGCTCGTAATGGCCCAGATCGAGGTCGGTTTCTGCCCCGTCTTCGGTCACAAAAACCTCGCCATGCTGGAGCGGCGACATCGTGCCCGGATCCACGTTGATATAGGGATCGAGCTTGATGAGAGTGACTTTGAGGCCTCGCGATTCAAGGATCGCAGCTAAGGAGGCTGATGCGATTCCCTTGCCCAGGGAAGACACCACACCGCCGGTGACGAAGACAAATTTGGTCATGTCAGTTACGAACCGGGAGTTCGCTAAGGTGGTAAACGGAGATTATAGGGGGTGGGCGCGCGAGCGCCGCCAGCCCCCTGACCAAACTGAAACATTCGCAGCCGGACCCCTTTGCCTGCGCTTGAGCGGCCGTGTTTAGCTGCTACATTGCCGGGCATGACAAATGAAACAAACGGCCCGAGCAGTGGCGACTGTACGCAGGATCTGGCCGGCAAACATCTCTTGCTGGGCTTGTCGGGCGGGATTGCCTGCTATAAGGCGGCCGAGTTGTGCCGTGCACTGATCAAGGCCGGCGCCACCGTGCAGGTGGTCATGACCGAGGCGGCCGAGCAGTTCATCACCCCGGTCACGATGCAGGCGCTCAGTGGTCGGCCGGTCTACACCAGCCAATGGGACAGCCGTGAGGCCAACAACATGGCGCATATCAACCTGTCTCGGGAAGCCGACGCAATCTTGATTGCGCCTTGCAGCGCCGACTTTATGGCCAAACTGCTGCATGGCCGGGCCGATGACCTGCTGAGCCTGATGTGTCTGGCCAGGCCGCTCGACCAGGTGCCGCTGCTGCTGGCGCCGGCGATGAACCGCGAGATGTACGCGCATCCGGCGACCCAGCGCAACTTGCTTCAGTTGGCGGCGGATGGCGCGACGGTGCTGGGCGTGGGGACAGGCTTTCAGGCTTGCGGCGAGACCGGCGACGGCCGCATGCTGGAGCCCGACCAGTTGCTGGAGGACGTCATTGCGTTTTTTACGCCCAAGGTACTGGCCGGCCAGCAGGTGCTGGTGACGGCTGGCCCGACCTACGAGGCGATCGACCCGGTGCGCGGCATCACCAATCTGTCGAGCGGAAAAATGGGCTTTGCGATTGCACGCGCGGCGCGTGAGGCCGGCGCCCAAGTGACGCTGGTTGCGGGGCCGGTGAGCCTGCCCACGCCGCGCGGGGTTACGCGGGTGGATGTGAAGTCGGCATCAGATATGCTTGATGCCGTTGTATCGCATGCCAAGTTTGCTACTATTTTTATAGCTACTGCCGCTGTGGCCGATTGGCGGCCCGCAGCGCCCGCCATGCAAAAAATCAAGAAGGATGGTTCTGGCCACGCGCCGCAACTGGAATTTGCTGAAAATACCGACATTCTGGCCACCGTCGCCCGGTCTGCCGCGGCCCAGGCGGGCGCGTTGTATTGCGTGGGTTTTGCCGCAGAAAGCCACGATCTGCTGGAGAACGCCCAAGCCAAGCGCCTGCGCAAAAAAGTGCCGCTGCTGGTGGGCAACATCGGACCCGATACCTTTGGCCAGGACCACAATGCGCTGCTGCTGGTGGACGCGCAGGGCAACACTGCGCTGCCCAGAGCTTCCAAGCTCTCGCTCGCGCGCCGGCTGGTTCAGGAGATCGCAAGCAGAATCGGCGCGTAAGACCGCACGCTTGGAATAGTTTTAAAGAAATCAATGCTGCCAATTTATGAAAATCGACCTCAAGATCATTGACCCGCGCCTTCAGGGCAATCTCCCCAATTACGCCACGCCCGGAAGTGCCGGCCTGGACTTGCGCGCTTGCCTGGATGCTCCGCTGACACTGGGTGCCAATGCGTGGCAACTGGTGCCCACTGGAATCGCCATTTATCTGCACAACCCCGGTTTTGCGGCGCTGATTCTGCCGCGCTCCGGGCTGGGCCACAAACACGGCATTGTGCTGGGCAACCTGGTGGGCCTGATCGACAGCGACTACCAGGGCCAGCTGATGGTCAGTGCCTGGAATCGCAGCGATGTGCCGTTTACCATTGAGCCCATGGAGCGGATTGCCCAGCTGGTGATCGTGCCCGTTGCGCAGGTTCAGTTCAATGTGGTGGCAGAATTTCCAGCCAGCGAACGCGGCGAGGGCGGCTACGGCTCCACCGGCAAGGGCTGAGAGCGCTTGCCGCACCAAGGCGTGTTCGCCTACACGGGTGCCTCAGCTTATCTGACGGCGTCGTTGGTGCAATTCCCACCGCCTCCGGGCTGGCTGGGGCATTTAATACACTCATCAGCAGTGAAGCCAACTAAGGCGGCTCGCCTGGCGGGCAGCCTTCAGGCTTGGCGCACTGTTTTGATGTTAATCACAGGAGATTTTCATGCGCAGTTCATTACGCATTACGGCCGTAGTTTCATCCATCGTCGTGCTGGCAGGCCTTGCCGCTTGCGCGCAGCCCATGGGCAGCATGGCACCGATGGGTTCATACCCTACGTCGACCTATCCGGCGGCGACTTACCCGGCAGCGACTTATCCCGCTGCAACCTATCCGTCATCGTCCTATCCCGCCGGGAACGTGAATCCTGCCTATGTTGAATACGGCCGCGTCACCAATATCGAAGTCATCCGAACCCAAGGCGAAGGCCAGGGCACCGGCGCAGGAGCCATCATTGGCGGTCTTGCTGGCGGTGTCATTGGTAACCAGGTTGGCGGTGGCTCGGGACGCGACGTTGCCCGAATCGCCGGCATTGTAGGCGGCGCGCTGGCCGGCAATGCCATTGAGAAAAATACGAGAACGCAGGTCATTGAAACCTATCGTATCTCTGTACAAACCGACAACGGTGCCCGCCGCTCCTTCGACCTCGGGTCTACCGGCGACTTGCGTCCGGGTGACCGCGTCCGTATTGAAAACGGGCAACTGTTCCGTTATTGATCATCGGCTTTCATAAAAAAGCGGCGCTGCAGTTCAACTGCAGCGCCGCTTTTTTTTGTGCCACCGGGCAGCGTTATCAGTGCAGGGTGTCGTTGCCAGGAATGAGCGGCTCCAGCTTGAAAAAACCGGTGCCCATGGTGCCCTGTCCGATTTCGTCCTCGGTGGCATCACGCACCGACTCGACCTTGATGGCCAGGCGAATGGCGATTCCAGCAAGGGGATGGTTTCCGTCAAGCACCACATGTTCAGGGTAAATTTCCGTCACCGTGTAGATGAAGTCTTGTGGCATTTCCCCGCTGGCGCCTTCTGGCAGGGCAGCGCCATCGAAGGTCATGCCCTCTTCAAGTTCGGCCGGAAAAATGGCGCGTGGCTCCAGGAAAACCAGGTTTTCATCGTAGTCGCCAAACCCGTGTTCGGGCTCCAGGTGCAGCTCAAGTGCGTCTCCAGCTTCGTGGCCTTGCAAGGCTTCTTCAATTTTGACCAGCAAATCGTCGCCGCCAAGCAGGAATTCGACGGACTCGTCCAGTTCGTCCAGTACATCGCCCAGAGTATCTTTCAGCGTCCATGTAAGGGCTACGACGCATTGTGGGGTGATTTTCATCCGACAATTGTCCCATGGATATAAATCAACCTCTTGACCTCCTCGCTGGCCTGAGCCCAGCGCAATTCATGCATCGGCACTGGCAAAAAAAGCCGCTTCTTGTGCGCCAGGCTATTCCCGGATTCAAGCCTGTATTGAGCCGGGCGGCGCTGTTCAAACTGGCGACGCGCGAGCAGGTTGAATCCCGCTTGATTGTTCAGCAATCCAACGGCTGGCGCATGAAGCAGGGGCCTATGGGCCCCAGAGCTCTGCCCCCTTTGGCCAAGCCGGGATGGACTTTGCTCGTGCAAGGCGTGGACATGCATGACGCTGGTGCGCATGCCTTGCTGCAGCAGTTCCGTTTCGTCCCCGATGCCCGGCTGGACGACCTGATGATCTCGTATGCAACGCCTGGCGGTGGCGTAGGTCCGCACTTTGACAGCTACGATGTGTTTTTGTTGCAAGCCAGCGGACAACGGCGCTGGCGGATAGGGCGGCAAAAAGACCTGACGCTGCAGCCGGGCGTGCCGCTCAAGATACTGCAGAACTTTGAGCCAGAAGAAGAGTTTGTGCTTGAGGCGGGCGACATGCTTTACCTGCCGCCCGGCTATGCGCATGATGGCATCGCTGAAGCGGCGCTTGGCAGCGACGGCAAGCCCGCTGACTGCATGACTTATTCTGTGGGTTTTCGGGTCCCGAGCCGAAGTGAGCTGGCCGCCGAATTGCTGCGCCGCCTGGCAGAGTTTTCAGAGGACGAGGAAGAAGCCCAGGCCAGTGGCGAAGGCCGGCGCCGGGCCGGACGCCCGCCGCGCCTGTACCAGGACCCTGGTCAGGCCGCAACCGCGACCCCGGCCGAGTTGCCGGCCTCGTTGGCCGCCTTTGCCGGGCAGGCCGTGCTTGATGCGCTGAAGGACCCGCTGGCCCTTCACTGCGCGCTGGGCGAGTACATGACGGCACCCAAACCCACGGTCTGGTTTGACGAGCCTGTGCAGGGATGGTCTGAGGAGGCCGCAAAATCGGGCCAAAGCAGTGTTCATCTGGATGCGCGTACCCGGATGATGTATGACGGTGATCACGTGTTTATCAACGGCGAAAGCTACCGCGCCAAAGGCGCCGATGCCCGTTTCATGCGCCTTCTGGCGGATCAGCGCAGCCTGCTGCCCCAGGCGTTGCGCAAGGCCAGTGCATCGGCTTTGGCGCTGCTGGAGGACTGGCATGGCGCAGGCTGGTTGCTGCAGGATTTGCCTGAATCGCCGGGTGCTGATTGCTGATGCCTGAGCGGCGCTAATTTAACGAAAAATCAGACCAAGCCAACGGGAAAATCGCATGGATGCTCAATCACCTCCCGCTTTGCCTGCTGCCTTGCTTGAAGGTCGATTTAGCGGCCGCAGCGAGTTTACAGAACTGATTCGCCACTCATTGGGTGTCGCTGCTCTGAAGGGATGGCGTGAAATCATTTGGTGTGACCCCGACTTTGCAGACTGGCCTCTGGGTGAGCGCGCTGTTGCCCAGTCCCTGCAAGACTGGTCCAAAGCCGGGCGCAAGCTCACGATACTCGCCAAAAACTACGATGAGGTGCAGCGAAGGCACATGCGCTTTGTAACCTGGCGGCGAACCTGGTCGCATCTTGTGGAATGCCGTGCAATGGGCACGACCCCTGCCGCTGATCTGCCCAGCGCGTTCTGGGGACCCGCTTGGGCCTTTGAGCGAACAGACCTCCAGCGGTGTGCCGGCATCGCAAGCGCTGACGCGCTTGGTCGCGTTGCCTTGAAGGAGCGGTTGAATGCGTTGCTGCTGAAAAGTGTGCCTGCGTTTCCTGCGACTATCCTTGGGCTGTAGTTGGGCGTGTGTCAGGAACCGACGGGCGCGAACAAGCCTGCTTCAGCCTCTGAAGTGATTTTTTTGATGTGTGCTGGCGGGCTGTGGTTTTTTTGGAACTACTTGCGAGCGTGGCGTCACGATGAGCCCTCTAAGGGTTTTCATGCTTGTATATTCCGACATATAATTTGTGGCTGGGTAGAAAGAGTTCGAATTCTTTCCCTGGTCAAAACATAACTTGAATTTTGGTTTGGGTTTCTTTTGACAAACTCCGGAAACAGTTTTCTTAATTCATCAAGGATCTAAAAATGAACAAATCACTCGTTATGGCAGCAATTGTTGCCGCTGTTGCACTGGCTGCCTGCGGTAAAAAAGAAGAAGCCCCCATCGTTGTAACGCCAGCACCGGTTGTGGTTGTTCCTGCTGCTGAACCTGCAGCCGCAGCAGCCGCTGCTTCCGCTTCCGAAGCAGCTGGTTCCGCCGCTGCCGCCGGCGCCGCTGCTGCTGCTGCCACTGACGCAGCTGCATCTGCTGCCAGCGAAGCAAAGAAGTAATCACTTCGTGATTCATGAAAAAGCCGCCTCCGGGCGGCTTTTTTGTGCCTGCTGCTGTTTGCGCGGGGTCACGGGACTTGAAACCAGCCCATGGTCTTCACCAGGCCTAAACTGAAAGCCAGCGTGTGCCACTGCCTGCATCTGCAATAGTGACTTCGGTCATGCTCCCGAGTGCGTCCGCCATGGCTTGATAGGCGAGTTCCGGGCGGTTATTTTGCTCACTCAGGTGGGCTGTTACCAGGTGCTTGAGTCCTTCGTGTGCCAGGGATTGGGCAATTGCGCCGGCCGCATGATTCGACAAGTGGCCGTATTTTCCGCCGACGCGACGCTTCAGGAAAGGCGGATAGCGCGACTGTGCCAGCAGGTCGCTGTCGTGATTGCACTCGAGCAGCAAGGCATTGCAGTGCTCCAGATGTGCCAGCAGGTGCGCCGTGGCGTGGCCGAGGTCGGTCAGAATTCCCAGTTTCGCCGCGCCATCCGTGCAGCTTAGCTGCAACGGCTCCCGGGCATCATGGGGCACCGTAAACGGCATGATCTGCAGGTCACCGAGGTCAATGGCTTCGCCGTCGCGCGCGGTGTGGAGCAGGCCGCCGAAGTCAGGCGAGCCTATGCCTTCGTAGGTGCCGCTGCTCATCCAGACCGGCACACCATGACGGCGCGAAAATTGACGGGCACATCCAATATGGTCGCTGTGCTCGTGCGTGATAAAAATGGCATCGATATCTTCATCGGCCAAGCCCGCGCCAGCCAGGCGGACAGAAAGCTGCTTGAGTCCAAGACCGCAATCCACCAGCAGCCGAAGGGGCCTGCGGCTGGTGACTTCTACCAGCGTGGCGTTGCCGGTGCTGCCACTGCCCAGGCTTTTAAACCTCAGCACGGTGGCATGCGCGGATATATCGATTCAAATAGACCTGCGCTTACTTCAGGTCGTCGGCAATCACCTGAACAATGCGTTGCGCATTGGAGGACGATTCGGGCGCACCTTGCTCGTTCAGAACGGACACCGTGGTGTTTTCGCCCTGGCTCTTGAGGGTGATGCGGTACTTCAGCGGCTTCACTGCGGGTGCTGAGCCACTGAACAGTTTGCTGAAGAAGCCCGCTTCGCGCTTGTCGGTCAAAGGCGCCACGTAGCGCACGAAGTAGGTGCCCTGGCTGCGGTCACGATCTTCCACTGTAAAACCAGTGCGGTCCAGCGCCAGGCCGACCCGCCGCCAGGCGCGCTCGAATCCTTCATCGATCTGCACGACGGGCAGGTTGTTCACCGCGGCGACGCGGGACGTTGGCTTGCTGGCAACACCTGCGGCTACGAGCGCTTTCGATTGTTCCTGCGTCACGCCCAGCTTGACCATGAGGCGGCGCAGAAATTCGGCCTCCAGCTCTGGGTCGGCCGGACGTGGTTGCCAGATCGTGCCGTCACCCGTGCCACCGCTTTTTCCACCGGTCACCACTTCGACCATGCCGCGATGGCTGATGTAGACCTCGGTGCCGCCGTCGGGCCTGCGTTCAAGGCGGGTGCGAAACTTGTCACGCTCCCCGGTGGAGTAAACGCTGTCCAGCAATTTGCCCAGGGTGTTGCGAATGAAGTCCTGCGGCAGCTTGGCTCTGTTTTCGGCCCAGTCTGTTTCCATGATGCCGAGGTTTTCCTGGTCTTGCGCCAGCAAAAATCCGCTCTCAAGCCAGAAAGTACGTACGGGGTCCCAGAGCTTGTCTGCAGGGCGGTTGATCACCAGCCAGCGCTGTGAGCCCGCGCGCTCGACCCGCACGTCGCCCACGGTAGCCGCTGCCGTGGCCACGGTCTGGGTCGGCTGGCCCACCTGGTAGCTGCTTGCTGAGACCGCTGCGCCGGGAACGACGTAGCGGGTTTCACGGGTCAACTGGGTCAGGTCGGGCGGAATATCGAGGGAAGGGGCTTTAGCGCCGCTCGATTTGTAGTCGACCCGTTCGCCTTCCATGACGTCTTTGAGGGTGGAGCAGCCTGCCAGCAAACTGACAGCAAGAAGCGCAGACAGCGCTGCGGCGCTTTGGACTTTCGTCAAGGCTGAGCGCTCGGAGAAAGTAGGTGTCGTCGTCGGCAATGTCTTCACGTGGTATTCCTTAAAAATCAGATCAGGCCGCAGGCACGCAGTGCGTTTTCTACGGCCGCTTCATTCGACGTTTCCAGCGGTGTCATGGGCAGGCGCAAGGTGCCGCCGCAAAGCCCCATCCGGGCCATGGCCCATTTGACGGGAATCGGGTTGGCTTCGACAAACAGGTTTTTGTGTAGCGGCAGCAGCTTGAACTGCAACTCCATGGCGTGCCTGACTTCGCCTGCCAGCGCGGCCATGCACAGCTCATGCATCAGCCGGGGCGCGACGTTGGCGGTCACGCTGATATTGCCCTGTCCGCCGCAGAGCATCAGGGCTACGGCGGTCGGGTCATCGCCCGAATACACGGCAAAGCCTTTGGGGACTTCCTTGATCAGCCATTGCGCGCGCTCGATGTTGCCGGTGGCTTCCTTGATCCCCACAATGCCGGGCACCTGGGCCAGGCGCAGCACGGTCGCGTGCTGCATATCGGCGACGGAGCGGCCGGGGACGTTATACAACACCGTGGGCAAATCCCCCACGGCCTCGGCAATTGCCTTGAAGTGCAGGTACTGTCCTTCTTGAGTGGGTTTGTTGTAGTAAGGCACGACCTGCAACTGGCAGTCGGCGCCCACCTGCTTGGCAAACCGGGCCAGCTCAATCGCTTCCGCGGTCGAGTTGGCGCCGCAGCCAGCCATGATGGGCACGCGCTTGCCAGCCTGCTCGACCGAGACGCGGATGATTTCGCAGTGCTCGTCGACATTGACAGTGGGCGACTCACCGGTGGTGCCGACCACGCCGATGCAGTCAGTGCCTTCGGCGATGTGCCAGTCCACCAGTTTGCGCAGGGCGGGGTAGTCCACACTGCCGTCTTCATGCATGGGGGTTGCCAATGCAACGATGCTGCCTGTAATGGTTTTCATGTCTTTGGGTCTGGTTGAGGGGCCGGATACTGGCGGTTAGATCAGCGTGTCGGGCCAATCCTGCATTCTACTCAGTGCGCTAGCCGGACAGGGGGCTGTCGTCGTCGATGCTGGCCAGCAAGCGTTGGCGCCCCGACAGTACATGGCGTTCGGCGGCTGATTTTGCCTTGGCCCTGGCGCCTTTGATGATGGCCTCATAGATAGACCGGTGTTCGATGTTGGAGCGCCGCATGTTGCCGGGCGAATTGAAGTACCGGCGCCTGAACAGGTGCAACTCCTTGACATAGTCGTCATAAGTTTCATGGGCCCGCTGGTTGTTGGACAGGCGCAGGATCAGCGCGTGAAACTGCAGGTTCAGGTCGTAATAGCGGTCCGAATCTTCTGCGTCGCAGGCGGCATCCATCTGGGTGAGCAACTGTTCAAATTGCTGCTTGTGCTCTTCATGGGCATGTTCGGTCGCGCGTTCGGCGGCAAATCCGAAGACCAGTGCGCGCAAGTCGTAGATCTCCAGCATCTCGCGGACCGAGATCTGCCGCACAAAGACGCCGCGGTTGACCACGGCCTTCACAAGCCCCAAGCCCGTGAGCATGCGAATGGCCTCGCGGATGGGGCCGCGGCTGGTCCCCATGCGCAGCGCCAGCGCCGCCTCATTCAGGCGTTCGCCAGGTTTGAGCGCGCCCGTGTAAATCAGGTGTTTGAGCGCATCCGCAATGAAGAGCGGCAGTCCCTGTTCGGGCTTTTCTTTGGGTGAAGTCATGGCTGGAGGTGCCGGTTGCGTAGGGTATGGACGCGTGGAGCACGTGGCCGGATGGTAACTGAAAGAAGGGGTGGATGGCCTTTGACGCGTCGAAGTGTTGTCTATTTTGAAAAAAGTGTTGACACTTAAGTCGTGGTGAGATGACACTTGCATTTTGTTTTTTTGTCTCTTTCTGGATTTCAAACATGCCTCACATGCCTGCATCTTCTGCACTCCAGCGCTTTCGCGTGGTGGATCTCACCCAGGTCCGGGCCGGGCCGACGGCCTGCCGCCAACTGGCCGACTGGGGGGCGGATGTGATCCAGGTCCAGATGCCCGAGCACATGCGCGGCGATGACACGCTGGGCGGGCAGGAGGGCTCGGACTACCAGTACACGCACCGCAACAAGCGCTCGATCACCCTGAACCTCAAGGAGGCCGAGGGCATCAGCGTCCTCAAGCGCCTGATTGCCGGCGCGGACGTGGTGGTGGAGAACTTTCGTCCCGACGTCAAGTTTCGCCTTGGCATCGACTATGAAAGCCTGCGCGTGGACAACCCGCGCCTGGTGTACGCCAGCATTTCTGGGTTTGGACAGTCGGGTCCGCTGGCCGGGCGCCCTGGCTTTGACCAGATCGCCCAAGGCATGGGCGGGCTGATGTCTGTGACCGGTCTGGCCGAGCAGGGACCTATGCGCGTGGGCATTCCGATTGCCGACCTGTGCGCTGGAATATTTGCGGCCCAAGGCATTCTGGTGGCCCTGCTGGAGCGCGAAAGCTCCGGCAAGGGCCAGTGGTTGCATACGTCGCTGCTGGAGTCCATGGTCTACATGATGGATTTTCAGACCTCGCGCTGGCTGATTGATGGTGAAATTGCCACCCAGGCGGGAAATTTTCACCCCACCAGCATCCCGACCGGGGTGTACAAGGCGCGTGACGGGTATATGAATATCGCCGTGTTCGGTTCCAAAATATGGGAACGGTTTTGCGACATCATGGGCGCACCGGAGTGGGTCAGCGATGAACGCTACAAAGACAAAAAGGGGCGATCGGTCAACCGCGATTCGCTCAATGCCGAAATCAACCGGCGACTGGCCGAGCAGGACCGCGCTTACTGGATCGAGCGTATGAATGCGGGTGGTGTCGCCTGTGGCCACATCAGCAATATGAAGGAAGTGTTTGAGGAGCCGCAAATTCAGCACCTCGATATGGTCAAGGACGTGGTGTCCACCCATCTGGGCGCGCAGCGGCTCGTGGGCCAGCCCATGCAACTGCAGCGCACGCCCAGCACGATTGCCCGTGCCGCCCCGCGCCGGGGCGAGCATACCGAGGAAGTCCTGGGTGAACTGGGCTTGAGCGCTGCAGACCTGGCGCGCATGAAATCAACTGGAGTGTACTGATGACAACGACAAGCTATGAGTCCCCCACCGAGCGCGTGCAGACCTGGCTCAATGCCTCCACGCTGCATATCCGCTTCAATAACCCGGCACGCCACAACGCCTTGTCGGTGGACATGTGGGAGGCCGTCCCCGCGCTCCTGCACCAGGCGCAATCCGACGACCGGGTGCGGCTTGTGGTGTTCTCGGGCGCCGGTGAAAAATCATTTGTGTCCGGCGCCGATATCTCGCAATTTGAAGACATGCGCGCCGCCCAGGAGGCGGTGACGCGCTACGAGCACATGGCGGAAAACGCGCTGATGAGCATTCTTGACTTCAGCAAGCCTACGCTGTCGTGCATTCGCGGCTATTGCATCGGGGGCGGGGTGAATGTGGCGATCAGCTGCGACATCCGCATTGCTTCTACCGACTCGGTATTTTCGATTCCCGCTGCCCGACTGGGCCTGGGCTACCGTTACTCGGCCATGAAAAACCTGGTGGACCTGATCGGTCCCGGCGCCGCCAAGGATTTGTTTTTCACGGCGCGCAAGATCGACGCCAGCGAGGCCAGATCGATGGGGCTGATTTCCCGGGTGTGCGCGCCCGAGCAACTGCCTGCCCTGCTGGCCGAGTACACCTCTGCAATGGAGGTCAATGCGCCGCTGACCATACGCGCGGCCAAGGCCATTACGGCTGAAATTCTCAAGCCTTCGCCTGACCTGGACAGGGCGCTGTGCCAGCAACTGATCCGCGGCTGCTTTGACAGTGCCGACTACGCCGAGGGCCGCAAGGCCTTCATGGAAAAGCGCAAGCCCGTCTTTACCGGGAAATAAGCGCGCTTCATTTCAGCCTCAATAAAACAGATAGAAAGAACCACACCCATGCAGTCTTACTGGATGAAGATGACCGGGGACCAGGCCGAACTGGAATTGCGCGAGGTACCGCAGCCCGAGCCCGGCCCACAGCAGGTGCTGGTGCGCCTGCACGCAGCCAGCCTGAATCGGGGCGAGTTCATTGCCGGCCATGGGCTGCACGGCACATCGGGCACCGCCAAGGCCGTGGGCGCCGAGGGGGCAGGCGAGGTGGTCAAGCTGGGAGCGGGCGTCAGCAGCCTGAAGCTGGGCGATCGGGTGATGGGCCGCTGTCCGGGAGCCTTTTCAGAATATGCCGTCATGGATTTGCGCGAAGCCATGTTGATGCCCGCAAACCTGTCGTGGGAGCAGGCGGCCAGTGTTCCGCTGACCTTTCTGGTGGTCTATGACATGCTGGTACTGCAGGGCCGCCTGGCCGCCGATGAGTGGCTGCTGATCAATGGTGTGTCTTCCGGGGTGGGTGTGGCCGCCTTGCAGACCGCCAAGGCCCTGGGGGCGAAGGTGATAGGCACGTCCGGCTCGGCCGAAAAACTCGCTCGCCTCACGCCGCTGGGCCTGGATGTGGGCCTGTGCACGCGCGCCGCTGATTTCCACGACGCCGTGATGCAGGCCACCGGTGGCAAAGGCGTGAACCTGGTCGTCAATACCGTGGGCGGGTCGGTGTTTGCCGAAAGTGTACGCTGCATGGCGTTTCAGGGGCGGCATGCAACGGTCGGCTATGTCGATGGCGTGCTCAAGGCCGAGATCGACGTCGAGGCCTTGCATGCCAGGCGCCTGACGTTTTTCGGTGTCTCCAACAAGCAGCGCACGCCTGAGCAGCGCGCCCAGGCCGTGCCAGGCTTCATCAACGACATCGTGCCGGCGATTGCGGCGGGCCGCATCAGGCCGCTGGTGGACAAGGTTTTTCCCTTTGCGCAACTGGCCGAGGCCAAGGCGCATATGGAAGCCAGCGGACATCTCGGCAAGATTGTGCTGGCCATCCCGGGCGAACGCTAGACCGCATTTCGAATCATCAAAAAAAGGAGACACACATCATGAAAAAATCAAACATTCTGTTGGCGCTGGTTCTTGGCAGCCTGAGCCTGGGTGCCTTCGCCCAGGCGCCCGCGTATCCTGCCAAGCCGATCCGGCTGCTGGTCGGATTTGCGCCAGGTGGTGCAGCGGACTATGTGGCGCGCGCCATGAGCGACGCGATGGGCAAGGCCATGGGCCAGCCCATCGTGATTGAAAACCGTGCAGGTGCTGGATCAAGCATTGCGGCGGAACTGGCTTCCAAGTCCGCGCCGGACGGCTACACCGTGCTGATTGCCAGCCCGAGCAGCATTTCGGTCAACCCTGCGCTCAATAGCAAGCTGGGCTATACGGCACGTGATCTGATGCCCATTACCAAGGTGAGCAGTTCACCCCTGGTGATTGCCGCCAACCCCGCATCAGGCATCAATTCGGTGCAGGACCTGATCGCCCAGGCCAAAAAATCACCCGGCACGCTCAACTACGCCACATCGGGCAACGGCTCGGCGCCGCATCTGGGCGCCGCACTGTTCCTGCAACTGACCGGTGTGGAAATGACGCATATCCCGTTCCGCGGTGGTGGCCCGGCCGTGCAGTCAGTGGTTGCGGGTGACACGCAACTCACGTTTGGCACGCCGCCCTCGGTCTTGCCCATGATGCAGGCTGGCCGTTTGCGCGGCCTGGCCGTCAGCACCCGGGAGCGGTCAAGCCTGGTTCCCGGCGTGCCGGGCATGGCCGAGGCCGGTTTGCCGGCTTACAGCATCGAGTTCTGGTACGGGCTGTTTGTGCCAGTAGGCACGCCCCCCGCCGTTGTCAAGAAGATATTTGATGCTGCGACCACTGCCATGCAACAACCCTCGGTCAAGGCCGCACTGGCGCGCGAAGGCACGGAGGTTGCGCTGTCGGCTTCGCCCGAGCGGTTTTCAACGTTTCTGAATGAGGATGCCAAGTTCTGGGTCAAGCTGGTGAAGGACGCCGGCGTCAAGCTCGATTGATGGCTGCCCGCTACAAGGCCATTAGCTGAGGGGGTAGCGGGCCACGGTTCCCGTTGAAGACCTTTCCCGGACTGCGGCAATCCGCTGCACGAAGCGGGGCGGGGCGTCCAGGTAGCCTTCTTCAAAGGCGACGACCCGCAGTTCCTTGCAGAGGTCCAGCAACTCACCGGTCCGAAGTAAAAAGTCGGGCCGGGAAGGTTTTCCGACCGTTTCGTTGCCTTGGGTAAAGGTTTCGTAAATCAGCACGCCGCCGGGCGCCAGGCTGTCCAGCAGCGTGCGCATCAAGGGGCGCCACAGATAGTTGGTGACCACTACCGCGTCAAACTGCCGGCCCGCAAACGGCCAGGGGCCATTTTCAATGTCAGCGACGACGGCTTCGCAGGCAGATGCCGGAAGGGCAATGGATTCAATCGCTTCCCGCGACCGGTCCACCAGCACCACCGGATGATGCTGCTCATGAAACCAGCGGGCGTGGCGGCCTTGTCCGCAGGCGACGTCCAGCACCACGCCGTGTTGGGCAACAAGGTGCGACCAGCGCTGGACCCAGGCTGATGGGGGCACTGTGTCGTGCAAATCTATGGGTTCTTTCACCGGAAATTCTCTTTGTGGTGGAGGGATCAGCAGGGAAAAGTTAACCGATACGTTTTTGGTAGCTAGGTATCCCCGCCCTTATTGGGCTAAGGGCTAAAAAGCTTAAATATGACGCAAGCGGCCTAAAAGCAGCTCCAGACCTGGTCTGCCACGGTCAACAGGAAGTCAGGCCGTGTGTAGAGGGCAAACACCGCCAGCAACGCCATGCCGGCAAGCGTCCACAGAATCAGCTTTTGCGCCATGTCATGCCCCCTGCGGCAGCTTGCCATGGTGGGGCCTGGCAATCGGCGTTTCGCGCACCGGCAGGTTCACCAGCGCTGCCAACACACCCAGCGCAATCGCTATGTACCAGACGATGTCGTAGCTGCCGGTCCGGTCATACAGGTAGCCGCCCAGCCACACGCCCATGAACGAGCCGATCTGGTGGCTAAAGAAAATGAAGCCGCTCAGCATCGACATATGCTGGATGCCGAAAATCTGCGCCACCATGGCGTTGGTCGGCGGCACCGTCGACAGCCACAGCAGGCCCATCAGGCTGGAAAAAATATAGACGCTGGCCGGGCTCAGTGGCGCGGCGAGAAATACGGCGATGACGACGGCGCGCGACAGGTAGATGGTGGCCAATATCTTGCGTTTGGCGATGCGCTGACCCAGCGAGCCCGCAATGTAGGTGCCAAACACGTTAAACAGGCCAATCAGCGCGAGCGCATAGCCGGCCACCTGCGGCGACAGGCCTTTGTCCTTGAGGTAGCTGGGCATGTGAACGCCAATGAACACCACCTGAAAGCCACAAACAAAGTAGCCGGCCATCAGGAGCTGAAAGCTCGGGTACTTGAGTGCCTCGCGCAGCGCCTGGCCAATGCTCTGCGCCCGCCTGGCGGGCGCTCCGCCTGCAAAGCCGGGCTCACGCAGGCCCATCGCGATCGGCACGATCAGCAGCACCGCGCCGCTCAGCACCAGCAAGGCCGTTTGCCAGCCCAGGCTGCTGATCAGGAAGCCTTCGGTCGGCACCATCAAAAACTGGCCAAACGACCCCGCTGCAGCGGCAACCCCCATGGCCCACGAGCGCTTGTCGGCTGAGATATTGCGGCCAATCACGCCGTAAATCACGGCATAGGTGGTGCCCGCCTGGGCTGCGCCAATGAGCACGCCGGTGGTCAGCGTGAACAGCAGGCCCGTCGGGGATAGCGCCATGCCCACCAGACCCAGCGCATACAGCACGGCGCCGCCCGCAATCACTCGAAAGGCGCCAAACCGGTCGGCCACCATGCCCGCGAAAATGCCGAAAATTCCCCAGGCAAGGTTTTGTATGGCAATGGCAAAGGCAAAGGTTTCGCGGGTCCAGCCCTGCGCTTGGGTGATGGGCTGCAGCCACAGTCCAAAACCGTGGCGAATGCCCATGGACAGCGTCACAATAGCCGCACCGCAGGCCAGCACCTGGAACATTGAAATGGATTTTGGTGAAGAGTGGGTACTTGAAGCCATCTCTTGACTGTAACGAAAATCTGGCGAGGCTGCCGCGTCGCTGCGCACCTGTTGCGTCGCCAGGGTGTCAGACCTGTCTTGGGCTCGTGCAGTGGCTGGGCTGTGTATTTGTACAGCTAGTTCCGGGCAGCGGTCTACAATTGCTGCAATCATTTGAACTGCCATGGCCGACAAACTACTTACCGACTATTCTGAAAGCTCGATACGCGTGCTCAAGGGCCTGGAGCCCGTCAAGCAGCGTCCGGGCATGTACACGCGTACCGACAACCCCTTGCACATCATCCAGGAGGTGCTGGACAACTCGGCCGACGAAGCGCTGGCCGGGCACGGCAAAAAGCTCCGGGTCACGCTGCACGCCGATGGCTCTGTCAGTATTGAAGACGACGGCCGCGGCATTCCGTTTGGCCTGCATCCGGAAGAAAATGCGCCGGTGGTGGAATTGGTGTTCACCCGCCTGCATGCGGGCGGCAAGTTCGACAAGGGCAAGGGCGGCGCCTACAGTTTTTCAGGGGGCCTGCACGGTGTCGGCGTCAGCGTGACCAATGCGCTGTCGACCCGGCTGGAAGTCACCTCCTACCGCGAAGGCCAGGTGGCCCAACTGGCGTTTTCCGGTGGTGACGTGATTGAGCCGCTGGTGCTGCGCAAGAACGGCGACGGCGACCGCAAGTGCGGCACCACGGTGCGTGCCTGGCCCGACGTCAAATATTTTGAGTCGCCCGCGCTGCCGATGGCCGAGTTGACGCATTTGCTGCGCAGCAAGGCAGTGCTGATGCCCGGCGTCAGCGTGACGCTGACCACCGAGAAAACCAGGGAAACACAAACCTGGCTTTACAAGGGCGGCCTGCGCGACTACCTGATGCAGACGCTGACCGGCGACCCGGTGATTCCGCTGTTTGAAGGGGAAGGCTTCGCCGACGCCTCGCACGACAGTTTTGCCGAGGGCGAGGGCGCCAGCTGGTGCGTGGCCTTTACCGAATTCGGCCAGCCGGTGCGCGAAAGCTATGTCAACCTGATTCCGACCAGCGCCGGCGGCACGCACGAAAGCGGTCTGCGCGACGGCCTGTTCACGGCCGTCAAGAGCTTCATAGAGCTGCATTCGCTGCTGCCCAAGGGCGTCAAGCTCTTGCCCGAAGATGTGTTTGCCCGCGCCAGCTACGTGCTCTCGGCCAAGGTGCTGGACCCGCAGTTTCAGGGCCAGATCAAGGAACGCCTGAATTCGCGCGATGCGGTGCGGCTGGTCTCCAGCTATGTGCGCCCGGCGCTGGAGCTGTGGCTGAACCAGCATGTGGAGTACGGCAAAAAGCTCGCTGAACTCGCCATCAAGGCGGCGCAAACGCGGCAAAAGGCAGGTCAAAAAGTTGAAAAACGCAAGGGCTCGGGCGTGGCCGTGCTGCCCGGCAAGCTGACCGACTGCGAAAGCAAGGACCTGGCGAACAATGAGCTGTTTCTGGTCGAAGGAGACTCGGCCGGCGGCAGTGCCAAAATGGGCCGGGACAAGGAAAGCCAGGCGGTCTTGCCGCTGCGCGGCAAGGTGCTCAACACCTGGGAAGTCGACCGTGACCGGCTGTTTGGCAACACCGAGATTCACGACATTTCAGTGGCTATCGGCGTCGATCCGCATGGCCCGAACGACACGCCGGATTTGAGCGGCCTGCGCTACGGCAAGGTCTGCATCCTGTCTGACGCCGACGTGGACGGCTCGCACATCCAGGTGCTGCTGCTGACGCTGTTTTTTCGCCACTTTCCCAAATTGATTGAAACCGGCCATGTCTTTGTCGCCAAGCCACCGTTGTTTCGCGTGGATGCGCCGGCACGCGGCAAAAAACCGGCCTCCAAGGTGTATGCCCTTGATGAAGGGGAATTGAACGCCATATTGGATAAATTGCGCAAGGATGGCGTGCGTGAAAATGCCTGGAGCATCAGCCGCTTCAAGGGCCTGGGTGAAATGAGCGCCGAGCAATTGTGGGACACCACGCTCAACCCCGACACGCGCCGGCTGTTGCCCGTGCAACTGGGTAACCAGGATTTCCTGCAAACCGAGGGCTTGATTACCAAGCTGATGGGCAAAGGCGAAGCAGCGGCGCGCCGCGAACTGATGGAGTTGCACGGCGATGCCGTAGAAATTGATATTTGATGAACCCTTGCGCCAAGTTAGTTTCGTTGTTGCCACGGCCAGCTTGGGGCGGGGCCACCCGTTGGCGCGCGCTGGGTTTTTCCTTGCTGCTCATCTTGGTCGCGGCTTTGCAGGCCGTCCCTGCCCGGGCAGATGTATGGGGTTATGTCAATGCGCAGGGCACGGCGCACTTTTCAGCGACCAGGCTGGATGAGCGCTACGAGCTGTTTTTTCGCGGCGGCGGCGGCGGCGGCGGCGAGAGTTTCAACGCGGGCGATAACGGCGAAGCGTCGGGCCGTAGCGCCTACCCGGCGGCGGGCGCGGCAGGGGTACCGCCCAAACTACAGGCCTTTTTTGACGTATCGCCCAACTACAAGGCGGTCAGGCATTTGCTGCGCGAAGCTTCACTGGCGCACGGAATTGACTATGAACTGCTGCAGGCCCTGATCGCTACCGAGTCCGGGTTTGACACCCACGCCGTTTCACCCAAGGGCGCCGTTGGCCTGATGCAGCTGATTCCGCCGACAGCCGAGCGCTATGGCGTCAGAGCCGACAAGACGTCTGCGATCCAGAAAAAGCTGACAGACCCCCGCACCAACATCGGGGCAGGATCCAGGTATTTGAGTTACCTGATCAAGCTGTTCCCCGGCCAGCTTGAACTGGCCCTTGCGGCCTATAACGCAGGCGAGGGCGCCGTGCAGCGGGCGGGCAACAAGATACCGAATTACCCGGAAACCAAAAATTACGTCAAAACCGTGATGCAGCTTTACAACCACCTCAAGCCGCCCGGAGCGATGGCCGCTTCGGGTCGAGTGCGCATGGAAATGATGGGGGGCACCCGTGGTCGCGGCAACATGGTCCCCCTCCAAGTGGCGTCCGGCCCCTCCCCAGAAGTGAAGGCCGTGCGGGACTGATGGACCTGCATCTTGTGTTCAACCCGGGTATTTTTGCGCTGGGTATTGCGGTTGGTGTGCTGGGGCTGGTGCTGCTGCTCAGCCTGATTGTTGGCTACGCCTACGGGGAGCGCACGCTGCTGGGGCTGGCGGCCTATCTGTGCCTCATGGTGGTGGTGACGCTCGCGGGGCAGCGACTGCAGGCCCATGGCGAATTGCTCCAGCGCCTGCCGCTGGTGGCGGGTCCTGCGATGCTGGCCGGGCTCCAGATGTGGCTGCTGAAAAATCGGCAATCCATGGGGCAGATCAAGACCGCCCTGACCCTGCTGGCACTGACCACGCTGGCCCTGGCAGGTTTTTATGCGGTCCCTGGTGCCAATGACTATTTGGCAGTGGCTGCTTTCGCCTGGGTCTTGGTGCTGCTGGCTATTTCCGCCTACGCCGTGGTGCAGTCCCGGGACACCGCAGGTCCCTGGAAATGGTGGCTGCTGGCAGGGCATGTTGCCGGGCTGGCGACAGCCCTGTGGTTTTTGGCCGGGTTTGCCGTGGCCCGGCAAGCCCACGCGCCGGTGGTGCTGATGCTCCTGGTGCAGGTGCCGCCGATTTACCTGGCGCTGGTCTGGCGTAGCCGCCTGCTCAATGAAAGCCGGGTGCGCAGCATTTCTGCCAATGTTACCGACCCACTGACGGGGCTGGCGACCTCCCAGGTGCTGGTGGAACGGCTGATGCGCGTGATGTCGCGTGCCCGTCAAGGCACGGTCAGCAGCGCGGTTTTTCTGATTGAAGTGCAGAACTGGCAGGGGCTGCTGAATCAGCTGGGGCCTGATTCCAGTGAAAAAATGTCGCTGGAAGCGGCGCTGCGCCTGCGGCGCTCCATTGGCGACAATGATCTGGCTGCCCGCATCAGCGGCGGCCGGTTTGCCGTGCTGGCGCAAGGCTTGTCCGGGGTGGCCGAGATCAATGCGATGGCGACCCGGCTGGTGGTGAGCGGCCTGCGCATCGACAGCCCCCAGTTGTCCGGCGTGGAGCTCCAGTTTCGCGTCATCGTCAGCCACCTGACATCGATGCGCCCGATGGCGCTCGCTGCGACGCATGCCTGGCTGACGTCGCTGACCGGGCAATTCAGGCGCTGGCCCCGCAGCCACCGTTCGCGCAGCATATGGCTCGTTGCCGAGGGCGACACCCTCAAGCCTGACGGACCCAAAATCGACTCCGACTACTAGCGCCTTGACTGCTGCCCTTCGGGCGCAGCGGCATGGCATGACCCGCATACCCGCATAACCTGAAAAAACCGAGCCATTTCATGACGGATCTTTTTACGCCGGACGCCCCGGTCCCCGCTCCAACGCCTGAGCCTGCCGATCAGGATTCGCTCGCCGCCTACGCGCAGCGTGCCTACCTTGAATACGCGCTCAGCGTGGTCAAGGGCCGGGCGCTGCCTGATGTGTGTGACGGCCAAAAGCCGGTGCAGCGGCGCATTTTGTACAGCATGGCGCGCATGGGCCTGGGCTTTGGTGGCGCCAATAACGCAACCGGTGCCCGGCCCGTCAAGAGCGCCCGCGTGGTCGGTGATGTGCTGGGCCGCTTTCATCCGCACGGCGACCAGGCCGCTTACGATGCGCTGGTGCGCATGGCGCAGGACTTTTCGCAGCGCTACCCGCTAATCGACGGCCAGGGCAACTTCGGTAGCCGCGACGGCGACGGCGCGGCGGCCATGCGCTACACCGAGGCGCGACTGGCCCGCATCACGAGTCTGCTGATGGAAGAGATTGACGAGGGCACAGTCGATTTCATCCCGAACTACGACGGCTCGACCGAGGAGCCCCGGCAGTTGCCAGCACGCCTGCCGTTCACGCTGCTCAATGGTGCCAGTGGCATTGCCGTGGGCCTGGCCACTGAAATCCCGAGCCACAACCTGCGCGAGGTGGCGGACGCCTGTGTCGCCCTGATCAAAACGCCGCAGCTCAGCGACGAGGAGTTGTACACGCTGATTGCCGGCCCCGACTACCCCGGCGGCGGGCAAATCATTTCGAACGCCCAGGAAATTGCGTCGGCCTACAACACCGGCCGGGGCTCCCTGAAGGTGCGCGCGCGATGGAAGATTGAAGAGCTGGCGCGCGGCCAGTGGCGTCTGGTGGTGCAGGAGTTGCCGCCCGGCGTCAGTACGCAGCGGGTGCTGGAAGAGATCGAGGAGCTGACCAACCCGAAAATCAAGACCGGCAAGAAGGCGCTGAGCCAGGACCAGGTGCAACTCAAGCAGACCGTGCTGTCGGTGCTGGATCTGGTGCGCGACGAGTCCAGCAAGGACGCCGCCGTGCGCCTGGTGTTTGAGCCCAAGACCAGCAAGATCGGGCAGTCCGAACTCATCAACATCCTGCTGGCCCACACCAGCCTGGAGAGTTCGTCTTCCATCAACCTGACCATGGTGGGGCTGGACGGCAAGCCGACGCAGAAGTCCTTGCGGCAAATACTGGTCGAGTGGATCGCGTTTCGCCAGACCACGGTGCAGCGGCGCTCGCAGCACCGGCTCGACAAGGTGCTGGACCGCATCCACATTTTGGAGGGGCGGCATCTGGTGCTGCTCAACATCGACGAAGTGATTGCCATCATTCGCCAGGCTGACGAGCCCAAGGCCGCACTGATCGCGCGCTTTGCGCTGAGCGACCGCCAGGCAGAAGATATCCTGGAAATCCGCCTGCGCCAGCTGGCGCGGCTGGAAGCCATCAAGATCGAGCAGGAGCTGAAAGCCCTGCGCGAGGAGCAGGGCAGGCTGGAGGAAATCCTGGGCAGCCCGACGGCGCTGCGCCGGCTGCTGATCAAGGAAATTGAGGCTGACGCCAAGGTGTTTGCCGACCCGCGCCGCACCTTGATCCAGGCCGAGAAAAAGGTGGTGCTCGACATCAAGGTGCTGGACGAACCGGTCACGGTCGTGGTCAGCAGCAAGGGCTGGGTCCGGGCCCGGGGCGGCCATGGCCACGACGCCGCCAGCTTTGCCTTCAAGGCCGGCGACGGGCTGTACGGCACGTTTGAATGCCGCACGGTGGACATGCTGCTGGCGTTTGGCAGCAATGGCCGGGTGTATTCGGTGCCGGTGGCCGCGCTGCCCGGCGCGCGCGGCGACGGCCAGCCCGTCACCACGCTGATCGAACTGGAGTCGGGCACCCAGTTGGTGCATTACTTTTCCGGACCGCCTTCGGCCCTGCTGCTGCTGTCCGGCTCGGGCGGCTGCGGCTTTCTGGCCACGGTCGAAAGCATGGTGTCGCGCAACAAGAGCGGCAAGGCCTTCATCGGTTTGGGCGAAGGCGAAACCCTGTGCCGTCCCTCGCATGCGCAGGGCAGCAGCGGCAGCCAGCCTTTGTTGCCGGCCACGCATGTCGCCTGCGCGTCTACCGGCGGCCGCATCCTGACGTTTGAGATCAGCGAGCTCAAGCAGATGGACAAGGGCGGGCGCGGCCTGGTGCTGATCGACCTGGATGCCAAGGACACTCTGGCCGGTGCCGCCGCTTACACCCGCAGCGTGAAGATTGAAGGCATTGGACGCGGCGGCAAGGTGCGCGAGGAAACGCTGGAAATCCGCAGCCTGAACAACGCCAGGGCGGCGCGCGCGCGCAAGGGCAAGGCGGCGGACCTGGGCTTCAAACCGGCCGCGATAACCCGGGTGGAGTGATGAAACCCATTGCCGGGCGGGCTGGTGGCCAGCCATGAGGCCATGGCTAAAAATAACTTCCCGCGTCCCCCGGGAATGACGGGAAATTGTTGTTTCCCCTGACAGGCCGAGGGCTGTCAGGGCTTTGTTGAACCATCCTCAGGCCAGCTTGCCGGTTTCGCTGTGCGCGCGGCTGAGTTCCTGGTTTACGGTCACCAACTGGTTCAGCAGGTGCATGAACTCCTTGCGCTGACTGGGCGTCAGCGGCGCCAGGATCAACTCCTGGACCCTTGCCATGCACGGAATCGCATCGGCAAGCAATTCTTCGCCCGCCAGGGTCAGGGTCAGCAAGCGTACCCGGCGGTCATCGGGTGATGCGTTTCGCGTGAGCAGACCGCGCGCCTCCAGCCGGTCCACGACGCCCGCCGTTGTGGATGTGTCCAGGGACACCAGGTTGGCGAGCGTGCGCTGGTCGGTGTTCGGATGGTTGTGCACGGACTGCAGGATGGCGTACTGCACCGGCGTGATACCCAGCGCTTGCGCTTCCTGGTGCGCGATTCCCACCGAGATCTGGTGCAGCCGACGAATGGCGTGACCAGGCATCTGGTCAATGTGAACGGTCTTGCGCGGCTTTGTTTCCATATATTTTCAAGTCTAAGGGTTTTCCCGGATTTATGATTATTTGCATCATCACTACACTAATCATCAGTGTACTTTGTATGTATTCCCGATATTGCCCATAGCCTAGCAACTTTCAACCTCTCAACCATTTCAGGAGTAAAAAAATGAGCGACAAATCAGCCGACCTGCCCGTTCTCGTTGCCGGCGGCGGCATTGGGGGGCTGGCCGCAGCGCTGGCCCTGGTGCGGCGCGGCTTTGCCGTCAAGGTGCTGGAGCAGGCGCCCGAGATCGGCGAGATCGGCGCGGGCATCCAGCTCGGCCCCAATGCCTTTCATGCCTTTGATGCGCTGGGAATCGGAGAAAAGGCCCGCAGCCGTGCGGTCTACACCGACGAGATGGTGATGCATGACGCGGTCGACGGCTCCCTGGTGGGCCGGATCCCGACGGGCGAGGCATTTCGCAAGCGTTTCGGCAACCCCTACGCCGTGATCCACCGCGTCGATGTGCACAAGTCGCTGCTGGAAGGCGCGCAGGAAACCGGCAAGGTCGAATTCCTGACCTCCACCCGCGCCGAGCGCATCGAGCAGGACGAGCGCAGCGTGACGGTCCATGACCAGCGCGGCACCGCCCACAAGGGCATTGCGCTGATCGGCGCCGACGGTGTGAAGTCGGTGGTGCGCGAGCAGTTCGTGGGCGACCTGGCCCGCGTGACCGGCCATGTGGTCTACCGCGCCGTGATCGACAAGAAGGACTTCCCGGCTGACCTGCAGTGGAACGCGGCCGCCATCTGGGTCGGCCCGAACTGCCACCTGGTGCACTACCCGCTGCGCGGCGGCGAG